>CAYPST010000001.1:0-18127 GCA_964413425.1 uncultured bacterium
GGAGTCTCTTCGAGGCCTTCGGCAAAGAGATCCCGTGACGACGGGACAAAGAAACCAGAACATATCACTGCCCAACCCTCGCAATAAATTGTGAAGATGTGTTCTCTCCAGAATAAACATAAGTTAGGTTCAGCATCTTGGACCAGAACCATATTTTCTAAACACTCTCATTAACTATTGAATTCCGGAAGCAAAAAATGTACACAGCATTCCATATTCAGTAACTTCCCGTGAGTGTTGCAGAGCAGTGTGTACAACACAAAAACTGTCGTATACGGACAGATTACAAGGGATTCTAATCAAGAGATGTGAGTCAAACAGGGATAGACTTTCCCCGAGGATGTACAAACTTCTTGGCTATCCTTCAACTGCCAAATGTCCGGGAGCCAGGAGAAAGGAAGCGAACTCAGGAGACTTCCGCAGTTGTGTGCTGGGCGTATTCGGCGATCCGTCTCAACTTATCCGTGATATGCCCGGTCGACAGTCCGACCCGGTCCAGTACCTCACTACGCGATCCGTGTTCGATAAATTTATCAGGCAGGGCCAGATTCGTCATCCGAACTGTCCCTGGATAATTCTCCTGGATATACTGGAGAATATAATTCCCGGCCCCGCCTATCTGTGAATTTTCCTCGAGCGTCACGAGATGTGAATATTGTTTTACGATTGTCCTCAACATCTCAGTATCCAGGGGTTTGATGAATCGCATATTCACCAATCCGGCATTATATCCTTCTCTGGACAGAACCTCGATGGCCATTTGTGCACGATGTACAGTTGCCCCCACCGCCAGAACCATCACTTCTTCTCCTGGGTTGATCACTTCCCAGCTGCCGATGTCCAGGATGTTTGGTTCCGCATCGGGATCATAGGCCACACACGATTCCTTGGGATACCGAAGAGTAAAGGGACCTCCATTATATTGTTTCGCTGTATACATGAGATCCCGCAATTCATTGCCATCTTTGGGAGCAGAGATCACCATGTTGGGCACGTGTAACAGATAGGAAAGATCAAACGCGCCTTGATGGGTTGCACCATCGCCTCCCACTACTCCGGCCCGATCCAGGCAAAAGATCACCGGCAACTTTTGAAGGGCAACATCATGAATGAGATGATCGTAGGCACGCTGCATGAACGTGGAGTAGATCGCACACACCGGTTTCATTCCTTCCGCGGCAAGTCCTCCGGCAAACGTGACCGCGTGCCCCTCGGCAATCCCGACGTCAAAGTATCGATCCGCAAATTTTTCACTGTACTCCACCAGCCCGGATCCCTCCCGCATGGCCGGAGTAATGGCAACGATTCTCTCGTCTTCTTCAGCCATCCGGATAAGGGTTTCTCCAAACACGTTTGAATAGTTAGGTAATGCATTCGCTGCCGACTGCTTCGCAGCCTTACCCTTGACACTATGGAACCGAACCGGACTGCTTTCGACGTTCGGATACCCCTTTCCCTTTTCCGTTAATACGTGAATGAGCACAGGGGTTCTTATATCTTTTATCGCATCCAGCGTGTCAATCAATTCATGCACATCGTGCCCTTTGATAGGACCAAAATAGCGTATCCCCAACTCATCGAAAAGGATGCCTGGAGTCAGAAAGTTTTTTAATCCCTCTTCCATCTTACGCACCACATAACGAACCTGTCGGGAACCACTGGGTAACTTCCCGGTGAGATTCCACATTTCATCCCGGATTTTATTATAGAGCGGATTCGTGATAATTTTCGCCAGATAATGATGGATGGCACCTACATTCGGTGAAATCGACATCTCATTATCATTCAGGATAATGGTCAGCTGTTTGCGCATGGTGCCAACGTTATTCAATCCTTCGTAGGCCAAGCCTCCAGTGAGAGCTCCATCACCAACAATCGCTGCCACCCGATAATTTTTCCGCTGGACCTCTCTGGCGGCTACCATTCCGAGGGCGGCGGAAATGGCCGTACTGGCATGGCCTGCTCCGAACGCATCGTACTCGCTCTCCTCCCGGTGACAGAAGGGTGCCAGGCCATTCAGTTGCCGGATAGTTTTTAATCCCTCTCGCCGTCCGGTAAGTACTTTATGCGCGTACGCCTGATGACCGACATCCCAGACCAGTTTATCCGCAGGAGTGTCATAAAGATAGTGGAGCGCGACCGTCAATTCAATCGCTCCCAGAGTAGGAGCTAAATGTCCTCCAACCCGATCCACAATCTGAATAATATACTGGCGTAATTCTTCACACAGTTGTGGCAGCTGTTCACGTGAGAGTGCCTTCACATCCCGAGGTGAATTGATCTGCGGCAGGATTGTATATTTCACTATGGTCTCCTTCTCTACCTCTTACCGATGTACCGGGCAGCGGTTGAGAATGCGCTCCGGCAGATGTTCTTTATAAAATAACTGTGTATTTCTGTACTCTCAGTCAGTTCCGGGTGGAATGTGGAAGCCAATGCCAATCCCTGTTGCACCAATACCGGTTCTCCCTGCAAGGTCCCGAGGATACCTACACCAGGGCCGGTCGTCAGGATACGTGGAGCACGGATAAAGATCGCCGGGACGGAATGTGCTTTCCGATGATTCTGAAATGTCACCTGGGCGGTGAATGAATTGATTTGACGGCCGTATGCATTTCTCGTGAGTGTCATATCAATCACGTTCCAGGGAATGACCTTCTCACTATCGACCCGGGTACCCAACAGGATGGCCCCTGCACAGGTTCCGAACACGGGATGGGACGTGGCATAGCGCTGCAACTCATCCAGCCAGTGTTCTGATTGCAGCACCTTGGTCATGGTTGTGCTCTCACCGCCAGGAATGATCAGAGCGTCGACGGTCAAATCAGCCGGGTACCGCACCAGTCGATGGCTGACGTCCAGCCGATCCAGCATCTCCTGGTGCTTCCGGAACGCCCCCTGAATGGCTAAAATTCCAACCCGCATTGTGACGCTTACCAGCCTCTGCCCGCTAATCGCTCTTCGGCAGGAATATCGCTGATATTAATTCCCACCATGGCTTCCCCCAGTCCTTCCGAGATGCGTGCCAGTTCCTCGGGATCATCATAATGGGTGACCGCCCGCACAATGGCTTCCGCCCGATGTTTCGGATCGGAAGATTTGAAAATACCCGATCCCACAAAGCAGCTTTCAGCCCCCAGTTGCATCATCATTGCCGCATCAGCGGGAGTCGCGACACCTCCGGCTGCGAAATTCGGCACAGGAAGCTTTCCAATTTTGGCCACCTGCTTGACCAGTTCATACGGTGCTCCTAATTCCCTGGATACAGACATCAACTGGTCTTCACGCAGCACTGTGAGCCGATGAATCTCGTTCTGCACCGCCCGCATGTGCCGGACGGCTTCCACCACATTGCCGGTTCCGGCTTCGCCTTTGGTTCGTATGAGCGCTGCCCCTTCCCCAATGCGCCGCAAGGCTTCGCCCAGATTTCGACAGCCGCACACAACCGGGATGCTGAAATCATGCTTGTTGATATGATTCGCTTCATCCGCCGGGGTAAGCACTTCGCTTTCGTCAATAAAATCTATCTCCAGGGATTCCAGTATCTGGGCTTCCACAAAATGACCGATGCGACATTTCGCCATCACCGGAATAGAGACTGCTGCTTGAATTTCCCGGATTAATTGAGGATCTGACATCCGGGCAACCCCGCCCTGGACTCGAATATCCGCCGGGATGCGCTCCAGCGCCATCACTGCAACGGCACCGGATTCTTCCGCTATTGTCGCCTGTTCCGCATTGGTGACGTCCATGATGACCCCACCTTTCAACATCTCGGCAAGTCCTACTTTCACTTCAAACGATCCTTTTTCCATAACTGATACTCCTTACATCTCTTCCAAAACAGATGCTTTGGAAAAGGTCTTTACACGATCCAATACTTCTTCGATGGTAGAATCCGGAGTGGAAGCGCCCGCATGAACGCCCACGCTCCGGACATTCTCAAACCACTCAGGATTCAGGTCATCAGCACCCTCCACCTGGTAGGAATTCTCGTTCAACGTGGTGGCGATACTGGTCAATCGCTTGGTGTTTGCACTCGTGAAGGAACCGATGACGATCATCACGTCGTTCGACGTTGCTAATTCCTTTAATTCTGCCTGATTCTGCCTGGTGGGATGACAGATGGTGTTTACGAACCTGAGATCTTTTACCTTCATCATCAAAATACTGATAATCTCCTGTACATTCTCTACCATCTGAGTGGATTGGGATACCACGCCCCCCCGTTTTTTCTTTCGCAATTGCCGGGCTTCTTCAGGAGTGGATATTACAATCGGTTTCTTCACCTGACTCATGATCCCCACCACTTCATCGTGTCCTTTGTCACCTATGATATATATTTGCCTCCCCTCTTGTTCCATCGCCCGCACTTCTTCATGAATTTCATGGACCAGGGGACAGGTTGCATCGATGATCCGGAGATCTCGCTGTTGCGCTGCTTCCCAAGTTTCGACCGGTGTCCCATGCGCGCGGAACAGTACCGGCCCGTCCTGTACCTCGTCCAGCGAATCCACCACGTGCACTCCGGTTTCTGCCAATTCCCGCACAACCCGCTCATTATGGACTATATCACCTAACATATATACCTGGCCGTATTGCTGTGCGGAATCTTTGGCAAGCTGCACTGCGTCCCGAACTCCGAAGCAAAATCCGGCATGTCTGGCAACGGTTATCTTCATCTTGTCTATCCTGTACTAGGTCCTTTTACAGTTAGTAAACCTATCGAAAAAATAGGTGATAAATCGTATGGTTGCAAGTTGCCTTTTTCCCGATTGAGTCTATTTAGAAAACGCCTCGAAGAGATCCCGTGACGACGGGACAAAGACCGCTCCGAAGGAGAGCCTCTGGCTCGAAGGGCGCCCCAACGGGATCCCTCGGGACAAAGAAAATATACAATATATCCGTCCAAATAGCGGAATACATTGTGCGTATATCTTCTCTCCATACTCAACCGAAGCCACGTGCACCACCTTGTATCAGACACATGTTTTCTCAACACTCTCCGATTGTATTTCGTGCACGATTCTGCTGGCTCCACAGCATAGCAATATACTCAGCAGAATGCAGACTGTTCCCACGAAATCCCTTCAACACAGGGATGTGAGCCGTTATTGCGCTTATGAGACTCGTGCCGGAGTGATCCCGCGCTGCGACTGATACTTCCCCTGTTTATCCCTATAGGAAATCTCGCATACATCATTGCTTTCAAAGAAGAGCACCTGGCTGAGACCTTCATTGGAATAGATTTTCGCAGGCAGAGGAGTGGTATTCGAAATTTCGAGGGTTACGTGCCCTTCCCATTCCGGTTCGAACGGAGTCACATTCACAATGATTCCGCATCGTGCATAGGTAGATTTCCCCACACAAATGGTCATGATATTTCTGGGAATCCGGAAGTACTCCATGCTCCGGGCTAATGCAAAACTATTCGGGGGGATGATGCATACCGCACCCTGGAAATCGATAAACGACTGCGGATCAAAATCCTTCGGATCGACGATTGAATTATTCACGTTCGTGAATATTTTATATTCATCTGCCACCCTCAGATCGTACCCATAGGAGGAGAGCCCGTAGGAGATAACATCTCTGGAAATATTTCCTCGCTCGAATGGTTCAATCATACCATGCTCTCTCGCCATTCTCTCTATCCAATGATCCGGTCTAATACTCATGGCACTGCTCGCTCCGCTTTGTGGTATGGTCTGTTTTCAAAATAGTCGTCAATCGTTCGCTGTACTTCCTGAATGACTTCCGGAATCGTCTCCTGATATGGCTTCTCGATGATAGCCCCGGCAGCAAACTTATGGCCGCCCCCGTCGAACTTTTTCGCAACGGTATTGATGACGACCTTCCCTTTACTGCGAAAATTCACCCGCGTTTTCTTCGGAGAAACTTCATGGAACATCACCGCGATCTCTATATCTCCCAGGCTTCGAATGAAATCCGAAAATCCCTCAATATCTTCCGGTTCGGCTCCCACCTCCTGCTGCATTTTCAGTGTGACCGGGAAATAGGCGATGTGCCGATCTTCTGTGAACTGCAGGTTCTCGATGATCTTCCCAAGCAGTTTCATACGCTCAAGGGAATACGACTCATACACATTCCGGTAGACCACATAGGGCTTCACTCCGTATTCCAGCAGCTCTTTGGCGACCTGATGGGTTTCCGGTGTGGTATTGTTAAAACGAAACGAGCCTGTATCGGTCATCAAAGCGCAGTAAAGCGCCTGGGCAATATTGAAATCAATGGCAGAACGATCCATGGATTTGATCAGCTCGTAAATCATCATCCCGGTGGCTGCCGCTTCCTCATCGATGATCTCGTGATCGAAACCGTGTTCGGTATGGGGATGATGATCGATGCACAGGGTTGTTCCCTTACTTGCATGAATATCTTTCCCGAGCTCCCGTAAGCGAGTAAAAGAGCCGATATCCAGAATCATAAAGAGGTCGGCATTTTGCAGCAGGTGTAAATGTCGTTCTCTGTCGTACACCCGAATCACCCCGTTCGGATCCAGAAACTGATACTCTCTCGAAGTCACGGATGGATTGACAATATGAATTGTCTTGTCCATCTGTTTCAGAAAATAGTAGAGCGCTATCTCCGAACCAATCCCATCGCCATCCGGACTGACATGGGTGGTCAGCACCAGACGGTCCGCCGATTGAATATACTCTCTTACAGGTTGCCAGTCTATAGACATAGAAATCTAATTTTCTCTATCATGAAAAACTCATCGAATACACCGGATTAAGATTAATTCATTATTTCTTCCCAGCCAGGTTGTTGTGAAAAAGATCGGAGAATATATTCCGTGGAAGGGGGAATGTCAAGCGATTCAGCGGAAGGAGGACTATATCAGAAATCCGGAGGCAAAGAATTATACGATTTCTGTGGCGATTGGCATGGTTCACCTGGTGCCCGCCTCCATAATTCAACGCCGATTTGGCTGGCATCAAACCGGCGCTCACGTCTCAATGAGAGGAGAATTCTAACGGGTTTGGCAGAAGAAAGACATCCGTGTTATCCGATCTCGAGCATCCGATCCACCGCACGTTTCGCCCGTATCCGGATTTCTTCCGGCACCTGAACCTCGTACTGGGTGTGTATCAGGGCATCTCTGGTCATTTCCAGGGTGATTTCGTTCATATGCGGGCAGCGGACGCTGCAGAGCCGTAACATCTCTTTGTGGGGATTCTCCGCAGCAATATTGTCTCCCATACTGCACTCGGTTAACAGGAGGTATTTGTCGGCGTCCACATCCTCTACGTATTGAATCATGGCTGAAGTGCTGCCAGAGAAATCCGCGGCTTCCACTACTTCCACACTGCATTCCGGATGAGCCAGGATCACCACTTCGGGAAACTGGGAACGGATATTTTCAATATCTTTGACAGTGAATTGCTCATGGACTTCACATCGCCCGTGCCATCCGATAAGATCGTACTGCATTCCATTGTTATTTTTACTGGCCGGTTTTGGCGATCTGGTGGGGAAAATAATGGATTTTCCGGTCTCCCGGGCAACGTTTCCGGCCAGGTATTCATCCGGAAGGAAGATAACCTGATCAGAGTCCAGCGATTCAACCACGGCCCTGGCGTTGCTGGAGGTACAACACACATCGCTTTCCGCCTTCACGTCCGCATAGGTGTTCACGTAGGTGACCACCGGTACTCCCGGATATTTTGCACGTAACTGACGCACATCCGCCGCAGTGATACTCTCTGCCAGAGAACAGCCGGCCTTCGGGGAGGGAATGAGCACGGTCTTCTCCGGATTCAGTATTTTCGCTGTCTCCGCCATGAATTTTACTCCACAGAACACAATAATATCTTTTTCGGTCTGTGATGCCTCACGGCTCAAACCCAGCGAATCTCCGGTGATGTCCGGCACGGTATGGAACAGGGCCGGCTCCATATAGTTATGCCCCAGAATCACTGCATTCCGCTGCTGCTTCAACTCCAATATTTCATACGCTAATTCGGCTTTATAGCGGAGTTCAGCCGGCGGGACGACTTTCTGTAACTTTTCCTCCATCTGGCGATACAGATTATCGACATCTGTCGCAACAAAACTCATAGGACTTTTGCCTCTATTTGTCTATGATTAGACATATCCTGCTTTTGTGCTTCTAACCCGACAATCCGGAGAAAGTTCACACACCGAACGATTATTTCACGCCTCGCAGACAGAAGGCGCATCCGATATCTTCTCCAACAATCTTTTATGGTCTCCCCCAGCAGTCGGGTTATGAATTCTCCGCGATAAGCAGCGCCATTTTGCTGCATTCCACCTGATCGATTGCATCTAATTGATCATGGAGAGCCTTCACCTTATGAAACGGTCCTTCCACTGTTCCCTTCCCGCGCAGTTCATAATCATGCTCAGGCGCATAGAGCTCCGCACCCTCTGCCTCATCATGGACTACCTCTTTCGGTTCGTATCCATGCAGCTGAATCTCGTCATCACGCTGTTCAATGATCTGCTTGGCTTTTTCCGCAATCTCTTCATTGAAAATATTTACCTTGAAATCGAACCGCAGCCCCGTCACCTCATGTACTTCATGGAGCTCGATGTGGAGGTCGGATGCCACTTCCTTTATCCCCTCTGTCACCGGTTCCAACAGGGAGGCTTCCACCACAAAATTCGAATATTTTCCGGACAATCCCAGGCGATTCGCGATGTGTTTTTTCAGATGCGCCGTGCTGATATTACACGCCGCGCACGGAAACAACTGCTCATTTTTATTCCGACCGAACACCAATCCTTTGAGAAATGCAAGAGCGATTTCAGGTTTATGTTGTATTACGATTTCGTATAATTTCATAGCCATCTCATTATTCGGTTTAAGTTAAAAACACCAGCGTCACTAAGATAAACACAGGGAACAGGATAATGATTGAATATTTTATCATATACCCGAAGAAACTGGGCATATTAATCCCCTGTTCCTCCGCAATGGATTTCACCATAAAATTCGGAGCATTTCCGATATAGGTGAACGCTCCGAAGAATACCGCTCCGATGGAAATGGCCACCAGATAGATTTCCTGTTCGGCGATGAGTCTCGCCACGGCCTGGGCTTCCGGCATCCCGGCAAAGAAATTCCCCAGAGCCGTGTTAAAAAACGTGAGATAGGTGGGCGCGTTATCCAGAAATCCGGAGAGGGATCCGGTGATCCAGAAATAGTGCGTGGGCGTTTCCATGGCCTGCATAATAAATGCGAAGACCCCCTCGGTACCGGCCCGCAGAATAGCAATGGCCGGAATAATGGTCATAAAAATGCCGGCAAATAAATATGCGACTTCCTTGATGGGGAACCAGGAGAATTCGTTCTTTTTGTGAATCTCTTCCCGGGTGGTCGCCAGAGAAAGCAATCCCATGAGAATGATCAAGCCGTCTCTGGTTAAACTCTGGATACCCACATGAACCCCCAGAATGTTCACCTCGCCCGGACGCCAGAGGCCACTCATGAGTACAGCCCCCATGATCCCTGCCAGAAAAAACAAATTATGGGCACCCAGAATCCGAATAGGTTCCCTTTTCTCTCGCGGTATTTCCATGGAATCGATATCTTCTTTTCTGTAAAGCAGGGTATCCATTATGAAATAAATAACTAATAAAATCGCCACCACAAAGAGCATGTGGGGAAGAAGATTCAGCGTTGTCCAGAAGAAGGGAACATGATGCAAAAATCCCAGAAAGAGAGGTGGATCTCCGAGCGGCGTCAAGGAGCCTCCGATATTCGCCACCAGAAAAATGAAGAAGACCACCGTATGCACCTTGTATTTCCGTTCGCTATTACTCCGCAACAGCGGGCGAATCATCACCATGGCCGCCCCGGTCGTGCCAATCCAGGAGGCAAAGAAAGTGCCGATGAGAATGAGGGTGGTATTGACAACTGGTGACCCTTTCATTGTCCCCTGAATAAAGATCCCGCTGGCTGCCGTAAATAACCCCCACAACAGAATGATAAAGGGAAAGTAATCAGTGAAATAAATATGCACAATTTCATGGAATGCAAGATCTTTGTATACAATAAGGAACGGTGCGGCAAAAATGAGTGCCCAGGCTGCCGAGACTTTGGGAAAATGGCGGTGCCACCAGTGGGGGGCCACCAGGGGAAAAATAGCGATAGAAAGAAGAATCCCGATAAAAGGAATGACGCTCCAGACCGGCAGGATGGCACCGATATCGACATGTTCCCCGCCGTGCTCGTCTCCGTATTCGGCGCTGCCGTGCTCCTGGGCAGCCTCGTGTTGGGTTTCCTGCTGAGCCACTTCCGCCTGTTGTGCGTGTAGCTGTGGTGCTGCAACCAGGGTGGGAACGTAGAAAATGATACAACTGAGTATCAGGAGAATTTCAAGGATACGAAGTCCCCAGGCCTGTTGGTTTTGCGAATTTCTGCCGATAAAAAAGTTCGATACCATTGGATGATCCGTCTGTGTTAAGTAGTTAACTTTTGCCCGGTTATCAAATGAGAGAACGCTTCCCGGAGGAACTGAAAACAGCGGATTTTAAAAATAGGAAGGGGCATGTTAAACATTCGAGTGGAAGGAGAAAGATGGTGCTTTTCTTTCTGGGTGGCAACTCTTGATTTCGCAGCATATTACCAGGAACTCTCCGATTTTCTTCTCCTATTTTATCCATTAATTAAAAGAGAAAAAATTTATTTCTCTCGCACGGATTTATCAACTCTTTTTTCGCTGGGTCAATCTCGCTTCTCTGCGTTGTATGGCTGCTTCGTATCGCCGCCGTTCTTCATCAGTCTCCGGAAGCAGGGGCGGAATGTCCACCGGATTCCCTTCCTTGTCTACCGCCACAAATGTCAGATACGCCGAGCTGGTGTGCACCTGCGCTCCTGTGAGCGGATCCTCTGACAGGACTTTCACCCCGACTTCCATGGATGTGGTGCCTGCAAAATTCACCGAACCCTGCAGGATAATAAAGTGTCCCAGCCTGATGGGATGATGAAAGCTGAGATCATCCATGTGGGCAGTGACCACCTGCCTCCGGGCGTGGCGCAGGGCGGCGATGGACCCGGTGATATCAATCAGATGCATGACCCGCCCGCCTAACATAGTCCCCAGGGGATTGGTATCGTTCGGCAAGACCAGTTCCACAGTCTCCACTCGGGATTCGGACACCGGTTTCGGATCCAGGGTGCTAGTCATGGCACCGGGCAAGGCTGATGCGTTTACACATGAAGATCATGCCAGTTTTGATTAAAAGAACTGCAACGAGTTCAGAGTGAATTGTGCCACAGCATCCCAGGGGATGCCGAGCACCAGGGTCGGAATGACCAGCAATGTCAATAACGCCGTCATCCACGGGTGATCCTGTTTTATTTCCAGAGAGGCGGGTGCGTCTTCCAGAAACATCATCTTGACCACCCGGGCATAATAATAAAATGAAATCACCGAATTGATAATGCCGACCAGGGCCAGCCAGTAGAATTGACTTCCGGCACTAATGAGTGCGCTGAACAGAAAAAACTTTCCGATGAATCCGGCAGTGGGAGGTATACCGGTCAGGGAGAACATAAAAATAGCCATCACCACGCCCACGTAGGGGATCCTGAATCCCAGTCCCCGATACTCTTCTATGGTTTCTGTTCCATAAGTATTGGAGATCATAATTACCACCAGGAATGCACCGAGATTCATGAACAGATAGACCAGCAGATAATACAGCATGGCAAAAAGGCCTTCCTGATTCAAGACCACTGCGCCCATCAGAATATACCCGGCGTGGGCAATACTGGAATAGGCCAACATCCGTTTTATGTTTTCCTGCTTAATGGCGACCAGATTCCCCAGGAACATGCTCATGGCAGAGATGGCGGCCAGGATCTGGGGCCAGGGCAGTTCAGACAACACAACCCACTCGTCCATATTGGGAGTGGTATTGCCCACCAGAGCGACGTTAAAAAATCGAATCAAAACGGCAAATCCGGCCGCTTTCGGCGCCACGGAAAGAAACCCCGTGATGGGGGTTGGTGCTCCTTCGTACACATCCGGCGTCCAGAAATGGAATGGCACTGATGAGATTTTGTATCCAAATCCGGCGAGAATTAACAGAATGGCCACAATAAGGGTCATCGGATTGGGATTCGCCATCAACAGAACCTGATGGATTTCCAGAATTTTCGTGGTGCCGGTGAGCCCGAACAGCAGAGAAAACCCGTACAACATAAGCCCTGAGGAAACGGCGCCGTAAATCACATATTTTAACGCTGCTTCGTTAGAACGGCGCTGATTTTTCAGGAATCCTGCCAGGATGAAAGAGGTGATACTCACCAGCTCGAGGGAGAGATAAATCATCAGTAAATCGATGGCACTGACTAAAAGCAGCATCCCCAGCACCATCGAAAAAATCAGGGCATAATACTCACCATATCTGGAATCGTACAGTTCTTTGGTTCTCAGCGACATCCCGATGGCAAACACAGTTGCAACGAGCACAATAACCTTAAAGAATTTCGCAAACGGGTCCAGTGCCAGCGTCTCGAAAAAGAGACTGCGGGGCGTGACATCCACAAACCGCAGTGCCAGGAAGACAACAATCCCCCCAATCAGCGCCACATACCCGGTTTTTCCGGAGTCTTTCTTCTTCAGAATCAGATCCACGATGATTATACACAGAATAAAGAAAATCAGGATTAGTTCGGGTATATAATATTGGAGGCTGGTCAGATTGTTTTGAATATCCATGATACCGTCAAGACGTTTTTATACTTCGCTTAGTACATCGACACTGCGGTTCCGAAATGGAGCAGATCCAGGAGCTGGTTCACGGTGGTATCGAACAGACCCAGGACTGGCATGGGATACACTCCCAGAAAGATAATAATCGCGGCCAGCGGCACCAGCGTGAATAATTCCCGGCCGTTAATCTCGGCGATGTCTGCATACTTTTCATTCAGTTCGCCGAAGAAAATACGCTGGAATGCCCACAGAAAATACCCTGCGTTCAGAACGATACCCAGGGTTGCAATAATAGTCAGAGTGGTATAGACCGGAAATGCGCCGATAAACGACATGGCTTCGCTGATGAAACTGGACAATCCGGGCAGCCCCAATCCGGCAAAAAACGCCACTGCCACAATTCCCGAGTAGATTGGCATCCTGGAAGCCAATCCGCCAAATCCGTCAATCTCCCGATGATGCGCGCGATCGTAAATGACGCCCACACTCAAGAACAGCATTGCTGTCACCGTGCCGTGGTTGAACATCTGGAAGATGGCGCCGCTCATCCCCGCTTTGGTCATGGCCGCCATGCCCAGCAATACGATCCCCATATGATTAATCGAAGAATAGGCGACCAGCCGCTTAATATCCTTTTGAGCCATGGCACACATCGCTCCGTAAATAATATTGATCACGCCCAGCACTGCCATCGGAAAGGCAAACCACAGGGTCCCTTCCGGCAGAATCGGAAAGGAAATACGGAGTAATCCGTACGTCCCCATTTTCAATAACACCCCGGCCAGGATCACACTGATAGCGGTGGGGGCTTCCACGTGCGCCAGGGGCAGCCAGGTATGAAACGGGAAGATGGGAACTTTGATGGCAAAGGCGATAAAGAGCGCCAGAAAGACCACAATCTGGAACGTTCTGCCATAGGTGCTTTGCATCAAGGTAAGCATATTAAAGGTATGCGGCTCCTGGGTAAAATAGAGGGCCAGCATCGCCAGCAGCATCAGGATACTCCCGGCAAAGGTATAGAGGAAAAATTTGATGGCAGCATATTCACGCTGGGGCCCACCCCACATCCCGATAAGAAAATACATCGGCAGGAGCATGACCTCCCAGAAGAGATAGAACAGAAAGAAATCCAGCGACACGAAAACCCCCATCATGCCGGTGTCCAAAAGCAGAAACAGGGCAAAGTAGCCTCTGGCGGCTTTTTTCGTGTTCCAGGAGGCAAAAACCCCGATGAAACTCAGCAAGGCCGTCAACAATACCATGGGCATGGAAAGCCCGTCGATTCCAAGATGATACTCAATATTGAAGGTATCTATCCAGGCGTACTTTTCCACGAATTGCATTGACGTGGCATTCGGATCAAATGCAAACAGAATCATCAAGGCAATCCACAGCTGAATTCCGGTGGCCACCGCGGCAAGCATTCTGGCAACTTCACTCCGATCTTTCGGCACCAACAGAATACCCAGCGCCCCAATTATCGGCAGAAAAGTGACGAGTGTAAGATAAAATTGCTGCATCTGTTATTCGATCTCCTCTATTCCTTCCAAATATGAGTTCATTTTAAAAAGTAGAGGTAACGTATTCTACATTTATAGTATTAAAATTCTAAACATTTATCATAATAATTTTCATATTAATTAATGAATAAATTATTTATTTTTTCAATCAATTTGTGATAATTTGTGTTAATTCGTGGTTTCTATAGTAGTCTCTAATATTTAAAACACGACAAACGCGAAAATGAGTATAATTCCGAACAGCATCATCACGAGATAATTCTGCAGGCGCCCGGTTTGGAACAACCGGAGTACCGTCCCGCCGAATATCACCAATTTCCCAATCCCGTTCACCAGTGTTCCATCGACGATATTGTCATCAATCCATCGCGAAATCCTGGATATGGCCCGGGTTCCGACAGCAAATCCATCGATGACCTTCTTATCGAACCAGGCCATATCAAATACCGCCAGCCACTTCGAAAAGCGGAGTAAGGGCTGGACAAGATACCTGTCATAGAATTCATCGATATAGTATTTATGATAACTCAATTTATAGAGCGAAGAGAATCGTTCGGCCCAGACGCGCGCATCCAGCACTTTCCACAGGTAGAACAGGTATGCCAGAATAATTCCAAGGAAGGCGACTCCCAGAGAGATCACCACGGCCGGCTGGTGCGAGAGGTGCAGGAACTGGTCGAACTCCTCAGCAACTGCTGCTGTGGCCTGACCTGCTACAGTGGCGGGCGTGTGGATCAATTGTTCAAACCATCCGTGAGTCGTGAAGGGATTGACTGATGGTAAGGCATAAAAGATAAATGTGCTCAATGCCGCTAAAATCCCCATGGGGGCCACCATCACCTGGGGTGATTCTTCAATATGCTGATGAACCTCAGAAGAAACAGGCTCCCCGTGGAAGGTCATAAAAACCTGCCGGAACATATAAAATGCCGTGAGAATCGCTGCCCCGAACCCGAATACCGGTAACAAGACGTGGTTGGGATGAGCCATGGCATACGCCAGCGTCCCTGATAAAATGGCGTCTTTGCTCATGAAGCCACTGGTAAAGGGGATACCTGAAATGGCGAGAGTGGCAATGATGAATGTGATGTAGGTGGCGGGCATTTTGTGCCGTAAGCCTCCCATATTTCGCATATCCTGTGGATCCGTCTCATGATCGCCCGTTTTCTCCAGCCCGTGATGCAATGCATGAATGACACTCCCGGCAGCCAGAAACAGGAGTGCCTTGAAAGACGCATGGGTCACCAGATGGAAAAACCCGGCCACGTAGTGTCCCACCCCCACAGCCATTATCATATACCCCAGCTGCGATACGGTGGAATAGGCGAGCACCCGTTTGATATCATTTTGGGTGATCGCTATAGTGGCGGCAAACAGTGCGGTGAATCCGCCGACATACGCCATAACCAACTGAGCATCCACCGTCAGCATCGGGAATACCCGGATCGAGAGATAGACACCGGCTGCCACCATAGTAGCCGCATGGATAAGGGCGCTCACCGGCGTCGGACCCTCCATGGCATCCGGCAGCCAGACATGCAGGGGAAATTGCGCCGATTTGCCGATGGCGCCGCAAAAAATGAGCAGGCCGGCCACGGTCAGTTTGGCCCCCTCGAGCGCTCCGCCTGCTAACGCATCAAATATGGTCCGAAAATCAAACGACTCTACCACCGACCACAGCAGCATAATGCCGATCAGCATTCCCAGGTCGCCGATTCTGTTGACAATGAACGCTTTTTTCCCGGCATCCGCCGCAGCGTCCTTGTTGTACCAGAATCCAATCAACAGATAGGAACTCAATCCGACCAGCTCCCAGAAAATAAAGATGGAGAAAAAGTTTGCGCTCAGTACGATCCCGTTCATGGAGAACGTGAACAATGACAGGTAGCCGAAATAACGCGCATATCCGGGATCGCCTTCCATATAACTCACGGAGTAGACATGCACCAGTGAACTGATCATCGCCACCACAAAAAGCATGATCACCGAGACGCTATCCAGATACACACCCAATTGCACCCGGAAGTCGCCCAGGGTGATCCAATCGAACTGATGTTCCAGGTGAAATTCCGGATTATTCAGTACCAGAATCAATGCAAACAGTGAAATGCTCAGCGCAAGGGTCAGGAGGACGGCCCCGATGCTAACGAAATCGCCCTGGCGAGGCAGGCGTTTCCCGAAAAACATCTGGATCCCAAATGCCAGCAGCGGAAGAAGCAGGATGAAATATGCGTACACAATCATAGCGAGTCTTTAGTTACCTATCCCCGGAGCGATGCCGCTTCATCGATATTGATGGTCTTAAAGTTATTATAAATATTCAGGACAATAGCAAGTGCCACAGCGGCTTCCGCGGCGGCGGCAATAATCACAAAAATGGCGAAAATATGGCCGTCAAGCGTCAGGGAGCTGAATTTGGTAAAGGCAACGAAATTGATGTTCGCAGCATTTAAGATGAGTTCCACCCCCATTAAAACTGCAATAGCATTTCGGCGGGTGATGACTGCGAACAATCCCAGCGAAAACAGAATCGCACTCACCACAAGGTAGACTTCCAGCTGGTTCATGTTGTCGTTATTCACCTTCCGGCCGGCGGGCCAGCATTGCCGCCCCAATCAAAGCCGCCAGCAGCAATACGGACGCCACTTCGAAGGGTAACAGCCATTTGGTCATGAATAAGTTTCCGATGGTGGCAACGGTATCTGAAATCGTCCGGGAGCCGACAGTATTCCAGGCTGTTGTAAACACCACAACCCCTAAAATTCCTGCGATACAGAGCGCAGCCACTCCCCCCACAATCCGATTGGCGGAGCCATGCGAAATGCGCACGTCCACGATTCGGCCTGTCAGCATCACTCCAAACAACAGCAGCACCAGAACGCCCCCCACATAGATTAATAACTGCACGGCGGCCAGAAAATCAGCTTCCAGAAAAACATATAATCCGGCCACCCCAAAAAAAGTACCCAACAGGGCGAACACCGCATAGGTGAGTTTTCTGCTGAAGACGACCACACAGGCGGACCCGACGGTAATCGCCACGAACAAATAGAAAATGATTTCACCAATCATCACAGTCGAACTTATGCTCCTTCGGAACCTTTTTGCTCTGATTCGGATGCTTTCCGCTTCGATGCCGCTTCCTTCTTCTGTTCCCGCGCCGCGGCTTTCGCTTTCTTTTCCTCTTCGATAGCCGCGTATGCCTCCTGTTTCAGTCCGTCGGGGACCGGGGCAAAATCATAGATAAGATCATCTCTGTCATACACAGAGAACTCATATTCTCCCACCATATAAATACAATCCTCCGGGCAGGGATACACGCAGAGGGCGCAGTACATACATTCCGACATGTCAATATCGAACTGCTCCACCAGCAGACGCTTCGGCGTCCCGTTGGAGGTTTCGCCCAAATCAAAATCCCTGGGGACTTTGGTGGTCGTAATATGAATACAATCCACCGGACAGGCCCGCGCACATTTGAAACACCCGATACAATCGTCCCAATCCATATACAGCCGCATGCGCGACCGCTCCGGGAGCTCCCACCGTTCTGTGGGATACTGGAGAGTGACGGACCGGGTAAACAGGTGACGAAACGTGACACCAAGTCCGATCCCGGTGGTGGTCACCGCGTCTCTTATATTCTTAAAATATTGTAGGACACTACTCATGGTTTCATCTCTGGGTTAATCTCAGACAATAGCACACAGCTGGTCCCGGTACACCGGGGATTTACACAGAAAAAACAGCCCGTCCCGATTCGTCGGGGATGCCCACAGAAAAAGAGTTAAGAGCAATGAGGCAAGAGGCCCTCCACCACACCCTCTCCGAGAGTGGAGGCGTCTCTGTGTGCTCCCCTGATCCTCGGTTTGTTCTCATAGATTCATCACTCTT
>CAYPST010000001.1:18227-122171 GCA_964413425.1 uncultured bacterium
TTTCCTCTTTACTGTTTTTTATGTGTCATCTGTGTGCGAATCATCTCCGTGTTATGAATAATCGAGGTTAAATCAATATTAACCAAAATCCCACCCCGATAAGATTAAAAAAGGCAATTGGAGTAAGGTATTTCCAGCAGGTGGTCATGAGTTGATCCACCCGGATC
The DNA here is from genome assembly GCA_964413425.1 of uncultured bacterium. Classification (GTDB taxonomy): domain Bacteria; phylum Fidelibacterota; class JAANXI01; order JAANXI01; family JAANXI01; genus DATFLS01. Next base: position 18,395 of record CAYPST010000001.1, read on the forward strand.
CGGGGGAACGTCCACCTGGCCCATATCTGCACGAACACAATCCCGAAGGCCTTGAGGAAAAGCCAGACAATCCCCGGGACATAGATATCTCCCGGGACGGGAGAATTCCATCCGCCCAGGAATACCACCGCGCCGAGCACAGCGACAATCCACATGTTGGCATATTCCGCCAGGAAAAAGAAGGCCCATCGCATACCCGAATATTCCGTAAACGCGCCGGCCACCAATTCCGATTCCGCTTCCGGCAGATCAAACGGGGTTCGGTTGGCTTCCGCGGTCCCGGCGACCACGTAGACAAAAAAGGCAATAAACGCGAACGGATTCTGGACAAAATTCCATCCCAGGATGCCGCCGAGACCACCGAGCCCGGTTTCCTGCGCCTGCACCATGGCTCCCAGATTGAGGGTTTCCGTCAACATCACCCCGATCAATAAGGATAAGCCCACCGGGATTTCATAGCTCACGATCTGGGCAGCCGAACGCATGCCGCCGTAGAGCGACCACTTATTATTGGAAGAATATCCCGCCATAATAATGCCGATGACCACCAGGGAAGAGACGGCGATGATGTAAAACAATCCGATGTTCAGGTCGGCACCGATAATGCCGGGGCCAAACGGCAGGGCGGCAAACACCAGATACGTCCCTACAAAGAGGACCACCGGCGCCAGCATGAACAGCAGCCTGTCGGCATTCCGGGGGATGATATCTTCTTTTGCCAGGAGTTTGATGGTATCCGCAACCGTTTGTAAAAAGCCGTGCCAGCCCACCCGCATCGGGCCGAGCCTGTCCTGCATGTGTCCGGATACTTTCCGTTCCAGATACACGGCCACCAGAGCAAACAATGCAAGAAATCCGAAGACGGCCGAGGCATAAATGATGGTCGAAAGCACCGTTGCCCAGAACTGATTCGCCAGCCCGATGTTCTGAAAAAACTGCATTAATCCCTGCATAATGCTACCTGTCAATCTCTCCGAGGACAATATCCAGACTGCCGAGGATGGCCACCACATCCGCCACCAGCCAGCCGCTCCCTATTTCATCGATCACCCCGAGATTCGAGAGCGCCGGTGAGCGCATTTTTACCCGGAAGGGGCTGGTGCCCCCATCGCTGACAATATAAAACCCCAGTTCCCCCCGGGGATTCTCACTGCGGAAATAGAGGGCACCTTCCGGCGGCCGGATTTTCTTGGGAATTGCCTCATGGACATCTCCCTCCACCGGCAAATTATCCAGCGCCTGACGGACAATCTTCGCGCTCTCCTGCATTTCAAGAATTTTCACATAATACCGATTCCAGCAGTCACCCAGCTCTCCATACGAGTTCACTCCCACTGCGACAGTCCAGTCAAATTGATCGTAGATGCTGTACGGCTCATCACGCCGCAAATCCCAGTCCACACCGGACGCACGCAGCTGCGGACCGGTCACTCCGTAACTGACCGCCACCTCTTCCGGTAATACCCCCACATCAGCGGTGCGCTCGATGAAAATCTTATTGTCGGTCAACAAATCATTGTATTCTTTTATCTTCGGTTCAAAATGGTTCAGGAACTGATAGGCTTTCTCCACAAAGCCGGGCGGAATATCATGGGATAATCCGCCGACCCAGATGTAATTGTAAAGCAGCCGGGCCCCACAGGTCATTTCGAACAGATCCAGAATCATTTCCCGTTCCCGGAATGCGTACAGAAAAGGGGTAAACGCCCCCACATCCAGCCCGAACGTCCCAAAAGCCACCAGGTGGCTGGCAATTCGCTGGAGTTCGGCAAAGATGACCCGGATGTATTCCACCCGCTCCGGCACCTCAATATCCAGGAATTTCTCCACCGCCATGGCATACCCGTGATCATTATTCATGGATGCCAGGTAATCACACCGGTCCACAAACGGAATCACCCCCGGGTACTCCAGGTTCTCCGCGTGCTTTTCAAAGCAGCGATGCAGATAGCCCAGCACCGGCTCCACGCTGGTCACGACTTCGCCGTCAGTTCGCAGCTTTAACCGGAGGACCCCGTGGGTGCTCGGGTGCTGCGGTCCCATGTTGAGGGTCATCTCTTCGGTACGCAGGTCGCGCATATCTTTACGGAGTCAATTTCTTTGGTTTAATTTTCGGAACACGGATACCGTGATAGTATTCCTGGACCTGATAGTCTTTACGCAGCGGAAATCCCTCCCAATCTTCCGGCAGCAGCAGCCGTTTCAATCGCCGGTGGCCGTCAAAAACAATCCCGAACATATCATAGGCCTCCCGTTCATGCCAGTCGGCCAGGCGCCACACGGATTCCACCGAGGGGACGTGAAAGTCCTCCCGCGGTCCACCAATTTTTATGGTAATCTTATGCCGGTGGGTCATGGAGAACAGTTCGTATACCACTTCCATGCGATCTTCTTTGGGGCCACGATCGACTCCGGCGATGCACATCAGGGAATCAAAGGCGAGGTCAGGATCATCTTTCAGGAAAGCGGCAATTGCATACCATTTGCTGGGTTGTATACTGATATATTGCTCGAAAGGCTCATCATGAAATTCCACGCTGTCACCGAATTGGTCCGCCAGCCGGGTATAAATATCCGCTCGTGTCATCTACTCTTCGAGTTTTGCAAACGTTTTTTCTTTTTTGATTTTCTCCTGCAGCTTCATCAAACCTTCCAGCAACGCTTCCGGCCGCGGCGGGCATCCCGGAACATAGACATCCACCGGAACCACCAGATCGACGCCCTTTAACACATGGTACCCATGCTGCCAGTAAGGACCGCCTGAGGTCGCACAGCTGCCCATGGAAATCACATATTTGGGATCGGCCATCTGTTCCCAGAGACGCCGCACCCGGAGCCCCATTTTCATGGTCACGGTTCCGGCAACAATCATGACATCCGCCTGCCGGGGAGACGAACGCGGCATCGCGCCGAACCGATCAAAATCATACCGGGCGGCAGCAGTCGACATCATCTCAATGGCACAACAGGCCAGCCCGAATTGAAAATACCAGGGAGAATTACTCCGGGCCCAATTCAGCAAATTATCTACCTGCCCCACAATGATGTTATCGTTGAATTTGTGTTCCAGCAGCCCCATTCATTGCCCCCTATTCATCCTCTACCAGACTCATCGCCTGTCTCGCATACCGTCCGACGCCGTAAGGCAGCGTCAGCCGCACCCATTCCAGATCGCCTCGTCTCCAGACGTACGCCAACCCGACCAGCAGAATTCCGATAAAAACCAGCATTTCTATCAAGGCAAACAAACCCAGGCTCCGGAAAACCACCGCCCACGGGAACAGGAAGATAATCTCCACCTCAAAGATAATAAACACCAATGCCACCACATAAAATCGGATATTGAACTGGATCCAGGAAGGCCCTTCAATTTCCTCCCCGCACTCATAGGTTTCATACTTCTGGGCCTGCGGCTTATTCGGCCTGATCAGTTTCGCCAGATACAGAAGCAGAACTATGAAAAGTATCCCGAGGATGATAAAAGCAAAAATTGTAAGAAATTCAACATACATCTTCTGTTATCGCAGTCTGATATCGTCTGGTCATCCTTTTTGCTTATGAAGCACAAAAATACTTTTACCCCCGCCGCTTGTCAAGTAATATCAAATATTTTAACGGTAGACATTGATAAAAGGGTAGAATTAATTTACACTTGATTGAAGTCCGGGTGAATCATGAACACTACAAGCACGGAATAGATATTCAGTATGACAGACTTTGCTCGCGAAGAAGATATCGAACGAATTTTGAAGACCACCAGAACATTTGCCGTGGTGGGACTCTCTCGTAAGCCGCACCGACCAAGTCGTCGGGTCGCCGCCTATTTGAAGTCCAAAGGATACCACATCATCCCGATCAATCCCAACTACCAGGCAGTCTTCGGCGAGAAGAGTTACCCGAATTTATCTGCCGTTTCGGATCCGTTTGAAACGGTGGAGGTCTTCAGGAATCCGAAGTATGTCCCCGAGATTGTGGAAGAAGTCATTCGAAATCAGGTCAAAAATCTTTGGCTGCAGGAAGGGGTTATACACGAAGCGGCTGCACAAAAGGCGCGTGATGCAGGCGTTCGGGTGGTCATGGACCGGTGCGCCTATAAGGAACATGCCCGCCTGTTCTGACAAACTCAGGGGAATAAGAAGGAAGATTGATGATTGCGGAAGCAAGAAAACCCGCACTATTCTCTATTTCACGCAGAGTCCGCAAAGAAGATCGCAGAGAACGCAAAGATGTCAACGAAATTGATAACCCGACTAAGGCTTTCCTTCCATAATGATATCCATTTGGTCTGTACTCTCATTCCTCTCTGCGGCCTCAGCGCTTACCTCTCTGCGACCTTTGCGTGCTATCTTTCAGGTCCCATTCATAAAAAAATGTTATCAGACGTTGTTCCGGGGATCGCTCCCCCACTGCATTTTTCTGCGCAATACATCAAAAAACGTGCGCTCCTCCCAGACCACCAGGTTAATGGGATAGTCGCCGACGGTCACTTGAATAACGGACTGGTTAGTCAGACTCACTTCAATTTGGCCGTCCACTGACATCAACAGATCTTTCTCATCGCACTCGAATCCGACAACGATGTTTGAATCCGCCGGCACCACCACCGGTCGCGCAGCCAGCGAATGCGGATTGATAGGATTGATGACCATCGCGTCCAGACCGGGAACGATAATCGGCCCCTGGGCGGACAGCGAATACGCGGTGGACCCGGTCGGGCTGCAGATGATCAGGCCATCTGCCGAGTAGGTATTGAGATACCCGCCGTTGACGCACACTCGAAAAGCAAGCATCCGGAGCGGATGCGTCCGGTTGAAGACGAAGTCATTCAAGGCAACATAATGTCCCAGGTCCCCTTGTTCGGTCACGTCCGCGGCAATGGTCATGCGGCGTTCAACAGTATATTTCCCCTCCACCAGTCGATGCAACCGATCGTAGATCTCATCCAGGTAGACTTCCGCCAGAAAACCCAGTCCTCCCAACCGGATACCCAGAATAGGGGTTCCGTGCGCACCCACCAGCCGGGCGGTATGGAGGATTGTTCCATCTCCGCCCAGGGCCAGCAGCAGATCCACCTCCTTCACCACCTGTTCGATGGGGTAGGCATAGATCTGCGCCATTCCGTCCTGAATGCCCTGATCCAGATCCCGGGCGAGATAGACCACCTGCTGGTGCTCCGAGAACCAGGTGAGCAGCTTGGGCAGCAATTCCCAAACTTTTTCCTTGGAAGGATTCCCGGTGATACCAAAGATCTTCCGGTCAGTCTTGCTCATGTTCGAAACCTTCCAGGGTTATGTTCCCCTTGCTGTCTTCCACCACTTTCATCACCTGCTGCTCTGCTTCGGATATCTGGTCCTGGCAGTACTGTGTCAACCGCATCCCTTCCTGGAATAACTCTATGGAGCGCTCCAGCTCGATAGAATCGGAATCCATGAGAGCCACAATCTCCTCAAGCCTGGCGAGCGCTTTCTCCAGGGTGAGTGATTCCAGGTCGAATTCCGTCTGTTCAACCGCTGTGTTCTTCTCAGACTGGTTTTTCTTGTCAGTCATGGTTCTCCTCGATCTCTGTTACCTGACTCCGGATGGATCCCCGGTAGAATTGAGTGTTCACTGTCTCCTCCGGCCGGAGATCGGCGGCATTTTTGATAACCTCCCCGTCCTGGCTTCTGGTGATGCTGTAGCCTCGCCGCAGCACCTGTTCCGGATGAAGAAGATGCAGCTGCTGTTGCGAGTGCCCGAGCGACTGCTTGCGCTGCCGGAGTATCTGTCCCATGCGAGTTTGCAGAACCGACGTGAGTTCATCGACTCGCTGGGCAATTGTCTGCAGGCGTTGCCCGGGAAGTCTGAAAACGTAATGATTCCGGAGACGTTCAAGCCGGGAACGCAGCCGGTCCAGCTTCTCCGTCAGGCGAGTCTCAAGATAGCTGCGAATTCCCCGGAGTTCCGCAGTCAGTTCTGTCGTATCTCTGGCTACGATTTCCGCCGCTGCAGAGGGTGTCGGCGCCCGGTAATCTGCGCAGAAATCGCTGATGCTGTAATCGACCTCGTGCCCGACCGCCGAAACGACAGGGAGCCGGGAGGCAACCACGGCCCGGGCTACAATTTCCTCGTTGAACGGCCACAGATCTTCCAGCGATCCGCCCCCTCTGCCGATGATAATCACATCGATTTCCCCCAGGCTGTTCAGCATCTCGATCCCCCGGACAATCTCCCCGGCGGCTCCGTCGCCCTGGACCCGGGCAGGTGCCAGAATGATACGCACATAGGGCGCCCGCCTGGATAAGACGTTGACAATATCGCGAAAGGCGGCACCGGTGGCGGAGGTGACCACTCCGATCCCCACCGGATAGGGCGGCAGGGGGCGTTTCCGGCTCTCCTCGAATAAGCCTTCCTGCCGTAACCGCTCTTTCAGCTGCTCGAACGCAACCTGCAGTTCACCCACCCCCGCAGGATGCAGTTGATTGACAATGATCTGATACTGCCCCCGGGGAGGATACACCGTAACATCCCCCTGCACCACTACCTTCATCCCATCCTCGGGTCGGAAGCGCAGGGACTGGTTCAAGCCGCGCCACATCACGGCACGGATCTCTGAATTTTCATCTTTTAATGAAAAATACATGTGGCCGGAGGAGTGGTGCGTAAAATTGGATATCTCCCCCTCCAGCCAGAGGCCGGTGAAATTGGTGTCAAGCAGCTGCTTGATCCGGGCATTGATCTCGGTAACGGAATAAATGTGTCGATCTAGCACAGGAGTACTATCTCTTCGGTTTTGACATTTCGCCCCTGGGGTTCAGTCGTACAAGGACCTCACTATCGCCGGGTCGGGTTTCCGACAACAAATTCTCATGAGAGTAATACTTTGCTTTCCGCCGGATTATTCACACAGGAAATATTTAACACTGATGGCGAAAAAGCAACACATTTGCATCCTTGCCTGCCGGATACAAAAAGAATGAGTCTATTTAGAAAACGCCTCAAAGAGATCCCGTGACGACGGGACAAAATTCGCTCCGAAGGAGAGCCTCAGGCTCAGAGGCCGCCCCAACGTGATCCTCCGAAGTCCCAGGAGGGATCCCGTTGGGGGACTCCCATGGACCTTCGGGACAAAGAACGCCTCGCCCCGAAGGGATGCCTTTGGCAAAGAGATCCCCCTGGGACAAAGAAATTTACAATATATCCATCCAAATAGCGTCATACATTGTGCGTATATCTTCTCTCCATACTAAACAGAAGCCACGTACACCAACATGTATCAGACTCATGTTTTCTAAACACTCTCACATAATAAACATAAGTCAGGTTCAGCATCTTGGATCAGAACCATATTTTCTAAACACTCTCAAAAAGTATTATGACTGGGCAAACCTGGGATACAGAGATAGGGTCTTGAAAGAAAAAAGGTGATCCCCTGCAGCAGAAAATCACCTTCCGGATGAGACGCCATAATTACTTGTTTTTCTTCTTATGACGGTTTTTACGTAACCGCTTTTTCCGTTTGTGGGTGTTAATTTTTCGCCGTTTTCTTTTCTTGCCACTGGGCATACTAAGTCCCTCCTTTCTTATTAACGATTATGGTGGTTTTGTATATGCATATGCTAGCTCAACGTTCCGTTAATCTCGTCTTTTAATACCTTGGACGCCTTAAACACCGGCACCAGGCGTTCGGGGAGATATACCATTTCGCCGGTACCGGGGTTCCTGGCTTTTTTCGGCTTCCGCTTCTTGACGCTGAAACTCCCGAACCCCCGGAATTCCACCCGCTCACCCTGTTTCAGGGACTCTTTCAGCTTATTCAAAAATCCCGTGACCACGGCTTCCGTTTCAACCTTGGTCAATCCGGTTGCTTCCGAGATAATGTCGACCATATCAGACTTTGTCACTGTTGTCTCCCGTTCAGTTGATTATGGATACCGATACTCTAAAATAGGAACCTGGTACAATCGATCCTTCAGTTGTTCCAGATCACCAAACAACACATCCCAGAGACGAAGCCGCCGTTCCCGGGATCTGACAATGGTTGGCTCTCCGGCGATTCCGGCCATCTCCGCGGCCACCTGAATAGCCTGATGCAGGTCTCCCAGTTGATCAATCAGGCCATGCTCCATTGCCTGGGCTCCGGTGTAGACTCTGCCGTCTGCCAGTGTTCGCACCGAATCAATATCCAGATGCCGTTCTTCGGCGACTGCAGTAATGAACTGTTCATACGTATTCATCACGATGGACGAAAAATACTGCCGGGTTTCTTCGTCCCATTCGGAGTATGGGGCACCGGCATTTTTGAGGGGACCGCTGGTTACGCTGTGAAACTCGATCCCCAGGGTCTTCAACAACTTTGTCGTCTGGGGAAAATCCATGAGCACGCCGATGCTTCCGGTGAGGGTGCCGGGATTTGCCAGAATGGAATCAGCCCCCAGCGCCAGATAATAGGCCCCCGACGCGGCCAGAGATCCCATGGACACCACAATCGGCTTTTCGGTTGCCCGGGCCCGCTTCACGCCTTCATACATTTCCTGGGAAGCGGCCACAACGCCTCCGGGGCTTTCCACCCTGATGACAATGGCTTGCACCTCCTTTCTCTCCAGGTAGCGATCCAATCGCTCCAGGAACGGCTGGGCATCCGTGATCATCCCTTTCATCGAAATCACCGCCACATCCCCTTCACCGGTGATGAACCGTTGATCCGCCGGGGGACGGAAAAAGCTGAACGCCGTCCATACCAGAAAGAGCACCAGGATCACTAAGATGACCCCGACTACGACATCGGAGGGACGTTTCGCCATGGGCCCTAATTCACCATAATCCGGATGCGATCACCCGGTTTAATATTTCCGCTGGCGACTTCCGGATTCCACTGTCTGAGAGAACTGAGCTCAACATCATACCGTCTGGCGATATCCCAGAGAGTGTCGCGGCTCTGTACCACATAGATCTGGTAGTCGCCGCCCTGGGAGGTCTGGGCGCTTGCCACCGGTGTTCCCTCAGCCTGCGCATTCTCCTGCGCCCCGGCAAACTGGCTGTCTTCCGGTACCCAGATATTCAGTCGATCTCCGGGATAGATATACTGTCCGTAATATAACCCGTTCCAGTTCCGAATGCTCTGGGCCCGCGTATTATACATCTCAGCGATTTCTCCGAGGGTATCGCCGCGTTTTACGATGTACACGAGTTTCTTATGCCCCGCCACGTTCTGAGGAATGGGCTGGGCGGACCGGGATGCGCTCGCCGTATTCCGGCTATACGATGGTGACAGCGGAATGGTCAGCACATCTCCCACGTTAATCCAGTGACTGTTCCGGATATTGTTCACGCTGGTGATGGTCCCAACAGAAACACCGTATCTGTTTGCAATGTAGGAGAGGGTCTGCCCCCACTGGACCCGATGCCTGACATATTCCAGTTCACCGGCTTCCGGAATTTCCTCCTGCACTGCCAGGAATTGTTCCCGGGTGCCCGCCGGTAATCTGAGCACATACGAATCCACATTGGTCGGAGTGGTGTATCGGCGTAATTCCGGATTCAATTCTTTGATAACGCCAACCGGTATGGACATGGCGTCGGCAATATTATTCAGCTCGAATCCTTTCCCCACCTGTACGGTATCGGCGAGCCATTTTGGCTCGGGATCAATGGTAAATCCATACTCTTCCGGGTGGTTGGCAATGATGGTGGCCGCCAGGACGGTGGGCACATAATTCCGGGTCTGCCGGGGCAGCGTCCGCAGATTCCAGAAATCCCGGGTGTTCTCACGCCGAATGGCCCGCCAGATTCTGCGTTCCCCGCTGTTATAGGCTGCCATTGCCAGATACCAATCGTCAAATTCGTGGTATAGTTTGGCGAGGAACTTTGCGGCGGCATGGGTGGATTTGACCGGATCATATCGTTCATCAACCCAATAGGTGCGTTCCAATCCGAATTTCTTGCCGGTGCTGGAAATGAATTGCCAGGGGCCGGCGGCGTAGGCATAGGAATACGCCCGAGGATTCAAGCCGCTTTCGATGAGTGCCAGATAAAACAACTCCGGCGGCAGATTATACTGGGCCAGAATCTCTCTAAAGAGATCTTCAAACCGATTCATGCGGTTCAGGTACGTTTGAAACTCGTCCCGCCGACGGGTCTGGAGAAAACGGATGATCCGCTCCACCTGCGCGTTGAGGATGATGGGGATGTGCCCTTCCCGGTCATCGAGCACCTTGAACTGCCCGTTTTCCCACTCTATCTCTTCAATGGGCTCCAGGAGGGAGATCTGTTCCTGGAGAGAGGCGGGTTTGTACCCATCGTCTTCTTCTTTGTTCTCGACGTAATGCACATAATCTTCGGTAATCTTTTGAGTGAACAGAATCGATTCATCTTCAGTCCAGGGCTCAAGATTTTCGTACTCCTGCAGCTGCCGGAGATGCTCCAGCGCCGCTTCGAAATGGTACCGGGCACCGGTGGTATCATTGTCATATACTGAAATCAGGGCATTGGAATATTGTATCTTTGCCTGATTTAACAAGTCCTCTTCGCCCGGTTGGGACTGTATCGAGTCGACTGCTCCCTCCGCTTTGGCAGCCATCAGACTATCCACCTGTTCATGTTGCTTCTGTGTACTTTCCTGTCCCGTATTCAGGTTGAATCTGGTGGCTGTGCACCCCAGAAGGACGCTACTGATTACAACGGTCAGAATATACCTGGAGAATTTACTACCCATAAGCCGTTCTCCCCTGCGCTTTTATTCGGTTCGCGAGATACATGAACCCCGGCACTACCTCTGAATCTGAAAAAACAGAGGCTCCGCCGGGTGTCTCCTGGTTTCGCCCCGACCCGTCGGGGCAGATTGTTTTATCCTGAATAATTCGAAAAAAAATAGCACACGCCGGTCGAAGGCCCGGCTCCTGACGGGAATGAACACAGAAACAACAAGCCTGCCCCGATACGTCGGGGATGAACACGGAACTCTCCCTGCCACATCCCGGTGGAGCGGTCGCTCCGCCTCCGGGGAAGCATGAAGGCCAGAGATGGAGAGGTGTGCCCCAGCAGGGATACGGTGACTCCAATGATCTCCTGAGGCATCCCACGCTCCTCCTGCCATGCCGGCCCACAATCGCCCGGCTGGTGGGTTGGGAGCCTGGTTCTGTTTTTCATCTGTGGTCATCCCATGTTTCCGTGTATATCAGTGTGCTATTCTTGTCGTATTTATAATAATTCGGGTTATCTTGCCTGCAATAATATGTCGATATTTACCGGAATGCAATACTTAGATCCCTTCTGAAGAAAAATTCCTGCCTTCCGTCCCCGTTTTTGACGGTTCACCCTCAGGCAGAGATGGTATCATGGGGCACGCATGACAACGCCCCTGTTCGCACCAGTGCTTCTGAAGATACAGGAATCCCTGCAGCCGAATCGGATGGATCCGACGCCCCGGGTACCGGCCCCGCCAGCGGGTGTTCCGGATAAATCTGACAATGCGTTGATACGGCGGTATCCATGGGAGATCCTGCACCCAGCTCCGGAGGGCCGGATACGCTTCCTCATTCTCAGTCAGCCAGAGAGGCAGCAGGCAGTTGATAATCACTTCTACTGCCTGGGATCGTCCGATGGAGAGTGTCTTCTGATGAAAGAGATCGGCATATGTGGCGGGTACCGGCTTTCGCATCTGCAGCCGGTTCAGGAATTCCCGGGCGGTGAAGCTGCGGTGCCCCTCCCGGGAGAGGGCATACCACGTTTCGAAACCAGCAAAGAACAGATACAGACGGAACAGCGGATGATTCATCGGCCGGGACAACAGCGGATGCCAATCGTAGTACCGGAAGCCCCGGAGATCAAAATCCGATGCCATGCGTTCCCACACGGGCGCCCGGCATTCGTAATATTCATCATATCCCAGCAAGCCAAGGAGGAACTCAAAGAGATGCTCCGCAGAAAGATGTGCCGCAATTTCCCGGGCCAGAGAAAAGGGGACCATGTCTGACAGCTGCTCCATCTGCCGATGATTCTGCCCGTAGCCCAGGCACCGAAGAATTTTCTTATACCAGAGAGTATGGGGTGGGCACTCTTCCCGCAGTCTCCCGAACCGCCCGGCCTTTTGCCGGATTCTCTTCCATCCGGCCTCCTGCAGAAGGTAATCCGCCCGGGAAACCGGATGGACCTGCCTGCATCGTCGCGAGCCGGGTGTGACCGGCGGATGATTCGAGACCCCGGTGAGGAGGATGGTATGCGCCGGGTAGTGCTTCAACCGTGACGGTTTTGTGGAATCACTGCGCGTGCCGACCACGTGCAATACGACCTCACGATATCGTTGATCGCTTTGATGACCATGCATCCACCAGCCGTCCTGCCGCAGATGGATTTCAACCGCCCCCCGGATCACATCCTGTTCCGTGAGAATAATCGCATTCAAAAAATCCGGACCGGCATTCTTGTTGCAAATACCGCCTTCCAGTACCGTAATCTTCGATCCGGCAAGCGTGGTGAATTCTTTGGGAAAGGAGAGATCCTCCCAGTAACGCTGGTAATCCGCTTCCGTGGGCCGGATGTCGCAAACCCGTCCCCCGTGCGGAATTGGAAACCCGGCTGATGCAGTTGACGTCATGGGGACACCGGCTCTTTCGCCTGCTTATTTTTTGTTATGATTTCCCGGGTCATCCGGACAAGGTGTTCCCGGTCTTGCGCCTCGAACTCAGCCACTTCTATTGGTTTATCGACCAAAACGTCCACTTCTCCAGGCATGATAAACGAGGCCTTCTTCGGCGTCAGATACCGGCTGCCGAGAATAGTGACCGGCACAACAGGCAGCCCGGTTTGCTGGGCAAAGGCGAATCCCCCTTTTTTAAATGGTCTCAGCCGGCCGGTGGGAGATCGCGTTCCCTCGGGAAACACCACCACCGATACCCGCTGTCGGGGAATGCGCCGGGCTGCTTCGTTCAGGCTGGCAATGGCGCGTTCGGTATTCCTGCGATCCACTTTGATGTATCCTCCCAGACTCAGTGCCCAGCCAAACAGGGGAATGCGAAATAATTCCTGCTTGGTCATGATGCGCAGCTGGTATGGCAAACTCCGGATTAACACAGGGATATCCAGCGCACTTTCGTGGTTGGAGATAAACACATAGTTGGCTGTTCCGGATAAATGCTCCAATCCGGAGATATTTACCCGAACTCCGGAAAAGAATAAAATGGTTCTGGCCCAGAACCGGGCACAGGAGTGGGTGAAATAACCCCGCCGATCTATCAGGCCGAAGAGAACGGCGAACACCGCAGAAAAGAAACTCCAGAAGACGACCCAGAATACGGTCCAGGTTGATCGAATCGTCTTTCGCATAATGGATGCACCTGGGAATTATTCCTTCACGAGTTGGGCAACCCGGGCAAGGTGTTCGGCCCTCTCCAGGCGGAACAGGGCTTCTTCCAGACTGCCTCCTATGGATAGAGCGCCGTGACGGGCCAGAATCCCAACCACGGATCCTTTCAGACTCTCTGCCACCGTTTGCGCAAACTGCTCGGTGCCGGGCTCTTCCGCAGAAATCACTGCCAGCTCTCCCACTGTTTCAGCGGTTTCGAACAGCAGACCGGCATCCGGCGATTCGCCTCGAACCCCCCAGGCAGTCAGATAGACGGGGTGAGCGTGCACCACCGCCTGAACATCGGGATGGCTCTGATAGATAGCCGTATGCATCCGCCACTCCGATGAGGCCCGGCGGGACACGCCTTCTCCGCTGAGATCGACCCGGACCAGATCCCGGGGCTTGAGCTGTTCTTTCCGCACCCCGGTCGGTGTGATGAGCATCGTCTGCTCATCCACGCGAACGCTGCAATTCCCGTCGCTGGCAGGCATCATACCCAGGCCGCTCAGTCTCCGACAGGTTTCAACCAGTTGATATTCTTGTTCTCGCGCCATTATTGTAATATAGTGGATCCGAGGTATGGCTTCAATACCTCAGGGAGTGTCACGGTCCCTTCTTCTGTTTGATGGGTTTCCAGCAGCGCCACCAATAATCTGGCGGTGGCCACCCCCGATCCATTCAGCGTATGCACGTATTCCACGTTTCTGGTGGATCTGCGGCGAAAGCGGATATTCGCGCGTCGCGCCTGAAAATCTTCAAAATTACTGCAGCTGGATACCTCCAGCCATTTCTCTTCACCCGGAGCCCAGATTTCCAGATCGTAACACTTGGCAGCGGCGAAGCTTAAGTCTCCGGTACTCAGGTTGAGTACCCGATAAGGAATTTCCAGCGCCTGCAAAATCGCTTCGGCATTACCGGTGAGTTCTTCTAATACGGCATATGAGGATTCGGGCCGGACAATTTCCACCATTTCCACCTTATTAAACTGATGCATTCGCAAAAAACCGCGGGTTTCCCGGCCATGGCTCCCGGCTTCTCTGCGAAAACAGGGGGTATAGGCCACATACCGCAGGGGTAGCTCATCTTCCGGAAGAATCTCATCGGCACGGATGTTGGTCACCGGCACTTCGCCGGTGGGAATCAGAAAGAGGTCATCCTTTTTCGTATTGTACATGTCTTCTTCCAGCTTCGGCAGCTGGCCGGTATGCTGCATGGCATCCCGGGACACCAGCAGCGGCGGAAGCACTTCGGTATACCCGTGGTGCCGGACGTGGTAATCGACCATAAAATCAATCAGCGCCCGCTCCAGTTTTGCCCCCGGTCCCGTATATAACGGAAACCCTGTCCCGCTGATTTTTGCCGCCCGGGTGAGATCGAACAGCTCCAGCGACTCCCCCAGCTCAAGATGGTTCCTGGGAGCAAATCCGAATTCCGGTGTCGCACCCCATTCCCGCACCACTTCATTGGCGGATTCGTCTTTTCCGACCGGTACCGTTTCGTGCGGGACATTAGGCACTTGAAGCAGCAGGGTGTCCAGCTCAGTCTCCAGGTCACCGATTTGTGCGTCGAACTCACGGATTTCTTCCGCCACGTCCCGCATGGCTGCAATCTGTTCGGAGGCGTCCTCTCCGGCTTTCTTCTTCTGGCCGATATCCTCCGAAACCACGTTCCGATGGTGCTTCATCTGATTCACTTTGTTCAACAGGTTGCGCCGCTGCTCGTCCAGCCGGAGGACTGCATCAAAATCCACCTGCTCGTTTTTGTGTCGGGTTGCCTGCCGGAATTTGTCCGGATCCTCACGGAGCTCCTTGATATCAATCATACCATATTACCATCAGCTTTTGTGATACATTTATCTGCTGTAGCCACCAGCCAAATATAGGAAATAATGGGAAAATAAATAAATGCTTAAGCGAAGTAAGCATTGACCGTATCAATCACCCTTTGCCGGTCGGTTTCGGGCATCTCCGGATAAATAGGCAGGGAAAGAATATGTGCGGCCACCTCCTCGGAAACCGGGAGTCCCGCAGTTTGTCCGACCTGCCGGAAGGCTGGTTGGTGATGCAGGGGAATGGGATAATGGATAGCAGTCGGGATATCATGCTCCTGCAAATAATCCCGTACATCATCCCGATTCGGCACCTGAATCGAAAATTGATGGAAGACATGGGTGTTCCCGGGAAGAATTTCAGGGAGCGTGATCTCCTCCGGTATGATTTCGCGTTTATACTCCTCTGCAATAGCGGCTCTCCCGGCATTCCACTGTTTCAAATACGGAAGTTTGACTCGTAGAACCGCTGCCTGCAGTGCATCCAGACGACTGTTCACCCCCAATGTTTCATGCTGATACTTCACCCGGGATCCGTGCTTGGTTATCATGCGGAGCCTCTCCGCCACTTCCGCCTCATGGGTGACCATCATGCCTCCGTCACCGTACGCCCCCAAATTCTTGCTGGGAAAGAAACTGATGCATCCGACATCACCGAAGGTCCCGGCATATCCCCCGTTACGGGTGGCTCCGATCGCCTGGGCCGTGTCTTCGATCACCACCAGGTCATGCCGGCGGGCGATCTCCAGAATCTCCTCCATATCTGCGCACTGTCCATAGAGATGCACGGGAATGATAGCCCGGGTATTTTCAGTGATGGCATCTTCGATGGCTGCCGGATCGATGGTATAGCTCACCGGATCGATATCGACGTAGACCGGCGTGGCACCCAGCAGGGCGACAACCTCCACCGTGGCCACAAAAGTGAACGCGGTGGTGATCACTTCGTCGCCCCGGCCGATATCATACGCCATTAGCGCAATCTGGAGGGCATCCGTTCCGGAAGCGCACCCCACGGCATATTCGATGTCCAGAAAGTCAGCCATTTCTTCTTCCAGAGTCTGGAGCTCCGGGCCCATAACAAAATAGCCGGAATCCAACACCCGTTGAATAGCGGCATCCATCTCGGGCTTCAGGTGCTTGTACTGTGCTACCAGATCAAGAAATTGCATCATCAGGTTCCTTCTCCGTTTCTATTTTTTCCGTCTCTCAATGTCGATATGCTTTATGAACATGTCTGCTGACTTACCTTCCCCATTCGCATAGAGCTTCCCCAAAATGATCCGCCCGGACTACTCCGGCATCAGAAAAATCATGCTCTTTTTTGTGCTGTTTTGACGGCTTTGACTGACACTACTTCTTCATCACTTTATTTTAGATTATCTGTGGTCATCTGTGTGCACCAGTGGCCGATATCCGTGTCGCATGCAATACAGTGTTTCGCGCACCGGCCGCTCTCACGTCGACACCTTGAGCCGGTGAATTTCCCGGTCGCTCACCTGTGCATATTTCCGTCCGCAGCGTTCGCAGACGGCTTTCTCCCCATCAAATGCCAGCCGGGTTCCGCACTCACACATCCAGCCGGCAATTCGCCCCGGGTTGCCAACCACAAGCGCATAGTCAGGCACATCTTTGGTTACCACCGCGCCGGCACCAATAAATGCATGCTTCCCCAGGGTGATCCCGCAGAGAATGGTGGCATTTGCACCGATAGAAACGCCTTCCTTCACCAGGGTTTTGATATAATACTCCGATCCCCGCTGAGGATATTTGGAGCGGGGATTCATAATATTGGTGAATACCATGGATGGCCCGCAGAACACGTAATCCTCCAGCTCCACTCCCTCGTATACCGAGACATTGTTCTGGATTTTCACATGATCCCCAACCCGGACCCTGGGCCCCACCATGACATTCTGTCCCAGAGTGCAGTTCTCTCCGATGGTGGTATCGCCGAGAATATGACTGAAATGCCAGATTTTGGTCCCCTTCCCGATGGTGACGTTTTCGTCAATCACCGCGGTATCATGCACTCCCGGATGTCTGGGAGGTTTCACCCTCTCTGCTTCCCGGGAAACCAGACTGTTCTGCGCGGCATCCAGAATTTGCAGCACCTGGATGCCGTTGCGCCCATCGGTTAACGGCTGCTTCCGCGACCGGACGCACTCCAGAAAGTGCTGACACTCCGACTTCAGGGGTTCTGTCTCCGGATAGGAAATACTCTCCCACTCGTTTTTCCGGGGAATCGGCTCCCCCTCCGTCCAGTCGATTCCCCGATCATACAGTTTGAGTTTATCTTCCGAGGCGGTATCCTCGAACACCAGCATTTTCTTACTCCCGATGATGGCCAGTCTGTGCTCCTTGAACGGATGCAGCCAGGACACATGAATATGCCCCAGCTGGTTATCGGGAAACTCCAGGGTGGTCAGGGTGACATCATGAATGTTCGGCTGCAGGAACATCCCGCCCTGGCAGCTGACGTTCTCCGGCATCGCCTTTAACAGGTGAAGCAGAACAGAAATATCGTGGGGAGCAAAACTCCAGAGAATATTTTCTTCCTGCCGGACTTTCCCCAGGTTCAACCGGTGAGAATAGACATGATAGATCCGGCCGAGCTCGCCGGCGTCAATCATCTCCTTTATCTTCACAATGGCCGGATGATATAACAACAGGTGCCCGACCATCAGAATACGGTCGTTCTCCAACGCCAGCCGGTGCAGTTCTTCCGCCTCGTCCACCCGCAGCGCCAGCGGTTTTTCCACAAAGATATCTTTCCCGGCCAGCAGGGCTTTTCTGGCAATGGCATAATGGGTTTCCGCCGGGGTGGCGATGCCCACTGCAGTATAGTCATTCCGCTCCAGCACCTCATCCACGGATCCGAATCCCTCCGTTCCGGGATATTGCTGCAGGAATGTTTCGAGACGTTCGGAATTGTCTTCCACAATGCCGCTGAGAACATCCAATTCGTGAAAATTCCTGATCAGATTCTTTCCCCAGTAACCAGCACCGATCACGGCCAGATTAATTTCAAAGGAAAATGAGGATGGCAAAATTCATTCCCTTCCTGTTAGAATTGAGGTTGTTCCAAATAGTAAAGCAAAGAGCTTGTGTGCTTATTCAATGAGGATACCCAAGGATATATTGAATTATATTACGTATTTGTAAAGTCTTGTACAATAAGAGTCTATTTAGAAAACGCCTCGAAGAGATCCCGTGACGACGGGACAAAGAACACCTGAACAATTGGCTCCTGCATCCCGAAAAATATTCGGGAAATATGTGCTGTCTATACTCCATGGAAGCCGGGCGCAACATTTTGTCGATACTTACTGTTTTCTAAACACTCTCATAATTAAGTAAACCCTAAGTTGAGCGAAACGAGTGCCCCACTGGGATCCCTTAGGGATACTTCGGTAGAACCCCGACTGAGAAAATGTAGGTTTTCACCGAACGGGTGCGGAACGTCCCGACGCCGTTTTCGGGGAGGTGAACACGTACATTTTCTTTGTCGATTGAGCGATTTATGGAAATAAATCGCTCAATTTGGGTAAACATAATTCGTGACCATTCCCCGAAGCCTCGGGGCAGGCTGTGTAATTCGTGGTTTCTATAGCACTCTCAGAATTGCGCAGATCAAAATTCAATTGGAATCGTCCCCGGGAATCGAATCAGACTTCCAGCTTCACCGCCTCCCGGGGGGTTTCCAGATATCCGGTTCCCAGTTTGATCACATTTTGAGGAAGTTTTCCGTCGGTTTTACTGACAGCATTCCGTGTATCGACGACCAGCCGGGAATTCTCCACAATAGCCTGGTAATCGAACGTGGAATGGTCGGTGGCAATGACGGTGCAGTCGTACCCGGAAAGGAGGTCGTCGGAGTACTCGATGGATTGCATCTCCTTACCATCGAACTTGATCCGGGGGATATACGGATCGTAATACTCCACCTCGGCCCCTTTCTGGCGCAGGAGATTGATGATATCCAGCGCCGGGGATTCCCGGACATCATTGATATCCTTCTTGTAGGCGGCCCCTAACACCAGAATCCTGGCACCGTTGACGCTTTTCCGGTGCCGGTTGAGGCCTTCCATGGTGAGATGGACCACATGGTAGGGCATTTCGGTATTGATTTCCCCTGCCAGTTCGATGAACCGGGCTTTATAATCCAGGGTCTTCATTTTCCAGGCCAGATAATGAGGGTCAATCGGAATGCAGTGTCCGCCTAAGCCGGGACCCGGATAGAACTTCATGAACCCGAACGGCTTGGTATCGGCTGCCTCGATGACCTCCCAGATATCCACACCCAGTTTCTCCGCCATAATGGCCATCTCATTCACCAGCCCGATATTAATAGATCGGAAGGTGTTCTCCAGCAACTTCACCAGTTCGGCCGCTTCCGTGGACGAGACCGGTACGATGGTATCGATGACCCCTTCATAGAGTAAGGCCCCCATCCGGGTGCACTCCGGCGTAATTCCCCCCAGAACTTTGGGGGTATTTTTTGTGTGGTAGGTCCGATTGCCGGGATCCACTCTTTCCGGACTGAACACCAGATAGAAGTCTTCCCCGACCTCCAGCCCGCTTTCCTCCAGCCTGGGCAGCACCAGCTCTTTGGTGGTGCCGGGATAGGTGGTACTCTCCAGGATAATGATGATTCCGGAATGCAGATACTCCGTTATTGAATCCAGCGCTTTCAGGATAAATGAGACATCGGGATCCTTCAATTTATTCAGCGGCGTGGGAACACAAATTGACACCGCTTCCATCTCTTCGATCACATTGAAATCGGTGGTGGCAGCCAGTTTACCCGCCTCAACCAGCCCTTTCAGGGTAGAATCTGAGACATCCTGGATGTAATTCTGTCCCGCGTTAATCCGCCGGACCTTCGATTCGTCAATATCGATCCCCACCACCCGAAATCCGGACGACGCGAAATCGGCGGCCAGCGGCAAACCGACGTATCCCAGTCCCACTATGCCCACCGTGATATCGTGCTGTTGAATTCGTTGCTCAAGATTCATTGCTGTCAACCTTGCTCTTCACCTTCCTGGTTTGATAATTCCAGTTGATAGTGTTGTTTATAATATTCTAAAAAATCGCCGCTTTTTAACGGCTTCCACCAGGAGTCATTTTCCCGGTACCATTGGATAGTCTCCAGGAGCGCTGTTTCAAATCCGGATGTGCCTCGATGGATCGGAGTCCATCCCAGCGCATTGATTTTGGTGGTCTCGAGTGCATACCTGCGGTCGTGGGCCTTCCGATCAGTGACAAATTGAATGAACGATTCATCCTTGTCAAGCACTGATAAAATCATCCGGGTGATCTCAATATTCTGCATTTCATTCCCGGCAGCGATGTTGTAGGCTTCCCCTTCTGCACCGTGCTCTATCAGGAAACAAATGGCGTCGCAATGATCTTCCACATACAGCCAGTCACGGACATTTGTCCCGTCGCCGTACAGCGGGAGTGGTTCCTCCTGAAGTGCATTGGTCACGAATAACGGAATCAGCTTTTCAGGATACTGGTACGGTCCGAAGTTATTGGAGGCCCTGGAAATAATCACCGGCACGTCATACGTCTGTGCATAGGCATAGGCCAGCCGATCGGCACCCGCCTTGCTTGCGGCATACGGATTGCTGGGCATCAGTGGAGACTCTTCTGAAAACTTGCCGCGCTCGATACTGCCATAGACTTCATCGGTGGAAACCTGAATAAATTTCCCCAGACCGAACTCCCTGGCAGCTTCCAGCAGTCGATAGGCACCATAGATATCGGTGTGAATAAAATCATCGGGGTTGCCGATAGACCGGTCGACGTGGCTCTCCGCGGCAAAATTAATTAGGATGTCCGGCCTGAATTCACCGAAAATCTCTCCCACCACTCCGGCATCGCAGATATCGCCCCGGATAAACTGATACGTCGCCGTATCCTCTATATCCCGCAGGTTGGCCGGATTGCCGGCATAGGTGAGTTTATCCAGATTCACCACCTGCACATCGGGATAGCGCTGCATAATATAACGGATAAAGTTGCTGCCGATGAACCCGCATCCGCCGGTTACAAAAAAGGTATGGTCCGCTATGGTCATCGATTCTCCCTCTCCCAGTTGTAGGGAATTTCGTCCGTATCGAAAGGCAGTCGATACTCATCGGGATCTTCATGATTATACGGTTGATTGACAACACTCATCACCAGAGATTCCGTATCCGAAATCCCCTTCCAGCCGTGATAGACGTAGGGGGGGATACTCACGATCATCATGTTGTGATCTCCGATGTAAAATTCGTTCACTTCCCCGTGGGTCGGGCTCCTGTCTCTGGCATCGTACAGGGCCAGCTTTATCATCCCGGAGACGCAGCAGACTGCGTCGTGCCGCTGCTCTTTGTGATAGTGCCAGGCTTTGACCACCCCCGGATAGTTAGTGGTGAGATAGACCTGGCCAAATTGGGTAAACATCTCGTCATCCCGCCGCAATATCTCAAACAAGCGGCCGCGTTCGTCCGGAATGACACGCAGTTTTTTGGTTTGCACTCCTTCGATCATGAGAGTTTCTCACTATACGTTTCTCTCCCCACACAGGCGTATTTAAATCCAATCTGCCGAACGGTGTCGGGGTCATATAAATTGCGGCAATCCACCAGTATCGGCTGTTGCATCAACTGTTTGACCCGGGCCAGATCGATTCCGCGGAATTCGTTCCATTCCGTAAGCACCATTACCGCGTGGGAGTCCTTCACACTTTCGTAGAGGTCTTCCACATACTCTAATTCCGGATGAATTTCTTTCATGGATGCTATTGCCACCGGATCGAATGCCTTGATTTTCGCGTTAACCGCCTGCAATCTGTTTATTATCGGAAGGGCCGGCGATTCCCGTACATCATCCGTTCGCTGCTTGAAGGCCAACCCCAGAAGCGTGACTGTCTTTCCCTCCGGATCCGGCAGCAGGGTTTGCAGCTTGTCAAACATGCGTAATTTCTGGGCTTCGTTCACCTCGGTGACCGCCTGAATCAATTTCGCCTGGTAACCCATTTTTTCGCCGATGGCGTGCAGTGCCCGGACATCTTTGGGAAAACAGGAGCCTCCGAACCCGGGTCCGGGATGCAAAAATTTGGGGGAGATCCGCCCATCCAATCCCATGGTTTTGGCGACGACATGGACGTCCGCACCAACGTGATCACATAAGTTGGCCATCTCGTTAATAAAGGTGATTTTGGTGGCCAGGAAGGCGTTGGAGGCGTATTTAATCAGTTCGGCAGTCGGAATATTGGTAAAGATGAATGGCGTTTCGATGAGGTACAACGGACGGTAGATTTCCTGTATGATCTGTTGTCCGTGTTCGGTTTCGGAGCCGATAACCACCCGATCCGGGTGCATGAAATCGTACACCGCGGATCCCTCCCGGAGAAATTCGGGATTGCTGACGACCTCAAAACTGCTGCCCGGCTGTGCGACCTTTGCGATAATCTTTCGAATTTCTGCTCCGGTCCCCACAGGTACCGTGCTCTTGGTCACCACAAACTTGTGCCCATCGAGGTTTTTCCCGATGGTTTCTGCCACAGCAAACACCTGGCTCAGGTCCGCCTGCCCGTCATCCGCGGAGGGGGTTCCGACCGCAATAAACACAATTTCGGCGTCCCGGATGCCCGCCTCAATGTCCACTGAGAAATGCAGCCGTCCCGCCCGGACGTTCTTCCGAACCATCTCAATCAGGCCCGGCTCCCAGATGGGGAGCTGCCCTTTGTTCAGGGTCTTGATTTTTTTACGATCAATATCCAGACAGGTCACTTCGTTTCCGAAATCAGCCAGCCCGGTGCCGGAGACCAGGCCGACGTATCCCGCTCCAATCACTGCTATTCTTCGCACAGATTACTCCTCACTTAACCAATGCAAGCAAATACTTGAATTCCTTTGAAAATTTCAAAAATTGTAGAAAAGTCTCATACGAAAATCAACCATTTCTTTCTGCTCATAACAATCCGCTCCTCCGGCGTATCCACCAGTCGACCGCAAACATCACTACCAACACCCCCCAAATCCAATGGGCGGATCGTAACCGCAAAGCGTGCTGGCGTGTCTCCCGGATGTTCGGTGCTTCGGAAACCCGGGTCATCGGGAAATCCCGCATATCCGACAATGATTCCCCGGAATAACGGGTACTGAGGTTTTGTAACTGCTCGGGATTCCCCTGGGTGCCACTCGTCTCGAGATTGATTTCCGGTATCCGGAACACTGCGGACATAACTTCCAGAGTATCAACAGGCGTGTAGGCCCTGGTCCGAAGCCGGTATTCCCCGGGGACGCGTATTTTTTCCTGATACATGTACATCTCACCATCCCGGGAAAACAATCCCCGGTGAGCGATCTGTCCGGTGGAATCCACCACCTCTCCTAACACTTTTGCGATCTCGACCGGCTGCATAGCGGTCGTATAGACTTGCGCTTCCGCACGTAGTGAATTTTGCGCATCCACCTCCGTCCAGACCTGCAGTCTGTCAGAAGGGGAGGTTTGCAATATCCAATACAACAGCTGAGCCAGGGTCGCCCGGTACGGATGTTCCGGGAATATCTGGCTGTTGCCCCTCCCTTCCATCTGTTGTTTCGCGAAATCCCATCGCCATAAATGCTGCCCGAGAATACGGATCATCTTCGGATCGGTACTCTCATGGAACGTAATAACCGGAGCGCCTGATGCTCTGCCGCGTAATGCCACTCTCTGCGATTGCTGTGCCAATCCGGGGGCCGGCAGTGTCCAGATGGGCGGTAATTGTTCCCAGGCCGACATACGCCGAATCACAGACAGCAGGGGATTATCCGTCCGGTTGGCAATTTGCACTCCTTCCTCCATCCAATCATTGGAATTGGAAGGATTCGGTCCTGCTATCTGCCCCCGGGAGTCGGCTTGCAGGAGAATGCCTCGCAGATCAGATTGGTCTCGTGCTCTGGTGATGATATCCGAACCGCCGGCCGGGCGGCCGATTACATACACAATATCGGCCAGCGCAAACAGTGAATCCAGTGCTGATTGCGGTGATAACGTCGCATAAAACGTGTCCAACGAGAAACGCTCCATCTGCCGGATGGCCTGCCCTGCAAATCGCGTTTCATAGGAGGGGGTCTCAGCGTATAAGAGCACCTGATAGCGGGAGGGCCGAACTCTGATCTGACGTCTGGAGACATTATTTGTCTTATGTTGTTCCCCCGGGAGTGTATCGATCCGGCCGACTATTTGATAGTCTCCGGGATCGGAGAGAACAAACATTTCCGTCATCTCCCGGCTGTAGGATCCGGGAGAAAAAACCAGGGACTCCGCAGCATGATGATAAGAATTCGAATTCACTCGAAAATTCAGCGTGCTCTCCCGCGGAAGCCGTTCCACCGTAAACTGCAACTGTGTCCGGATAGAATCTCCGGCATACGCGACCCGGGGAAGCATCATCTGCTCTAACCGGATGTCGGGAGCCACAGCAGAGTCGCCAACAAAATGGGTATAGACGGGGATGTGAGCCGCCGCCCCGGGAGTGATCGATCCCGGGAGTACTCCACTGTTATGACTGCCATCACTCACAATGAAGGCTGCCCGAATATTATTTGCACGCTGATGCTCCCTCATGTGGAAAAGCGGCAGGCTCAGGTTCGTCAATTGTTCGTCAAACTCCAGCGCCGAAATGCCATTCACCTGGTGTACGTCACTGTCGAAAGAGTACAGGGTATAGTTCACATTCTGTTGATCGAATTGATCCAGCAGAGATTGGAGTACGCTGTGTACCCGGTCAGCATCGTCCTGCATACTCTGGGAATTATCCACATAGATGGCGACCACCGGAGGCAGGGAGCGTGAAGTTTGCCAGAGCGCCTGCAGGTTCACGGTGAGCAGTACCAGGACAACCAGGCCCATCATTCTGATGGTACGTAAAACAACTGCAATCCGGCGCTCTGCAATTTTGCGCAAATAATAGGTGCTCCACCACCAGAAAGTGAGTCCTCCGGCGAGGACGATGAGTGTAATCCAGGCCGAATCTGTGAGTAACCGGAACATCAGAGCGACGAGATACTTAATCGTGGTTCGGTAGTGAAATGCAGCGTCGTGGGGCGGTCGTGCTTCAACGCCATCCAACCCGCATATGCAATCATAGCTCCGTTATCGGTGCAGTATTCAAATGCGGGATAAAACACCTGCACGTCCAGCGTTTCACTCAGT
This sequence comes from uncultured bacterium, assembly GCA_964413425.1. Classification (GTDB taxonomy): domain Bacteria; phylum Fidelibacterota; class JAANXI01; order JAANXI01; family JAANXI01; genus DATFLS01. Next base: position 43,744 of record CAYPST010000001.1, read on the forward strand.
TCGATCATTCGCCGGCGCAATCGGGAATTCGCGGCTACTCCGCCGGCAATCGTCACACGGGTAATCCCGGTGCATTCCACCGCCTGTTCAATTTTTGTCACCAGAGAATCAATCACAGCGGCCTGGAAACTGGCGCAGAGATCCGAAATCTGTTGACGCCGGGGCTCTTCATCCAGCGATTCGATGGTATAGAATACTGCGGTTTTTAATCCCGAGAAACTGAAATTTAAGTCACCGGAATCGATCATGCCTCTGGGAAAGTCATAGGCCTCCACATTACCATTCCGGGCATATTTGTCGATATACGGACCGCCCGGATATCCGAGATCCAGCAGCCGTGCTATTTTATCGAAGGCCTCTCCGGCAGCATCGTCGATTGTGGTTCCCAGGATCTTGTATGCTCCGTAGGCGTCCACCTGGATAATCTGGGTGTGGCCTCCGGAGACCAGCAGACAGAGGAACGGATACGTCAGGTCCGGATTGTCAATAAAATTCGCCAGCAGGTGAGCCTCGATATGGTTGACAGAGATAATGGGCAACGCATTGCGGAGTGCCAGGCCTTTCCCGAAGCTCACGCCCACCAATAACGAGCCCATCAATCCGGGCCCGGCAGTCACGGCGATACCATTCACGGCCGGCAATGAGATTCCCGCTGCGGTAAGCGCCGATTCGGTAATATGCGCCAGGAGCCGTTCGTGCTCTCGCGATGCCACTTCAGGGACCACTCCGCCGTATTCACCATGCACCTGCTGCGACGCAATGATATTACTGCGGACTGCGCCCTCCTCAACCACGCCCACTGATGTTTCATCACACGATGTCTCAATTCCCAACACAACCATGGATACTGCCTTGACCTACTTTCTCACAATTATTATTTCCACCCGCTGGGGGTTGGCGTTCCGCCACTGCAACACATCCGGCGGTGTGTTAATAACTGGAACATAGTAATTCTGTTTCGGGTTCCACTGTCTGGAATAATCTATATACACTTCGATATCGGAAGGCTCCAGATTATAAATATATTGCGATCCCCCTTCCACAGTGAGCGAAATAGTCGATGGAGCCGTATTCGCTGTCAGCCGGCTGGGGACATTCCGCACCTCCACCGGAATATCGGTGATGCGGCGCTCACTGATCGTCTGGACATCCGCGTAGAATTTGACCTGCCGAACGGAGCTCTGAAACAGCACCGGATTCGGTATATGAACACTCGCAGTCCCTTCCACGAATCCATCGGCTTCCTGAATGAGCACCTCTTTGGTGCGGACCGCATCGATTCCGGCCAATTTCCCGGCTGGCCCCTGCAATTCCAGGCTGTCCGGGATAATGCGTATCTCCCCCACCAAGGTATACCCCGGGCTCGTCTCCACCTGAATATCGGGAATAATCGGGAGGTGTTTGAACCCCAGCTCATCCAGCTCCAACCGGATGATCTCCGGTTGGACCACACTCACTAATTCCAGGTTCAATCCGCGGGGTAATATGATGTTATCCGGATGCGCATCAATATATTCCGGCAGCCGGAATTCGTGGGATTCCTCCGCCATGCGGGCATCCAACCGGAGCGACATATCAGAATACGACCGGGTGATCATTGTCTTCAGATAGGTAATCCCCGTGCCCCGGAACCTGGCTTTCACCACCGGCGGAGTCTCATTGGCAATAGTCATTTCATTGGGAACATTGACAATCCGGAGCGGCAGGTCGACCTGGTATACGTAATTATTGGAGATCACCACATACAGCCACATGACAATAGCCAGTACCAGCGCACCGAACTTGACTGCCGCATCAACTTTGAAGAATCGTTTGACTGCTTCCCAGACTTTTTCCAGCAACTCCAAGGATGATGCTCCTTAACACTACTCTGAGGGGGAAGGCCAGAGAGACATAAGATGGATACGACGAAGAGCGACATCCCATGCCTGTGAAGGTAGAACTTCTATGCAGAAAAACCGGGGGCGAACTCCCGGGTTCGGATTAGCGTTTGAGCGCTTTTTCGGAAATGGGCTCTCCCCGGCTCACATCACCGTTATCAATCCGTAAATTAAATCCGCACTCCGGATTAATGCATACCCAGGCTTTGTACGGAATACTTGCTCCTTCCCGCCCATAATCTGATAAGGGAACAAGTACTCCGGTTTCGCATTTCTGGCAATTCGGGAATTCTTGATGAACCATGTGCTCTTCTCCTCACTGCATCCCAGCTGTTAATCGTTTCTTGCCTTTTTCCTATGATTTGTCTTCGTTTTCAGAACTCATCTCTTCTGCTGCCTCGGTGTCCTCTTCATCTTCGGCCTGAGTTTTCTCCTCTGCCTCACCTTCCTCTTCACCCTCTGCTTCATCTGCGGAGGTCTCGGCTTGCTCCTCTTCCTTGTCGGCTTGCTCGTCGGCAGCTTGCCTGGTGTCCTTGTCCTGCTTTTCTTTCGCTGTGTCTTCCTGATCCTCGGACTCCGCTTCGGACCGCTCTTCGCCTTCCTTGATCGAGCGTCTGACCTCTTCAGGTATTTCGATTTTTTCGGCCGTATCCGACTCCTGCGTCTTCAAGAACATATCCACGTTGTGCCGCTCTTTGTCCTGGATGAATTCATCACGCGACAGCACCACTTTTTTATCATCTTCATTGATATCAATCACCTTCAACTCCAGCGTATCGCCCACCTGGATATTCCGGGTCAGCTGCTTGCGATCTTGCTTGGCAATATGCGACAGTGGCACGATCCCTTCCACATCCAGATCCAGGGTAACGATAATGCCCTTGTTCAGGATCCGCTCCACTTTTCCTTCGGTGGTAGTGCCGATACTATAGCGCTCCTTGATCTGTGGCCACGGATCTTCTTCCACCTGTTTAAGTCCCAGAGATATTTTCCGCTCGTCTTTGGACACGTTCAGCACCTTCACCTCCACTTCATCTCCTTTGGAAAGAATCTCCTTGGGATGGCGAATTTTTCTGGTCCAGGACATATCAGACACATGCACCAGCCCGTCGATCCCTTCTTCCAGTTCCACAAAGGCGCCAAACTGCGTGAGGTTGCGAACAATCCCGGTCACGATGGAGCCCGGTTTGAACCGCTGCTCGATTTCCTCCCAGGGATCCGGTTCCAGCTGTTTGACACCCAGCGAAATCTTTTCTTCTTCCGGCTGCATATCCAGCACCTTGACATCAATCTCAGCTCCCAGCGAGAAGACTTCCGACGGATGCTTGATATGCTTGACCCAGGAGATTTCGGAGATATGAACCAGGCCTTCAATGCCCTTCTCCAGTTCCACAAACGCCCCGTAATTGGTAATGCTCACCACTTTCCCGGAGACTACCGAGCCCACCGGATACTTCTCTTCCACGTTCTCCCAGGGATGAGGTTGCAGTTGTTTAAGCCCCAGCGAAACCCGCTGCCTCTCCTCCTCATAATCGATCACCATCACATCGATCACGGCTTCCAGGTCAACCACTTCCGAGGGGTGGTTGACGCGTCCCCAGGATAAGTCTGTGATATGCACCAGGCCATCTATCCCCCCCAGGTCGACAAAGACGCCGAAGTCGGTGATATTTTTCACGCGGCCCTGCAGCACCTGGCCCACTTCGATATCTTTCAGCAGTTCCCGGCGGCGTTCCTTCAGATTTTCTTCTAACAGCACCTTGCGGGAGAGCACAACATTTTTCCGCGTTTCGTTGATTTTGACGATTTTAAAGTCGAAGGTCTGCCCCACATAGGCATCAAAATCCTGAATTGGCCGGACATCGATCTGGGATCCCGGCAGGAAGCAATTCACACCGTTCACATCGACCATCATTCCACCCTTCACCCGGCGAATGATGGTGCCTTCCACCACCTCATCCTTGGCAGCGGCCTCACTGACTGTCTCCCACTGCTTCATAAAGTCCGCTTTCTTTTTCGAAAGAATCAGCTGACCTTCCTCATCTTCCAGGATGTCCAGAAATACGTCCACATCACTGCCAACTTCGGGCGCGTCTTCCTCGTCAAATTCTTCAATCGGGATGATACCTTCGGCCTTGAAACCAATATCGACAACGACCTCCCGCTCGTTTATCGCAATGACCCGACCGCTCGTTATCTGATTTTCTCCAATATCACGTAAGGTCCCCTCCATGAGTGTCCGAAGTTGCTGCGTCTCCTCATCTTCTTCCTCACGCTCTTCCTCTAATTTGTCCTTGGGCACCGTCCGGATCTCATCCAACTCCATGATGCCGAAGTCCGGGGGATCCGACTGCCCGTTACTCTCGGATTGTGAGACCGACTCGCTTTCCTCGGATTCCTGCGACGGCACATCCGCCGCCTGGTCGTCGGTTTCCGTATCTTGTGCATCAGGTGCCGGGTCCTGGGACCCTGACTGCTGTTTATCTTCGTCCACAACTTCGGTAGTCGTCTCCTGTTCCTGGGATTCGTCATCCCGGGCTTGTTGTTTCTTTTCTTCTTCACTCATGCAGAGTAACCTCCTGTAATTCCTTCTTCTTTACTTGTTCGACGATCATATCCACCTGCTCTTCGATAGAAAGATTCGTCGTGTCAATCAGGATGGAATCTTTGGCAATCCGGAGCGGTGATTCTTCCCGTTCTGAATCCCGTCGATCCCGATCTATCAATTCATGTTTTACCGTTTCCACATCAATCTCAATCCCCTGGTCGAACAGCTGGTGCTGCCGCCGTTCAGCGCGTGTGTCAATATTGGCATCAATGTAAAATTTCAACTCCGCATTGGGCAGCACCCGGGTGCCAATATCGCGACCTTCCATCACCACGCCGCCCTCTTCCGCCAGGGATCGCTGCAAATTCACCAAAATTGCCCGGACACCGGGAATTTCACTCACTTGCCCTACGGCTTTATCAACTCTGGGTTCCCGAATTTTCTCGGTCACGTTCTTCCCGTTGAGCAAAACTTCCAGTTGATCACCCGAGCGGGTGAACTGAATCTGCACCTCTGCCGCTTCTTTCACAATCTGCGACTTGTCTTTGAGGGGAACAGCATTATTCAGGATGTGCAGGGTAATGGCGCGATACATTGCACCGGTGTCCACATAGGTGTACCCAAGCCTCTGCGCACTCAGACGAGCAGTAGTACTCTTTCCCGACCCAGAGGGACCATCAATTGCTATAGTTAGTTTTTTCCTCATTAAGCCTTTGAATTTAGAAGATTCATAAATCGATTGCAAACGCTATTTCTCATTCATATCGATTTCCGCGGCAAGCCAAGCTGGCCATCACAATACAGTGTCGCCACCGTTACTTCACATCCACCCTATTTCATTCGCGCCCCTCCCTCTTCTCTGTCAAGAATCCAGCTCACAACCGGTCCCAATTCACTGGGATCCGAATCGAATTCATACTTGCGCCGGTGGTAATATTCGGATGAAAAATTCACCGCCCCATCGCCGTCCAGTTCTTCCAGCAGCTGGGTGATCCGCTCATGCCACTTCTCCATATTGCTCTTCCGAAGATCCAGCCATCCGTTATCCGCCCAGTAATTCACCCGTTCCGGTGTTGATTCAAACCTATCCACCCCTTCGAACCGCGGAAAACTCAATACGGGACCACGCATGAATGTGTTCCCTGCCGGGAGCAGAATCCCGGTACCTATCGAGAGGATAATCTGCCGTAAGGGATCATCCTGGCGTAATATTTCCAGCATCTCTCTGGAGAGAGTTTCAGGCGAATATTGAGGTATACTCCGAATATCACCGGCGATTCGCTTCAATAAATAGATTTCATACAGTAACTTGGTAATCATCGGCGGTCCCAGCAGCTCGAAGGCAATCGATTTGCTCTCATACTCCTCTTCCAGTTCACGCATTTTCTTAATCGCCGTGTTCCGGAGCGTTCCGCCCCGGTAGGATGGATTCAGCACCGCAGCATCCAGCGCACTGACAATATCCGTGCCGGTATTCCCCCCTTTAATTTCCATGAGCACCTTGGAGGCAATCTCTTCCGGCGTCACAAATTCCATTAATCCCTCAGCTGTGATCACCGCGAACTCCCCTGTGGAATAGTACCCGTTTTCCCCGGCATCGATATACACTGACTCTACCACCTGATTGGGCAGTTCCACCCAGTATTTTTCCGGATACCGCTCGAGATAATCATCCACCAGATGTGCCCACTCCACCTTACAGTCGTACATGGGGATATAGGTTCCATGCCGGCGAATTTTCCCGTGCCCGATTTCTTTCCAGCCAATAGCCGCGGCAGGCTTTATCTCCTTGATTATCGGGCCGTCCGGGGTTCGGCCCATGAGAAACAACAGCATGGAATGGGCCCCGGCTACCGAAGATTTGCTCAGCAGCAGCTTGGAAGGCTTCTCTTCACTGTGGGTGAACGGCACATTCAACCCCATGCCGCCGGTGCCGGTGGTCCCAATTTTCAGATAACACTCGGTCTTATATTCGGCCATGGCCAGATGTAATATTTGAACATGACGAATGAGCTGCGGGATATACTGAGAAGCAATGAGTTGCTCCAGATCTCCCACCAGTTCTGAGGAATATTCCTGCGTTCCATCCTGTTCCTTCAATTCATTTCGAATCTCCGCCACCTTCTCAAATAAATTCTGATATGCAAAGGCGGTCGCCGTATTGATACAGTCGATAATGATGTGCGGCCGAAACGTTCGGATTAACCGGTATAAGTAGGAGGACTCCAGGACATCATCGCTCAGGTCGTCATAGAGGTCTGCAATGAGCATCTCCCGCAATTCGGGATCCTCGTACATGTCACCGCGGGGGACATCTTTCATGGACTCCCGGACAAAGATATCGCCCCATTCCCCGGAAATTTTGCTGTTATATTTGTCCCCGAGCGGCTGGAGAATCTCCAGAACCTCGTTAATTTCTTCCTGCCGCAGCGAGGTAACCACCAATTCACCGGGAGCCTCGGTCAGCAGTTGTTTACTGATGGCACGTCCCACCAATCCCCAGCCACCGAATACCATTAATCGCTTTCCCTGGATGTCCATGTCACCCTCCTGCTTTCAGGGATCGAACTTCTTGCTGAGATAATTTTCTATACTCTCCCGGTGCCAGAGGCTCACACCCGAGTCCGGCAAACCGGCTCCGATGCAGTCGGGTTACGGTACAATTCAACGCACCAAAAATCCGTTTCACTTCGTGATATCGACCTGCACGCAGGGTAAGGGTCGCGATCCCCTGGTCATCCGATTGTTGTTGCCCCTGTAAAGTCCCCCGGGCGGGCAGATCTTCGCCAATGTCGACCCCCGCCTTCAGGCGTGCAGCAGCGTCTGCAGGCAGCACTCCCTCATACCAAACCTGATAAGTGCGCGGAACTTCCTTAGAGGGATGCGTGAGCTGATTGGCCAGGTCCCCATCATCGGTGAGCAGAAGTACTCCGCTGGTATCATAATCTAACCGTCCCACCGGGAAAATGCGTCGATCAGTGGGGATGAGATCCACCACGGTTTCTCTTCCCCGGGGATCATCGACGGTTGAAATGACGTGCTGAGGTTTATGAAGCACATAGTAAACGAAGGCGTCCGGGAGCGTAACCGCTTTTCCGTCGACCTCCACTCTATCCTTCCCGGGATCCACCCGGATACCAAATTCAGTGACGGTTTGCCCGTTCACTGTCACGCGTTGCTCAGCGATAAGCGAATCCGCTTTTCGGCGGGACGTAACCCCGCACCGGGCGAGATACTTATTGATTCGCACTTTGATTGACAGACTTTCCCTCATTCGGAAGCGTTTCCACATGTTCTTCGGCGATATCTTCCGATTGAAGGGTCAGTTGATCTATTTCTTTCAGTTTCGGAAGATCATCGAGACTGTTCAGGCCGAAATAGCGTAAAAACTCCTCAGAGGTTCCATAGAGCAGGGGACGCCCGGGCTGATCTTCCCGGCCCCTGACCACGATTAAATCCCGCTCCAGAAGGGTTCGGAGCACAGCATCGCTGTTGACGCCCCGAATCGCATCAATATTCGGGCGGCTGATCGGTTGTTTATAGGCAATGATGGACAGCGTTTCCAGCGCTGCCTGGGATAAACGCATCCGGCTGGAACCGACATATAACTTTTTGACAAACGGTTCGAATTCTTTATGGGTGACCAACTGATAGCCACCGGCTACCTGAATGATGGTAAATGCACGATCGGTTTTGCCGTAATGGGTGTTTAACTCTTCGATAATCTCTGCAACAGGAATAGCCTCATCCGTATCGACACATTCCTTAATCCTGGCTGCTGTGAGTGGTTTATCCGAGGAAAATAACAGGGCTTCTACAATTTGTCGGAGATAATCCATGCGTTTTCTGCGGTGAGTGTTATGCGTGCGCCTGCTGTTTTCGCCGCTCTACCCGGAAATCACTGAAATTCTCTGACTGGATAACCAGAATCTGCTGCAGTTTGATCAAATCCAGCAAGGCGATGAAGGTGACGATGATGGTTAATTTGTCTGAAAGTTCCTGAATCACTTCCGAAAATTTGAACGCCCCGGATTTCTGCAGTTTATTCCTGAGATATTCCTGCTGTTTCCGAATGTTCACATCGTAGCGCCGGACCCGGTGGACCGGCTGATCTTCGACTGACTGCAGCAGGTGCCGGAAGGTCTTCATCAGGTCATACAATGTGACTTCGCCGAGCACTTCTTCCGGTTTAATGTCCGTATCAATTCGTGAATAATCCGGCTGTCGGGAATAATACTTCCGTTGCTCCTCTTCCAGCTCTTTGAGTGTGCCGGCGGTTTCCTTAAACCGTTTGTACTCCAGCAACATTTCCACCAGCTCAGACCGCGGATCCTCATACTCTTCCTCCTCATCATTATCCGCCAGCTGGGGAAGAAGGGTTCTCGCCTTGATACGCATCAGCGTGGCTGCCATCCGGATATATTCGCCGGCAATCCCGATGTTTAACTGCCGCATGAGATCCAGATAGCCGAGATACGATTCGGTGATCTTGGAAATAGGAATATCATAGATATCAATCTCATCCCGCTGGATAAAGAAAAGCAGAAGATCCAGGGGGCCTTCAAAAATATCTAACTTCACCTGATACGACATTGAATAGTATATCCTGTGTATCTTCGGAGATACAATGAAAACTTCTGTGATGTTATCCCAGAAAAATATACGGCTTCCATGACTGGATCGGTTCACCGATATGTTGCTGTAAGAACTGCACGTAGTGTGGTTTTTTCGGTTTTTTCTGCAGGGGCATTTCTGCCTGCTCCGGGGTGCGATCCCCTTTCACGTTATTACACCGGACACAGGCAGTCACCAGATTTTCCCAGGTATCCTTGCCGCCATGCCGTTTCGGAATCACATGATCCAGGGTCAGCTGCACATCCTTCTTGCCGCAGTATTGGCATCGGAACCCATCCCGGCGCATAATATTCTTCCGCGACAGGACGATTTCATAGCCCCGGTAATTGATGTACCGCTTCACGCGAACAACCGTGGGCAACGGAAATGTTCGATCCACCGTATGAATCACGGCTCCATCGCTTTCAACCATTTCAGCCTTCTGCAAAAACAGCATGACCATTGCCCGCTTGACGTCGCAAATTTGCAGCGGTTCATAGTTCTGGTTTAAGACCAAGACCTGCCGATTTAATATGCCATTTCCTTGCATAACTAATCCTGTATCGCCCGATTTGCTCCGGAAAACATCCTATCCAGCCGCTGATGATAATCAGGAGCATTCTGATCGAAAGAATTCACTCGCACCCACCCGGAGCAATGGATAAACCGGTCGGAATCGTAGGCAATGCCCACATGATCCACCCGATCGTTTTGTGCAAAGAAAACTAAATCCCCGGCTTGAAGTTCCTTCCTTCCGCGAAGTGCGCGGGTTTGTGCCGCCTGCTGGGCAGCATCTCGGCGGAGGTGAATCCCCTGTAACCAGAACACGGTCTGGACAAATCCCGAACAATCGAATCCGAGTGCCGTTTTCCCGCCCCACAAATAGGAAACGCCTAAAAACCGTTCGGCAGTCGAGAGGATCTGCTGCCGGACATTCTCTGCTATCTCTGATCCCTGCTGCCTCTGCACATATCCCTGTGTCCTGTCCGGCAGAGTCACCATCATCCACTCTTCCTCCGCAATTTCTCCGGGGAGCTCCACACCGGTGCATATCTGACGCAAAGGTGTGCTCTCTGTGGAAGGATTCTGATAGACCCACCCGTATGCCTCGCCATACCGAAAAGTCGGCTCCCAATCATCCGGCGGATCCACCACAGAAAAACGATACAGCCATCCTTCATACTCATCCCACTGGCGTATATAATACCAATCATCCTTGGTTTTGAGTACGGTGAGTTGTTCGCCCAAGATACCCTGGGTGACAATCGACGAGAGAAATGTGGGTTCGGCGTAGATGCTTGCTACACCAACGTTAATGAACTTCTGCTGGTTTACTCCACGAGCGAAGACTTTTACTCCTTTCTTGCTTAATGCAAAATAGATGAAACATCCATTGAAGTCAAGCATAATTAATCCGCTGTTACACGTGTCACCCCATGGTTCCAGGGATTCCAGAGCCTGTATGATCTACGTCGCCACCCGAGCGCACTTCAGTTCCAGAACTGCCACCGTACCCCAAGAAAGAAGACGGGAAAATGCGCGCGCTGATCCAGGGCATATCGTAACTGGTAAGCCAGGATGTTGTAGAATGATGTGGAAAGAGTGAAGGGGCCGACCTCTCCGATGAGGTACAAATGGATACAGGCACTGGCGGCCGGCGCGGCAAGGCCCGGATAATACGTTATACTCTGAATCGCCGGGCTCCAGCCTGAGGGCTGCCGTGAAAAATACATTCCATTCTCCACATAGAGATGCAGCAGCAGATTGTTCTGAAAGAGATACCGCTGGAGGTGCAGCCAGCTGGTCACTGATTGCCTGCTCCACAATTCCGGCACCACCTGGGTCATCTGGGGATAACTGATGTATTGCGATCCCAGGGAAAGCCAGGGAAAGGGGTCGATTCCAACCCGGGAATGCAGCCCGATGAGTCGTCCGGCACTCTGGCGTGCCATCAGTGAGGTGCCTGCGTCGCCGGCGGAAGATGCATGTATCAGGGTATACCAATCCTGAAAACGTATATGTTCAGCAATGAATTGGAGAGAGCTCCAGTCGGTTACCTGGAATTCCACTCCCGCCTGCAACCGGTCCAGCCGGGTCAGAGCAGGCCTGCCATTCCTTTCCAGAAGAGGGTTCTCTCCATAGCTCCATTGCCGGGGCGGCGCGGAGACTTCCCGGCGGTACCTCCCGGTGACCGTTAAAATATCCCACCATGAATAGGAAATCCGGAACTCTGGTAACAGGAGGAGATCCCATCGGGAGACTCTGTTGAGGCCTATCTGCGTTGCCCCGGCTTCCAGGTTTACATTTGATCCCTGGTAGTAGGCACGAAATCGGAGGTGATGCCAGTGCTCGTCAGTCCTGGGAGTGGTCTCCGACTGGTGCTGGAAGATATTGTATCGATAGAATAATTCGGACAGCAGCAAGCCCCCCAGGGAGGCACGCGCACCAATCCAGCCGCCCCGCTGTACCTCCATTAATTGGGTTGTGCCGGCGGTCCGGTTCAGCCAGAGCCGGTGAGAACCCAGGTTCAAACCACCATACAGGGTGCCGAGGTGATGAGTGGTTCGCCATTCCAGCTGGTTATAATACCAGCTGCTGAATTCATCTCCGATCTGTTGCATATTCGGTAAAGCGGTGGTCCAGTTCAGCTGATCTCTGGTATAAAAGGTATTATAGAAAAATATAGTCGAATCACTCACCTGATGATGCACTGCAGCATAATATCTCTCGTTCTCCAACCCTTCCAATGCGTAAGGTCCGACATATCCCTCACCTTCTCTGGCCAGATGCAGATGAGTCTGTTCCGTGATATCGGCAGCCAGGCTGATGGAGAGATCATTCAGAGCGTAATCGCCTTTTTTATAGGCCACATTTACCAGGGGCTCTTCTCCCTTCTCCAGAATATGCGTTCGGAGAGGATATTGGAGTTGACCATCCTCCCGGAACCGAAACCCGATGATGGCGTGCTCGGGAAAATATCGGGAAGGGATGGTTGGACGCAGCCTGGTGCGAATCCGATGGTTTTGAATGTATATGACATTCCCGTATTGCGGACCGGTGACCCCCTGCCAGAAGCCGGTGTTTCCGGTCTCTTCGCGCGGAAAAAAACCGGGAGGATGCATAATCATCAATTCATGCAGCCGCGAACGTATGGCAATCGGTACGGTCTCTGTATCGAGAATGATTTGCGTGCTGTCCGGCTCCCGGATATGCAGAGAATCTACACTTTGTGCTCTTATCCGGATCGGAGCTAATGCCAGAATGGCAAAAAGAATTGTGGCAACGCGTCTGTTTGAAGAACTCATAAAAAGTGGATCGGTCTACTTTCGAAAATCCGGGTTCACTGTAATTTGAAATAATACATTTCTCTGCCGGTTATTTATCTTTCCCTCATATTTATAAGCCAGCATTTATAATATGGCAATTAGATCTGCTCAGGCAGAATCGTTGAAACGGCCAGGAACGGGTATGGTCTTCATAGCCCCCAGAGATATACTCTGAAGTAATGAAGCACGCTCCGGATTTTATATGTATGTTCATGGCTTCTCCGGTTATTTCGTAATGATGGCAGACGTGGTTCGTGAAAAACATCACCCCGCTGACCTATTTGATAATCTCCGTAATGCCTAACTGCTTATGGATGGTCCGTAAAATCTGTGGGACAAGAATGGCGAATATGATGCCATTACTGACCACATGGACTCCCGAAAGTCCCAGACCGGCCAGCACAGTGCCCCACATCTGGACTCCGGAGAAACCTGCGGCCAGGGGAAAACTGATGGTTGTGAGCAGATCATAGACCACAGTCAAGAGCGCCCCCAGGAGTCCCAGCGCGAGATAACCGCCTCCGGTGGCAAGGAAGAATATTTCGCCTTTCCGGGTCAGACCGCCTGCCAGTCCCACCAGCCCGATAGAGATCACCTGCGCAAGCAATAAAGGAGGAAAGAGAAATCCGGATCCGACCGGATTCATTCCCGAATAAATGACTTCCGTCAGCGCGCCAATCAGTGCCCCCATACCCGGGCCCAGAAGCCACCCGCTGATGAAGACGGTGGCGGTGATCATCTCCAGATTCGGCAGCGCGATCAGGGCAAATCCCAGAGCGACGGCCAGAGCGATAAATAATCCGCTGTAGGCGATCCGGCGTGTACTCACTCTTCGGACTCCTGCCTCCCTTTGAAGAGCGGGTACGGAAAGCGATAGGTCGGCTGTGTCCAGGTGCCCGGCGCGGAATCGTTGCGGAGAGTGGTAAGCAACTGTTGATAGGTGGTGTCGAATCGATCCAGCATAGCAACAGCCAGCGCTTCCAGATTGGCCGGGCGCCTGGCAGCACCTGATTCGAGCGTTTCCTGATGAGCCAGGATAATGTGTTCCAGCTGTAACAGAAGATCATCCGGGAAGTCCGGAAAATGCTCTGTCACCGTTTCCCGGACAATATCTCGCCCCAGAACCACGTGGCCGATAAAATGGCCCTCATCGGTATACTGGCGGTCAATATCCGATTTGATTTCCAGTAACTTGCCGATATCGTGGAGCAGCAACCCGGCAAGAAAGAGGTCCCGGTTCAACTCGTAATAATGATCCGCAACCAGGATTCCCAGCTCGCCAAGCGACCAGGTATGTTCCAGAAATCCTCCCCGGTAGATATGATGCTGTGAGACCGAGCCGGGATGGGTTTTTATTTCCTGCTCAAAGTCATGATAAATTTGCTTCACCAGCTTGTGAAGATGGATCTCTTCCAGGCTGCCGATGATTTTCTCTACCGCCTCCCACATATAAGCGATATCATATTCCGTGGAAGGCACAATATCCCGATAGGTTAACCCGAACCGCTCAACCTGGTCTTCTTTGGCCGGTGTAATCTGGTCCACCACCAGCTGCAATTTGCCATTATATTCTTCCACCTCGCCGGTCGCCGCCACCACCATGCCCTGCTGCAGCCATTCCAGGGCCTCCGCCGGGACGTTCCACCATTTTGCCTGCACGGAACCCTCCCGGTCGCTCAGCACACAGTCCAGAAAAGGATCCCCTTTCCGGGTGAGCCGGCGATTCATCTGGGTCAGCTGATAGAATCCCTTGACGTTTTGTCCGACTTTGAATTTCTGAATGGGCGTTAACTTCATAATCTTGCCATTAAATTACACAAAAATTTCATTTGACATAAGGATAATTTCCCCGGACCGATTGACTTCCTATTCTCACAAACCACCAAACACTGGTAAAATATTGAAACAAAACAGTTGTTACTTGTCCGCACTTGTCACATCAACAGCTGAATCTTCTCCACGTACCCATCCGCATCGAATTTCCGCTTCAACCCATTCGCATTCATATACCGGACCTTCCCGTAGACGGGACGTTCTTTCCATCCCTGGTCATGATTACCGAAGCACCAGGCAACCCCGGCATAGCCGTTGGGATCCCGTCCGTCGAGTTCGTACTTGTTATTTAAATAGAGTGCAATATCATACGCTCTTCCCGGATGCTCCGTCCACTCCAGGATCTTCTTCCCCCAGTACATCCGCATGTATCCGTGCATTTTCCCGGTAAGAACCATTTCCATCTGAGCGGCATTCCAGTAAGGATCATGGGTCTCTGCTCTCTCAAATTCTCCCGGGGAGTACATATATTCACGCGTATCTTCTGCATGTTCGGACAGAGTTACCCCAGCCCACTGTGGCAGGCAGGAAAATTCATCGTAATTTTCGGTGTAATAACAAAAATTCACGCTCAGTTCCCGCCGCACAATCAACTCTTCCAGGTAAGGGTCTTTGCCCGGACTTTCAGTCTCCAGGATCTTCCCGGCGATATAGAGCGGAGAGATTTGGCCGAAACGGAGATAGGGACTCATGCGTGAGAGGGCGTCTTCCACCGGATTATTACGGTCGATATCATATCGATCCAGTTTCTTCGCGATGAAAGTATTCAACAAATCACGTGCACGGGAAGTCCCGCCCCGGAAGTGCTCAGTCGGTGTCACCGATCGATCAACGTCAAGTGCGTGCAGCACAGCAGAGATATCCGAAATGTCTGCAGACCGGATACTAGGGCCGACGGAGGGATTCCTCACCTCTTCCCGCGTTACCGGGTGGAGAAATTTATCCAGATGGCGGTGTATTTTTGGCCGGATGGTTCTGGCAGCATACTCGCGTTTCAAAGTAACTTCCTCCACCGGGACCACCACATCAGATTCCACCTGGAATAAGGGACAATCGATGTTCCCGGCAACCTCCCGGCGCCACTGCCTCTGGATGCGCGTGTACCCGCGATCGGTAACCATAAGTACTGCCCGCCGGGAAAATTCTATGGCAACCCGTTCCGGAGACTGATAACGAATGGCCATCTGAATTCCGCGCTCTCGTAATTTCTGCTGTGTTTCCTGAAGCCCTTCCAGCATGAACTTGTAATGCCGGGCATTGGCCTCAGGATACTCACCGGTAATGCCGAACACCACCAGCGGCGGCACATTCAAACGGTTCGCATGCTGAACGGCAAACTCCAGAGCGTGATTGTACTCCTCTCGCTGAGAAGCCTGCATCCAATAGATCACATACTTCCCGGACTGCCCTGTGTGATCAGTCAGTCTTTGAACCCGCTCGGTCGGAATCATCGCCTGCGCCTCTAATGAACTTTTCATTCTCCCGTCCTCCTCCCGTGTCAATCATCGGTCCTTTCCGAACCGGTGTCTGAGGATTTCCGCCCGGAAGTGAAAAATGTCGTTCAGGCGTTTCCGGACGACGAACTTATGCACCAATTCTCCTATTATGCTCAGCGGCATGGCATAATGGACAATATCTTCCATTCTGGTGCCAGAAGCGGTTTCCCGGAACAGATGCTGATGATGCCAGAACCGATACGGTCCGAAGCGCTGTTCATCTACGAACATCTTCCCGGGATGAAAATGAGTGATTTCGGTAATCCATCGGAGGGAGACGCCGGGAAATACGCCAATTCGGTACGTGATTATCAGACCTGCATACATCTGATCAGGTACCTCCGAAGTGATGCGAAACCGCAGCCAGTCAGGTGTGATGTCAGCGAGATTCCCGGGATCAGAGAAGAAATTCCATGCCTCCGCTAACTCAACCGGCAGCAGCTGCGTGCGATGAATGCGATGAAGGTTCACGTTCAATCAGTTCCAACCTTTCCTGCCTCGAATGATACTTCAGTTATCAGAAGCTACAGTTATAATTTCACTTTAAAAGCACCAACCCGAAATAGAGTATCTGGGCAAAAAATATATGCTTTGCTAACATAGGCGCCTGATTCGGTACGGCATTGAACCGCAGACCGAGAACCGTGAAGAACAGACTTATTACGAACCAGGCGGTGTAATTCCGGAGCGGAATGCCCCCGCCAAACCAATGCCAGTACCCCAGTGTGACAGCCACTTGCTCCAGAAGGAAATCAAACAGGACCATCGACACTGCAATCAAAAGTCCCCGGAGCAGCCATTTCTGTTGTGTATTTTTCACAAGCCAGTCAACAACGCCGTTTGACGCCAGAAGCATCCCCAGCCATGCGAAACCGATTGCCAGGGGTACTCCCCGAATCACCGGCCGGAGCACCTGGCCGTATTGATACTTTCCAAAAATTACGCCCGTTTGCGCCCCAATTAGTTCTACGAAAAAACTTGCGCCCAGCACAAAGAAGCTCCAGGCAATGAATACCAGACGACTGTGAGTCGACAGAATCCGATAATACTCACCTGCTAACCATATCCCGAGAACGATAATAACCGGCCCAGCCAGAATTCTCATGGTATCCTGCAATATTCCCAGGAGATGCCAGAACCCGCCGGCCAGGAGTATAAAGTAGAGCGCTCCGAGCTTGATCCGGGATATATGCTCCCGGTTGAATCCTCTCCGGATAAACCCGAATCTCCTCATATCTTCCGTATGTTCCTGTCTTGTTAGCCAGCCATTAAGGCGAGTGAAGAACAATGTCCCGCCCCTTCCAGTGTATAACCCCTTTCTTGACTTGCCGGTAGGAATCCACACTGATGACAAGCGTTAACAGGACCGCTACCGGATGCAGCAGAACACTTAGCAAAATGGGATGCCGAAACCGCAGAGCCAGCCCGCCCCTGATAAGCACATTCACAGCGATTGCTGCCCCTGAAAGCAACGCAAATGGCCGGAACCATATCACCGCGTAAGGGGCGATGGCCGTCAGCAACATCAGCGGCACAGCGACCCAGAAGAGCACGCTGTTATAGCCGGTCAATCCGAACATGATTTTCGTCATACCCTCCCGGGTCTCCTGCATTGTGCGGTACATTCTGGCAAATACCACCCCGGTCCCGGCTGCCGTCATCATCCGGATCCCGGCGGCTTTGGCCTTCCGGGCCAGCTCAACATCTTCAACTATTTCTACGCGAACAGCCTGATGTCCTCCCAGCGATTGATACATGTCCCGCGTACATGCCAGCCATTGTCCGTTGGCTGCCGATAAAGACGGAGCCGAAAACCGCAAGACAGCCCAGAGGGGCAGAGTACTGTAGAGAATCACGTCTATCATCGGTACCAGGAGTTTTTCCGGAACCGTCCGGGTTATCTGCTGCGGAAATGCAGAAAATAATCCAAGATTACGCTGCTGCATCCATGCGATCGTCCTGGTCACTGCATCCGGAGCACACCAGTTATCCGCATCCGTGAAAATGAGCACCTCACCGCCCGCCACCTGACTCAATTGATGACAGGCCCAATTTTTTCCGGTCCAGCCAGGGGGTACCGGCTCCCCCCGTATCAGGGTGATATTCGAATGGCGGGCAGCATACTCTTCTACCAACTCGCCGGTTTTATCTTCCGACCGGTCATCCAGCACCAGAATTTCCAGGGGTTCATAATTCTGCCGCACCAATCCCTCCAGGCACCGACTGATATTGCTGGCCTCATTCCGGGCCGGGACCAGCAACGAAACCTTTACCTGCTCAAGGACTGCTCCGCTCTGGCTCAACTGCGGGCCCCAAATAATATTCATGTACGAAATGAGCAGCAGGATGAAAAGCAGGGCGAAAATAACTGAAGCAAAGTACAACATCACCGAAATCCTAAGTAAACCACTCTTTGAATTGCCGGTATCTGGTATGGACTGAGGGCGTACCCTTCAGGAGAGGTGTGGCTGGTGGTTCCGTTTTCATATGATCAACCAGTTCGTCCAGCAACTGGGTCTCCTCCTTCTCTAACCATGGCATCCCCGGAAATTCCTGGCCAGTGATTACGTGATTTTCACCAAAGAGGACAAACACCTCCGGACGCTGTTCCGCACACAACTCCGCTTTTATCGCCACGGGGATGATACTGACGCTGCCCTGATAACGAGTGAGAACCCACTCCAGTCCGCTTCGAAAATCCAGCGGACGCTGAAACCAGGACACCAGATCTCCCTGGGGAAAAATGCAGACCAGCGAGGCGGGTTTACTGTGCTCGTCCAGCAACTCCAGAGTATATTGCAGCGATTCCATCATCCCCTTCCGTGATTCCAGTGGAATGGAGTAAGCCCCCACCTTCGCAAAGAACCGGAACGACCGAAGCTGGTCCTCGGTCACCATGAGATAGAACGGCCGCTTGAAGACCTTCACATTGAGCAGATAGATTAAGAATCCGTCCCACCAGGTGCTGTGATTAGGTGCAAGCACTACGGGAATCGCCGGGGCAGTCGAAGGAATATCACCATAGATATAAATCCCTGCAAAGGACTTCCTGAGCAGCCGAAAAATGTAGGAACGGAAGATCTGCTCGAACCATCCTGAATGAGCGGCTTTAATCATGATCCGGTGCCGTGCCCAGTGTTAAAAACTTGAATTTCAGTACCGGGCCATGGATACACGAGTCCACACTCAAATTTTCCGAATTCATACTGGCAGCCATTCCCTCCTCGTTACATCCTGCGATTTCTACCCTGTCAGGAACCATTATGTATTCACCGACACCATTTGCTCTTGCCTGAACGACAGCCTGGTTCGGAGGATTTCTCCGAGCAGGATTTGCAGTTTCTCGGTCTTTGGTACATATACACGTTCCAGGAACGGATTATAGCCGCGCGCTTCAATCTTTGCGAGAATGCCCCGGTAGATCTTACTGGCAGCGTAAATGGCAAATTGAGCATTCTTCTCCAATAACTGGATGCCTGGCTGGGCTTCATCGTAATATCGGTGGGCTCTGCTCACCTGAAAGGTCATGAGGTCCTGCATTGCGTCAGACATAGTACCTGCCTGAACATGATGATCTCTCAGATTAAACCTTCCCAGTTCATCCTGGGGCAAATATATTCTGCCTCGTCCGACATCCTCTTTCACATCCCGCAGAATATTCGTCAACTGCATGGCAATCCCCAATTTTTCTGCGTATGCAAAGGCCTCCTCACTCTGGTATCCCAGAACATAGGTCATCATAATCCCCACAACGCCCGCCACCCGATAGGCAAACAGATACAGATCATCAAAGGTCTCGTAGCGTGAGAGCCGGAGGTCCATTTCAATGCCCTGTAACAGCTCCTGCGGATATTGTTCCGGAATCTCATATTCCCTGGCAACAATAATGAAAGGCTGCAGTACGGGATGTTCTGATTCTCCGGTGCGGTAGGCGACACTGAGTTCCTCGGAGAGATAGGAGATCTCCCGGCTCAGCTCTTCAACAGAGCGCTGCCGGGGGTTATCTATCAAATTATCTGCATACCGGCAGAGGCCATACAGTGCATAGGTGGCCCACTGCTTCTGCTCCGGAAGCATCCGGGCGGAAAGATAGAAGCTTTTCGAGTGATGCGCCGTCAGCAGCCGGGCATGTTCGAATGCCACTTTGTTTTCGCCATTCATCCAGTGGTATTTCATACAATCAGGCCCTTTTTCTTTGATATTGTTGCATATTAAAATCTGAGAGCACCACCTGCTCGGTGGCTTCCGCAGTCAGGAGCACGCCAGGCACTCCGGCTCCGGGGTGAGTACTCGCTCCTACAAAATACAGCCTGTCGATGTCTTCACTCCGGTTATGCGGACGGAAGATGGCGGTCTGGGTGAGTTTCGGCTCCACGCCCCACGCACTTCCCAGGTACGAATTGCGCTGCGTCCGGAAATCCTCCGGAGTAAACAATTCCATAACGCCGATATTCTCCGTCAATCCCTGTAATCCGAAATCCTCCTCCAGATAACGCAGGATTCTTCCGGCATATCGCTCCCCCTGCTGCTCCCAGTCGATACCGCTTCGAGCGTTTGCCACGGGAACCAGGATCGTCATGCTCTCGGCGTCAGGCGGGGCCATCCCGGGATCCGTGCGGCTTGGAACATGCAGATAGATGGAAAAATCCTCCGGAAGAATCTTCTGATCGAATATATCCCGGACCAGTTCCTTGTATCGAGGGGACAGCACAATTGTGTGATGCCGGAGCTGCGGAAATTGCTTTTTCACACCTACATACATCAAAAATGCACTCATGGAATAATCCAGGTTTTCCACCCGGCGGTTGGTCCACTTATGTCTATGTACCGGAGGTATCAACTCCCGATAGGTATGAGCAAAATCCGCATTGGATATAACGGCGTCGGCGTCGAGGAACCGTCCATCCGTCTGTACTCCCACAGCCATACCATCGTTGACGACAATTTCCCGGGCCGGAGTATTGGTGAGTACGCGTCCTCCCAGTGATTCGAAGACCGACTCCAGCGCCCCGACCAGCGAATACATGCCGCCTTTGGAGTACCAGACGCCGCCGATCTTCTCCAGATAGGGAATCATCAGGTAAACCGCCGGGGCGCGAAACGGATTCCCGCCGATGAACAGGGGATGAAAGGAAAACGCAAACTGATGCCGGGGGTCTGCAAAATGGCGCCTTACAAAAGTATGAGTCGACAACAGCGCCTTCAGTTTCAGAGCCCGGGGAAGGAACTGCAGCATGGTCCCCCAATCCATAAACGGCTGGGATCCGAGTCCGTCGGTGATGACCGCATGATACAACTCACGTGATTCCCGGACGAAATCCTCGTAATGCTCCGCATCCGACGGGTTAAATTGCTTCATCTGCGCAATCATCCGGTCGGTATCATCCGTATAATCCAGGTATGTACGGTCATGATAATATATCCGATAGAACGGATTCAATTTTGTCAGCTTTAGGTGATCCTCCATCCGGGTTCCACCGGCGTGAAACACCTTCTGAATGATATCGGGCGCCGTGATGAGTGACGGCCCCATATCGAAGGTGTATCCCTCCTTTTTCAGCTGGAAAGCATGGCCGCCCACAGCAGCATTCTTCTCCAGGAGAGTCACTTCAAATCCCAACCCCTGTAATCGAATGGCAATAGCCAGACCACCCAATCCGGCGCCAATGACCACGATCTTATTCATGTGTCCTTCCTTGCTTCTTTTGATTAATAATGCTGTCCAACCCGGCTTGCCAGTATTCCGTTATTTCCCGGAGTGACTGGCTATGATTCTGAGGCATGTCCTTCTCAACTGAGAACCCCTCCTGTTCGGCAATCAAAGTGGCCGCCATCCGTCCGGAGAGGAGCACCAGCGGTATCCCGCCGCCGGGATGGACCGAGCCACTGGCAAAGTACAGCCCCCGAATATCCCGGCTGCGATTGGGATGACGTTGAAATGCCGTTGTCCGGCTGTTGGAAGACACCCCATAAATGCTCCCCTTATTGCTGCCAAACAGGCGAAAGAAGTCCACCGGAGTCAGTACTTCTTCCAGCTCGATATCCGAGGCGATATCAATGCCGTGTGCTCTGAGTTTTCGGAATACCTGCTGCCGGGTTTCACCGACAAACCGCGACCAGTTCTGGCTGCCGAACATATACGGCATATTCACCAGCACAAACCAGTTCTCCCGGCCTGCAGGGGCATCCCCGGGGTCGGTCTTTGAGGAGATTGCGATATATACCGTGGGATCATCAGGAGCCCGCAATTCCTGAAACAACTGTCGAAACTCCTGCCGGTAATCATTGGAAAAGAAAATATTATGGTGCTTCAGATCCGGCGTCACACCTCGTTTGCCCCAGAAGAACACTAACCCGGAGAGCGATGGTTCAAGCGCAGTCACCTGCCGATGCAGGTGGGGCAGGTTCTCCAGCAGTTGATTGTAAGCGGTCACAACATCGACATTACAGATGACGTAATCCGCCCGGTAGGATTCTCCCCCGACTCGAACCCCTGCCACCTGCTCCCCGTTATGCTGTATTTTTTCCACCCGGGTCGAATGGTGAATTCGTACTCCCCTGGCACGCGCCATTTGCTGCAGTATCTCTACCAGACGATACATTCCTCCGGAAATGTAAAAGCCGCCCAGGCCGAATTCCACATAAGGGATAATGTTCAGCGTTGCCGGCGCCTGATAGGGATCGGAGCCGTTATATGTGGCATACCTGTCGAATAATTGAATCAACTTCGGATCCTGAAAATGGGATGCGACAGCCTTATGGACCGTTCGCAGTGGATCGATTCTATGCAGAAGGGTGAGCGATTTCAAGTACATGGGAAAACGAGACAAACTTATCTCATGAATCGGATTCCAGAGAAAGAGATCTGCCGTGTGCTCGAAAATCCGCTTACTATAACGGAGGAATCGACGGTACGAGCGCACATCATCCGGCGCAACACGACGGATTTCCGCTTCCATTGAAACCGGGTCCATACTGGCGTCGAACACAGTTCCGTCAGGAAACTGATATCTGCAGAGCGGATCCAGTGGAATATATTCTAAAGAATCCGACGGTTCCGCCTCGATGAACCGGAATAACTCATCCACCACAAACGGCATGGTCAGCAGGGAGGGGCCGGTATCGAATCGATAGCCGTCCAGCCGGAGTTCATTCATCTTTCCGCCCAGCGACCGGTTCTGCTCAAACAGTGTGACGTCAAACCCCATTTTCGCCAGCCGGAGGGCACTGCTCAAACCCGCCAGTCCACCGCCGACGACAGTAACTTTCTTAGGCATGGCGGACCCTTCGGAGTTTTTCATACAAAATGAGTGTGAACAGAATCAGTGCGAATCCATAGAAGAAATCCTCCAGTGGGATAGTAAAAATGTATATACCCAGCTGGAAGGATGTATCATACAACACCAGAGGACGGGCGGTGAGATACCCGTTAAACAGCAAAATAAACACAGCCAGAACGCCCAGATATCGATAGGTTCTGCTTTCCAGGAGCACGCCGGTTTTCAACACCAGATCCAGCCCTATCACCAGAGCCAGGGCCAGCAAGACCAATCCCGGATATTCATATCCAAGCAGTAGAAACAGTGTTCCGATAATCAGGCTGCAGGCCGCGAAAACTCCAAGCGTTCCGGTACGAATTACAACAGCTGCTTCACGATGAGCGAAAAACACTTCCCAGACAAACAGGCAGGCGAACGGGACCGAAACAAAAAACAATATTTCCTCCACAGGGAGTCCTGCTACCCGAAATCCTGTGGTGTAATCCTGATTAAACCACCAGTGCCGCCCGACAACCAGGGCATCCCAGAGAACAAAAGGGACCAGCACGGCTGCGATAGCCGTAAAAACCATCGGCCACCTTGAGGCGAACCGGACTTTGTTTTCAAAACTAAAGCCAATCGGACCGGCCATCACCAGCACATTAAACAGGAGATATTCGTATTTCATTCGCTGTGTATCTCAGCTTTTATTGTATTAAGAGTCACCTCTTCTCCGGCAGTCAGGGGAACTTCCTCTTCCATGAACCGGACGACATCCAGGATCAGTTCGGAGTCGTACTGCCGATAATTCTCCTCCAGTAACCCTATGATGTGCCGGAATGTCTTAAGAGCATCCTCTTTGCAGCCGAAGAAGAACGGCAGATGATGACAGGTCATTCCATAGATGAAAAGTGCTTCCAGATCATCGGGAGCTTCCGTTAATCCCTGCTCCATCATCTGTAAACCATCCTGCACATATCGCAATTTCTTCTGTGGCATAAAGGCGTGCTTGCCTTTCAGGGTATAGGCCGCCCCTGTATAAGTCAGTGCCAGTCCGTTATAGGCCGGCGCATGGCTGGAGAGCTCCTGGAATATTTCCTGAGTCGTATCCACCAGGCTTTCCTGCCGCACGGCCTCATAGAACGCCTTCCGGCCCTTATCCAATAACACCTCCATATCGGCAGCAGACGCCTGGTATCCCGCGGGCCCTCCGGTGAATATAGACAGGCCAACCAGCAGTATGAGATATTTCCGTTTCTTCAATGGTCCCCTCTTCTCCGTTTGCTCATATGGTTATTTCTGAATATATGAGCGTTATGAACGGTAAATGTTACAGATTTATTTTAACTGAGTCAAATATAAAAGTTCAATACGATTATATTATTTGCTTCTCCGGTACGCAGACAGTAATTTTCTTCTGAATATCAGGGAGGGGAATATGCGTGCGACCATACAATATTTTTCTACCAAAGATGTGGCCCGTCTCCTGGGTGTTCACGTCTCCACTATCAAGCGGTGGACGCAAGAGGGGAAGCTGGACTGCATTAAAACCGCCGGTGGCCACCGGAAATTTTCCTTTCAGCATATCACCAAATTTCTGCAGGATCATCGTGAGCAGATTGACCGGGCCAATCTCCTCTCAATCGAATCCGGAGAGGACCTCCAGCTCAG
Organism: uncultured bacterium; assembly: GCA_964413425.1. Lineage (GTDB taxonomy): Bacteria > Fidelibacterota > JAANXI01 > JAANXI01 > JAANXI01 > DATFLS01. Next base: position 68,371 of record CAYPST010000001.1, read on the forward strand.
TTATGAAATAATGAATAACAATACGGACTTCCTCGGAGAGTATATTTTTGCACAGGCATTACAGCGAAACAGGAAGCAGGTCAATAAGGTGTTGAACGGACTATCGCTGGCCCAGTACCCACTCTACCGGGTTTATGACGAGATTCTGACTCCGGTGCTCCACGAAATTGGCGATCAATGGGAGGCGAATGAACTCACCGTGATTGAAGAGCACATTGCAGCCCAAACCATCCGGGATGCGATTATCCGGCTGCAGGGTATTCTCCAATTACCGGAGACCACCCGCGGCAATGTTCTGTGTCTCAGCCTCACTTCCGAACTGCATGATATTGCCCTCAAGATGGCAGACCATATTCTGGAACAGCGGGGCTTCACCGTCCTGTTCAGCGGACAAATGACCCCGCTCTATGGTATCGAGACTGTTTTGCAGAAGTACGAGGTCAGCCGTCTCTATATTTCGAGCACGTACGTTTCCGATGTCAACCGCGCGCAGTTTGAACTGAATTATCTCTACGATCACTGCGCTGATTATGGTACGGATATCATTGTGGGAGGGAGCGGTTTTGATACACTGGAATACGATCACCCGGCGGTAAAGGCGCGGCTGCATACGTTCAGGGAAATACAGGAATATTAACGCTCGCGGGCGGGATGCGGATTGTTCTCAGAGCGAAGCCAGCAGGACGGCAATAATTCCGGTCAGGAAAATCCCGTCGAATGTGCCGGCGCCGCCGATGGACGCCACCGGGGCACCGGAGTGGGCAATCTTCTTCAGATTCAACAGATCCGCGCCTATCAGCGTCCCGAAGGTTCCGGAAATATAGGCCACCACCGGCTCATATGTATTGGTGAGGATGACCGCTGCCAGGGCGGCAATAATCGGCGGGATGAACAGCGGAACACCGATGCCTACCCCCTGTATCTGCCGGGCCAGTCTGTTAACAGCCACCGTCAATATGGCGGTGGCAACCAGAGCGGGAAGCAGAATGGCGGGATTTGACAGGAGCAGATAGAGTGACAGCAGCACCGGGATGACAGCGCCACCGACATTCACCGCAATCAAAGTCTCATTGCTCCGGGCCATTCCCGGAATCCGGAACCGCCAGCCCATAAACCGCACCTGCGAACCGGTGGAGACAACCACATCGCTGGAAATGCGCTTCACCGGAACATTCACCGCACTCCCCAGCAGTGAGAGAAACAGCAGAAGAAATACGGCCTCCATGGGAATACCGACGGCTTCGAACGCGTAACCAATCACCCCAATCTGCACGATAAAGAACAGGAATCCCAGTATCAGAATGTACAGGAGAAAGAAAATAAACAGAAACGGAAGAAAATACATCGTTGCTCATCCTTTCATTGGTCTTGTACCGAAGATAGTAAACCGAATCAACTTGCACAACTGCGACCTGTTATCAGTTGCTGCGGGTATTTGCCTTTATATGTTGTGTACTGTATGGATAACGACCAAAAAAGGAATGCGATAAAATCAGAGACATGCAAAAGAAGGAGGTATCACAAAACCGCACACGTCGCAAAAAACTTTAAGAGACATTACCCTATGCTTGTGCTGCTGGATCGCTTAATGAGTATCGTTGCTAAGCCTTATCGCTGGTCTTTCGTGGCGTCATTCTGCGAAGCAGTCAGATCTTCCACCCGCTGTTTTAATGCTTCATTCATCTGTTGAAAGCCAACCCGGGTGTTGGTATCCAGGCTCCGCCACAACAGCGGGACCAGGAGTCCGGTGAAATTTTCTTCCTGGGTAAATAACACTTTCTTCTCCGACAGGGGCAGAATTTGAAAGATATGCTCTCCGTTGAATAACCGGGGGAGCCCCATTCGTCCTATCCAGCGAAATTCTCTGGGAGGATTGGCCGTCAGTACGGTCGGTCTGAACCACATCCCCTTGCTGCCGGGTGGTTTGATCAACACCTCCAGGCGACTCCCGCTGACCGGGGTTCCGATAATCTCCGGAATGAAGGGGTTCCATTCGGCATGAGCCCCGAAATCCATTAAGGTTTGCCACACCTGCTCCGCGGATGCCCGAATCTCAATCTCACTGCGTAAGGTCCGCATAACTATCCCTAACTCCTGATCAATATTTCAGCAATTACTATATCAGTATCTCTTATTTTTCCCGGTGAGTATAGTAAGTATACGTACGAATTATTCCACTGTCGACTGTTTTATTTCCTGGCGAAAATTTTTCGTGTGCGGACCGGAGCATATCGAGAGCAAATGGCCTCCCCGGAGGGAGCGGAGAGGCCTGTTTACAGGCGCATGAACAAGGGAAGCGTTGTTCTCTGTGCGCTTTTACGAGAATCATACATTGTATCTTTTTACAGCACTTTTTTCCCTCGACTGATGGAGATATTTCCGGCGGAGGTTCTCAATTCGAGCAGCGGCCCCCCACCATTTAAAGTGCCTTCAATCCGACCCTGCGACAGTTCTCCCCGCACCGTGATGGGTAAATCCGTGATGATTTTCCCACCCATGGATCGGGCTTCAATGTCCAGCCGGACATCCTCCGGAATGTTCACTGTCACACTGCCGGCGGACGTCGTCAGACGACAATCCCCTTTGGGCTGGCTCAGGAGTGTGGCTTCCACCGAGCCACCTGATGTTCTGGCATCCACCGCATCGGTCACGCCGTCAATGGTGATACTGCCACCGGCCGTTCGGGCTTCCAGCGTTCCGTTGATTTCGCCAAGATGAATGGAGCCCCCGGAGGTTTCCACTTTTGCGCTACTGAGAACCCGGCCGACTACTATACTGCCGCCGGCAGTTTTCAACTCTACATTACGGCCGCTTCCGCCCAGCCGGATACTCCCGCCGGCGGTTTTCGCACTCACCGGTCCCCGCACCTTCCCAATCTGGATGCTTCCGCCTGCGGTACGTGAAACAACCGAGCCGTCCAAATCAGCAATATCGATAGACCCACCGGCAGTACTCAGATTAATATTATACTCTTTAGGGATCATGATCCTGTAGCGTACCTGTAACCTATTTCGCCTGTGATTGTCTATCTCTCCGATGACCTCCACATCATTCCCATCCTGATTGAATTCAATCTGAAACCGTTCCAGAATCTCTTTCCCCTGAATGCTTCCAATCACATTTGCCCGCCGTTCTACGTTCACTTCCACCACATTCTGATTGCCGGTCCGCACGTTCACTGATCCCAGATCGCTTTCCAGTGTCAGTGTCCCTCCGGGCTGTACCTGAAAGGTCCGGCTCACCGTATCCGAAACGTCGGCACACGCCTCGGCTGCGATAAATCCGAGCACCAGAAACAGGCTGAGCAGCGGATATTTGATATGTCGAATGATCGATCTCATTGGTCCTCCTTCATCAATCATGCATTTTCGTATTCGTCTACTCCCATTAATACAATTCCTGTGCCAGGAATCCCTGTTTCCCCGCTGACCTTACAAATACCGGACCACAGACCGGCCACTCACTGCATTGGCATATCTTTTTGATATAATCGCATATCATGTTGATATAGATCACATTTTTTGGGTGATCGTGTTCTCCGGCGATAGGTTTGTGAGATGCCCTTGACTATTATCGCCTTCGTCCCACACTCTGCTGCCCGCTCTTCGGGAAATTGGTGAGAACCTGTGCCGGGGATTACCCCTCTCCACCCCGGCGAGATAGCATCTCGCTCCAGAGGCTGTGTGAGAACAAGAAGTCAAGTAGAGAAAATGGCATCCTGATCGGAGTCCCGGTGTGTGGGATCCCGGTTCGCCGGGAAAGGATCTCCTCGTTTGTCCCCTATCCCATGTTATACAAGAGTTTTAGCAAGTCGGGAGCATCATCCCAGGGGATCCTTCTCCCGGTAAACCGGGATCAGGATGACAATCTTTTTATTGACCTGGCATTCTCACACACCCTCTCTACATCGGGGATTCAAACGGTTCGACATGGGGACGGAGATCCAGTTCCAGGGTCCAGGTGCTTCGGTCCGGCGCTTTGACTGAAATGCTCCGGCAAGCGCTCAGCTATCCGACAGTGTTGCGGCAATCCGTCGCGGCTTGATGGATGGAATGATATACTCTTCCAGCAGCCGGAGCACGTTATCGTTGTGGTTACCGTGATCCGGGCGTTCGGTGAGGGAAGAGGTGCATACCACGACCAGATCCAGATCCGGCACCACCAGGATAAATTGCCCCCCGTGTCCCCACGCGAATGTGGTCCGGTAGCCGGCGAACCGGTCCGTCCACCAGAAATAGCCCTGCCAGTGCCGGCTGAAACGGGACTGCACATACCGGCGGGTGGACTCCCGCACCCAGGTGATCGGAACAATCTGCTCATCCTGATACCGCCCGTTGCTCAGGTACAGTTCACCGATTTTGAGCATATCCCTGGGATGCAGTGCCATATTGTTCCCGCCGAAATAGTACCCCTGCGGATCCCTGGGCCAGATAACCCGCTCTATTCCCAGGGGATCGAAAAGGTACCGCTCCGCCAAGTCCCGGGTGGACACACCGGTGGCCCGGGTCAGAATCACGGACAGCAGATGCGAATTCCCCGTACTGTAAATCATGCGGGTACCCGGTTCACTCACCAGCGGCTGTTCCAGTGCCCAGTAAGCCCAGTTCGAACTGGTCACCCAGCGTCCGTAGTTAAAGAAACTGGTGGTTTCCAGTCCCGCCCGCATGGTTATCAAATCCCGCAGCGTAATTCGCCGCTTCTCCGATGCAGTGCGGTCTTCAAAATACTCCGGAAAGAATTGGTCAATAGTCTGGTCCAGACTATCCAGATATCCCTCCTGCAGAGCGATACCCACCAGAATGGAAAGAATACTCTTGGAGGCCGATTTAATATTCCAGAAATCCCCGGCGTCGAACCCGTTAAAATACTGTTCTGCCACCAGGGCTGTGCCCCGGGAGATCAACATGCTTTCCAGCGGCGGCGAAATGGTTTCGGCCTGCCGGAAGGCTCGCTCCAGAGCGACACTATCCATACGAAAATATACCGGACTCCGCACCTGCCAGTCGGGTGTCTCAGCGCACAATGACTCACCTGCCAGCAGTCTGATAATGACAAACAAAAATGCCCAGACCATTCGGTATTGCAGGTTTTGTGATACTATCGCATGGTTATTCCCGGTCATTTCTTTCTCCAGTGAGTTCTTCATTTGGCATTATGAAATACAATGTACACAATATTACCGAATTTTTCAGGATGCCGGAGAGTGCCGGTGAAACCGCCCTCCTGTGCAAACCATCTATTTGTTCGGCTGTGTGGTTCCGGTAACCATCCGGGATCCTCTTTCCCTGTTGCGGACAACCTGTCTGTACCTGTTGTACACCATCTCTGTTCTTCACCGGCAACAAGTCCGTACCTGTGAACCAACACCCGCAGCAATCGATGGCGGAGGAAAGTACTTCGTGTAATTCCCCGATGCATCGGGCACGCTGTATCTTTCGTAGCTCCATACAGGCGAAGCAGGGATTTTGAGTATTGGATATTGAGTATTTATTGGGAATCCAGTTCTGAAGTAAGGGCTTCGTACTTTTCCTGCCGGAAGTAGCCGGCATACTGGCCGGATTTCATCAGCGGACTCATGATGAACTCCAATTTCCCGCGATTGGCTTCGGCTATCTCCGACCACTGTTTATGCAGTTCGGCATACAACTGCTGCTTATCAATCTTCACCACATACGTGGCGCTCAGCACCTGCACAATATTATAGCCGTCCAGACAGGCCTTCATCTGCTGGTTTAATTCCTCTTTCTCCTCTCCTTCAGAATATATTTCCCAGGTGATAATGAAATGCATGATTCTTTCCGTTTATTTGTTAGTTGTTCATGGTCATTTGTCAACCGTCAGTCGTCAATTGGCGGCGTTCGATGGACCATAGTGAAAAGGCAAAAGGCAGAAGTGAAAAGCAAGCCTCGATTAAACTATACATCGCATTCCAATGTAAGCACATTCGGTAATGAAGTCATTTTACGTATATTATATGCACCTTGCATTAACAATCACATACTTTCGCCTTTCGCCTTTCGCCTTTTGCCTTTTCACTTTTCACTTTTCACTCCATTCCATTTGTTCTATCTGTAATCTATGTTAAAAGCGGATGCTCCCGGAACCCGACCAGCTGGCATTCCGGCTGTGGGATGACCCCGTACCGATCCCGGACCAGTTCCTGCATTTTTCTGGCCAGTCCGGCGATATCTTCGGAAGTTGCCTTTCCACGATTCACAATCATATTGGCGTGTTGAAAGGAAACGAAGGCATCGCCCACGGATAATTCTCCTTTTATCCCCAGTTTATCCAGATAGTACGCCACGAAAATCATCAGGGTGCCGTTGATTTCCAGCGAGACCTCCTCATCCAGGAAATTCCGGAAGAAACTCCCGCAGGTGTGGGACCGTGGATACCGCCGTTCCCGGTGCCGGATGGTTTCATCCCGGCGGCCTCTGGCATAGGCGCCCTCTATTTCGGTTCCCTGTCGCAGTATAAACTCCGCATCCAGCAGGATATGATCTTTCCGGTGCAGGCGGGACGTGTCGTAACCAAACCGGAACCAGTCTGTGTCCACCTCCAGAATCTCACCGGATTCCCGGTGCATAACCCTGGCGCTGACCAGAAAATCCGACAGCAGGTATTCGAAGTAATGCAGGTTGATATACACAGCACCGCCTACGGTCCCGGGGATGCCGCTGAATTCTTCCAATCCGAGGATATTGCGTTCCAGACAGTACTCGATGACATCCTGCATGTCCGCCCCGCCATCTGTGCGGAGTCGTACGGCGTCACCAGGCTGGCCTCCGGCAACCACTCGAATTTCTGCATTCTTCGGACGTATAACCAATCCCGGGAAGCCGTCATCACTGATCAAAATGTTTGCCCCTTCACCCAGGACAAACAGTTCCAGATTCTCCCGGTCGGCAAACCGGAGTGCTTCCCGGAAATCTTCATCGGAAACCGGTTCGCAGAAATACTCGGCTGCACCTCCGGTCCGGAACCAGTTTAACGGCGCCAGAGAGATGTTTTGTTGGATTTTCATTGAGGTGTGAATTTTTATTGTGTCAATTGTCAGTTGTCAGTTGTCAATTGTTGATTGTACTTCCAATTGCCGGACGGTCTGATTATTAATAATGTTCTCAGGTACAGGTAGAAGACCCTATATCAGCTTCCTCCCGTATCATTCATTTCTGCCATTTGTTCTTTTCCAACCTATGGTCATCCAGATTTCTCCAGCACCCGTTGGATGGCATTCCGGGTCATGGCGTGATACATTGGCCGCGCGTCCCGGTAAATTTGCCGGGCCATCTTCAGACCTGTCTCGGTCTGGGTTAATGCTTTATATACGGGCTCAATCAGATAGATGCGCCCCACAGAGGTTAAAAATGTTTCCATCCTGGGATAGGCAGGCTGGTATCCGGAACGAATGGCTAACGGCAGCCAGACCCGCAGAAGGGGCGTATTGCCGGTCCGGGTGAACCCAAAGGTGTCATCCAGCACTTTCAGGCGTTCTTCTCCCAGGGAATCCGGCAGCTCTTGTACAAAGTGAATATAGTGATGGGAGGTCCAGCCGGTGGTGTCGACACTGGCCGGATTGCCTTCATTCATGAACGCTCCGGCCGCCTGCTTCACTCTGGTCAACTCCTGAGACTCCACCCGGGGAATATTTCCGGGGATGCCCGGTTCGTATAACCAGTCTTCAACAAGCAGCTCCTCCTTGAGCTGTTGATCGTTTCTCAGGAGTGTACCGGTCAAATACTTCTCGAATTCTTCTGTGGTCAGAGAAGTGAACCTGAATTGCTTAAAATAGAGCGCCAAAAAATGGTCCCAGGTGTCTCTGCCGAAATGTTCTTCCAGCATTTTCAGGAAGAAAAATCCTTTCACATAGGGAATACTGGAATACGCCGCCTCGGGATCCCGTCCGGCCAGATCCAGTTTCAGGGCGGTGTCGGGATTATCCGGCCCCAGGTCTTCCACGGTCTGTTCCAGGTCATGATAGCTCAGTTCACTCAACATCTCTGCGAACCGTTTGCCCCGGACCGCTTCCATAATACGGTGCTCGAAATACACCGTAAAGCCTTCGTTCAGCCAGAAGTCGTTCCAGGTGGCGTTGGTGACCAGATTTCCGGACCAGGAATGGGCCAGTTCGTGCGCAATCAGATCGACCAGCGACCGGTCACCTCCCAGGATGGTGGGTGTGACAAAGGTCAGCCGGGGGTTCTCCATCCCACCGAACGGAAACGAAGGCGGAAGTGTCAGCATATCATAGCGTTCCCAGAGATAAGGCCCGTACAGTTGCTCCGCCGCCTGAATCATCTGTTCGGTTTCGGCAAATTCCCAGGCGGCGCGATCCGCCACCGGGGGTTCGGCATACACCCCGCTCCGGGGACCGATCTCCCGGAAGGCGAGGTTACCCACTCCCAGTGCCAGTAAATAAGAGGGTATCGGCTGGGGCATCTCAAAGTGATATACGCCGGAGTTCTTTCGGGTCTGCGGATTGGCAGCACTCATCACCGCCAGGTATGCCGGTCTGGTCCGGATAACGGCAGAGTAGGTCATTCGAACGGCCGGTGTATCCTGGCAGGGAACCCAGCTCCGTGCCAGGATGAACTGGGATTGGGTATAAAGCAGGGGACTGGTTTTGCCCTCGGTTTGTTCCGGTGCCACCCACTGCAATGCCTGGGCATCGGGACTGGTGGTATACTCAATGGTGACACGCCCGGTTTCCGGCGAGATCGGAATAAGAAGCGGCTGCCCGTAATATTGTACTTCTGCTCCCAGCTGGTATTCCACAGGAGTAGCTTTCTCTCCACTGGTCACCTTGTGAATGGTAAGGTTCTGGGTATCCAGGACAAGCCGGTCTGTGCCGGTGGTGTTCTCCAGATGCAGCACCGCCGTTCCGGACAATGTCTTTGCGGAGAAATCGACAGTCAGGGCCAGATCCATATGCTCAATGGTCACCTCATTGAAATTGGAGAGTGAAGTGGGATCATCCACAGAACTGGTTGCGATTGCAGGCTGTTGTGTACAGCCGATCGCCAGAATAAAAAGGTACGATGCAAGCAACAGAAGTGGCCGGACAATTTGTTTTCTCTTCATGTATAGCCCCTGTTTCGCCCCGAATCTAACTCGAATAATATAGTACGAGTTGACGGGAATCAAAACAGGAGTCTGGGGGATGGAAGTACATCGGGTTTTGATTGATGGAGTGACCAGGTTTTCGTCATCAAATTCTTATCCCCAATGTGCGACTCAAATCAAAGCCATCTCATATGTCATCCCGAAACCACCGGGGCGAATACGCACCCTGGGAGCCCCGGTAGAGATCCCTCGGCCCTGGAATGCAGGGCCTCGGGATGACAGGACGGTTGGTTCGGTATGAGGGGTGTAGGTTAGGAGCATAATGAACCGATCGGTTCCAGGTCAGTCCAGAAACGGCGCCCTCTGGTGTGTAACCGGGGGGCTTTGGTTCGGCCTCGCCCTCATTCCGTGTCATCCCCAACCCCAACGCCCAGGGGTGCGGTCAGGTCCCGTCAGCCTGCCGCGTTACAGCAATTCATACCGAAAGGTAATAATCCCCTGGACGGCAGATTGTTCCGCACCGGAGGGCAGCGGGTTGAACCGCCACTGTTTGAGTGCCCGAATGGTGATTTCTTCAAGTCTGGGATAATCTTTCTGGATGGGGATCATCTGTCCCACCCGGCCATCCGGGAGCACGGTAAACCGGATGCGGATGGTCGCTTCCTTTTCCACGCCTTCCGGATATTCCGGAATCACTTTGGTCAGGATAGACCGCTCCGCCGCTTTCCCTTCGATAGTGAACGGCTGTGCGTCAGCCGGTGAACCCATTTCCGTGGTGGGTGATATTCCTCTGGAATCCATCGCCATCTGCTGCGGACTGGCAGTGATCCGTTCACCGGTGGAGCGGTCCGGATTCACCGTGCCCGGTTGTCTGGCGTCAAACTGGCCGGACCGGGCCGGTACATCACTGGCCCCCTGGTTCGTGGTGAGTTTCTCCGATTCCCGGTTCCGCGGGATCGTTTCTTCTTCTGCCATCATCCGGCGCCTTGGCAGATTCACCGGCACGTCCGACAATTCCGCCCCGCCGGCACTGGCCGGTTCCTGCTGTTCCGGTGCCGGCTGTGTTTCTTCGGTGACTTCAGGCGGCGTCTCTGCCGGTTCGGAATCGACCACCGTTCTGGGCGCGGGAGCCGGAGTGCCGGACGGGGACTGGGAACCGGCGACGAAACTGACCTCCGTAAACCCTGAGGTATCAAAATCAAATCCGGTCCCGGTGAAGATGAACAGCAGCATCAGTAAAAGATGAACTCCGGTTGACACCGCCAGTGTTTTTCTTATATCTGTAAATAAAGTACCCATGACAATTACTTCTGATGTTATAACGCTTGTTCTGTGGCTATCATGAATCGTTCCGCCCCGGCGAGTTTGGCAATATCGACGATGCGGATGGTCGATTCCAGCGAGATATCTTTATCAGCCCGGATGACGACCAGCCTCTCGCCTTCCCTCAGTATCTGCCGGAGCTGTTCTCCGAGCTGAGCGCGATTGACCTGCACCTGATTCAGGTAGATTCGATTGCTCTGGGTTACGGTAATGAACACTCGATCTTCCGTGGCTTCCTGACCGGTGGCGGCCCTGGGCAGCCGCACCTTAATCCCCGGCTGCACCACGAAGGACGAGGTGAGCATGAAGAAAATCAGGAGGAGCAGCACAATGTCAGTGAGAGAGATAGCGGAAAAGGTTACCATCAATTTTCGGTTAGATTCTATTTTCATTCACCACCTCCCGCTCCAGTAAGATGTCCAGCAAATTCCCGGAGCTTTCCTGCATTTCAAACACGTGATGCTCCACCTTTCCCTGCAGCCAGTTATAAAAGATTAAGGCGGGGATACCCACGCTTAATCCGGCAGCCGTGGTAATCAGGGCTTCCCAGATACCGCCTGCCAGCACACTGGCATCCACGTTGCCCCCGAGGGTTTGAATTTGAATAAATGCCCGGATCATCCCGGTGACCGTTCCGAGGAATCCGATGAGCGGAGCAATGGCGGCGATGGTTCCAAGAATACCAAGATATCTTTCCAGATGATACACCTCCGACTGTGCAGCCGTTTCAATGGCATCCTTGATTTCATCCCTGGGACGATCATGTTTTTTCAATCCGGCTTTGGTAATAGCCGCAATGGGCCCCGGTGTGTTCTGGCTGATGCGGATTGCCTCATCAACATCACCTCGCAGCAGGATATTCCTGACCCGCGTAATAAACGCCTTGGCATTGATCCGGATTTTCCGCAGCGAAACCAGCCGTTCAATGAGAATGGCCAGTGCAATGATCGAGCACAGGCCAATCGGAATCATCAGAATACCGCCTTTCATAATAATTTCAAATACGGACATGGAGACATCCTCCTGCTCGCTTACGCTGTTTCCCGATTACAATTTCGCTCTCACTCCCAAAAATATTTGAATTCCCATCCTCGGATACTGTTCCCAGTAGGTGTAGGATTCGTTCAGGATGTTCGAGGCCGACAGCAGCACGGTGACCTTCTCCTGAAAACTCCTTGAAATGGTGGCGTTCACCAGGTTGTATGCGGCCAGCTCGGTATTTGTGGTATAATCTACGGATCGCGGTCCGCTGAGTTCCCCGTCCAGTGTTAATTCGAAATCCGAGGGCAACCGCAGCGTCGCCTGGAGGGGAATGCGCATCCGGGCACGATAAGGAATATAGTAGACATCGGAGTACGCTGCGCCCTCCGGATAGGTGGCGCTGTAGGTTACCATCGTTCCGCGGAGCTCCAGCCAGTCCGTCGGGGTCCACTCCACACCTCCCCGGGTTTCCGCCACCTGAACCTCTCCGGTATCTTCTAAGTCGAAAAATCCGGTTTGGGGATCCCGGTGCCAGTAATACAGGGTCTTCATCCTGGCATAAGCGATGCCGGCATGAAGGCTTACTCCCTGGGATAACCTGATGTCCATGCTTATGTCGGCGCGCCAGTCTGCTTCTTCCGGCTGAAGAGGGATAACGTGTGCAATGTAGGGATTCTGATTCCGGCGCCGGGTGAACGTCTGATACTCATATCCCGTGGATATGGTGGCCGAAACGCCCATCCTGTTGCCGGGAATGAAATTCACCCGGCCGTAGGGTGCTATCCGGCCGGTCGATGTATCCGTCCGGACCGACTGATACTTCGCCCCGAGTCCGGCACTCACCGCTCCGGAGACCGGAAACAATGTTTCCAGTCCGACTTCACCGAATTGCCCCTCCCGCTCCACATCATTCTGGTGTCGGGAGAGTGTTTCCATCAAGATTCTTCCGGAACCTCCCAGCTGGATCCCCGCCAGTTGTGTAATAAATTCTCCTGATGCACCATACCAGGTATCCGTTGTCCTGTCCAGTGCTGTTTCTCCCGTATCACTCCGAAACCTGGTGGCCCCGTAATCAACACCGAGTTGCAGAGTGGAATTATCCGCTATGTCAAATTGGAAGCCGGCATTCGCCCCGCCGCTGCTGCCGGTGCGCGTTTCTGCAGGCGATACGGCTTCGACCTGGAATAAACCGCGTCTGGTCAGTGTGTAATCACCTCGGATGGTGCCGGTCACCCTGTCCGTGAAATGATAATCGGTCTGAAGAGTGAGCCCCCCGGTGGTATACTGGCTGTTCCGATATTGCCCGGCGCTGCGATCCAGCCAGCCGCGCGCATGAACGGAAAAAGAACCGAATTCCTGCCAGTGCCCGGCATTTGCCATGAAGGTTGCATAACTGCCTCCAAGCAGATCCCCCCAGGTGGATCGCTGAATACCTGGCCCCGACGTTTCAACCTGGGGTTTCGTGTCCTGCAGCTGAAACCAGGTGCTTATCACCTGGGAAGGATTTTCCGGTTTCACCAGTGCAGGGGTATCCGGAACAGTGGTCTCTTTGTCGGAGGCGATACGTACCACCTGCGTGCGTCCCTGTATCAGAACTTCCGGCAGCTCCAGCTCCGACTTCTCCGATCGTACTCTGGACGGATACTGGGTGGCAGGTTGCTGCAGAGAATCCGACGGCACCGGCATTCGGGTAGGTGGGGGTTTCACCTTTTCCTGTGCGAACAGCGGCAATGCGAAACAGACCACTATCCATAATGTTCTGTACTTATAATTCATAACCTGTCTGAACACTCCGCATGGTTAGCGACTCGATTTAATTATTCACTTGTATGGTAGAACACACAGCTATGCCGTCTGTTTTCAACCTTCTCCCATCAAATCCTGCAATCGCTGTTTCGACTTCTCTGTAAAGGTGGTATCCGTGGGAAAGTCAGTCAGGATAGAGCGGTACAGTCTGCGGGCGTTATCATACTGATCAATGGCAACATGGCACTCTGCAGCATTATAGACACTCTTCACCACCCATTCTTTCTCGGAGCCGTACAGATACTTGGTTTTCAGATATTCCACCACCGCGGCATTCCAATCGCCCTGCAGCCGGTATGATTCTCCCAGGAGATATTGCGCTTCAGCGCCGATTTCCGGTGCGGCTTCCGCCACCACCTCTTCCAGAAGATCTCTGGAATCATCATAACGTTCCTGCTGCAGCCGGACGCGCGCCAGCCCCAGCCGGCCCAGATGCTTCACGTGATCACTCCACTCGCTGCGAAGGATACTCTCGAAGAAGGCCTGCGCCTGCTCGTAGTTTTCCAGCTGGTAAAAGGCTAATCCGGTTTTATAAGTGGCCAGGGCGATGTTTTCATGCTGCGCATAATCCCTGAGGATTTTTTCATAGATATCGACGGCCTGGGAGTAATCCCCCCGATTATACAGCAGATCTCCCGCGTGCATTATGGCATCCGGAGTGCGGGCAGCGTTCGGGTAGGTCTGCCACTGCTGCCGGAAAGTAGCGATAGCAGAGTCCGGAGTGGAGTATTCTTCATACACCGTACCAATCGCAAAGTAAATGTTCCGTGCGGTTTCCGTATCGGGATACTCCTGTAGAATACTGCGGTATTCTTTGAGTGCCTCCTGAGAGCGCTGAAGCGTGACAAAATAGTTCGCCTTCCTGCTCAGGATTTCTGCTGCTTTGTCTCTGTCCCGGAGACGATCCACCAGTGCATCGATAATATCCAGCGACTCGGCAGCCCCTTCTCCCTGCTGCATCATTGACCACTGCAGGCCGGTCACTGCATCGGCCACATACTCGCTTTCGGGAAATTTGTTAATGATAATTTTATACTGCTCTCCTGCCTGGGCATATTGTTCCAGATTATAGTAACAATCTCCGATGGCATAAGTGGCATCCACCCGATATTCACTGTCCGGGTAGTTTAAAAGCAGTTCCCGGAAGTCAGAGATCGCCACCTGATATTGTCCTCCCCGGAAGGCAGCCCGCCCGCTCAGATACAGAGCTTCTTCAATATCAGGATACGAAGGATACTCGTCGACCGCCGTCCGAAAAGCTTCCCGGGCGGAGGTAAAATTGCTGCTGCGAAGATAGGCCTGGCCGATCTGGACATGGGCCTCTGCTTTCTGCCTGGCGGTGCTGGTATTTTCGAGCACCACCCGGTATACCTGAATGGCTCGACTATACTGCTTCGCATTGAACAGCGCATCGCCCTGGCGCATTCGGGCGTCAATGCGAATAGACTCATCCTCCGCCTCCCGGGCTGCGGTTTCAAACGCCCGGGCGGCTTCTTCATACCTCCCCAGCCGCATGGCGGCATATCCCAGTCCGTAATTCGCATCCGCAAGGGATGAAGACTCCGGAAACTGATCGATGAATTGACTGTAGGCAGCATAGGCTTCCCGGAAGTTACTCAGCCGGTACTCAGACTCCGCTTTCCACAACAGGGCCTCACTCACGAACTGGCTGTTGGGATAGGTCCGGAGCACGTGATCAAAATACTTCGCTGCCTGTTCGTACTGTTCCGCCCGGTAATGGGACCAGGCCAGCCGGTACATTGCCCGATCCTGGATGTCAGAATCCTCATAATGAACCCAGGTTTGCCGGAAGGCCTCCTGCGCTTCGCCGTATTCTCCCCGGGCAAAATGGCATTCTCCCACCATCAGGGAGGCATCCGGCACCAGAGACGAGCTCTGGTATTCCTCCACCACCCTGGAGAAATAGCGCTGAGCTTCGGAGTAATTGCCATCTTCGAATTCCAGAGACGCATATTGGTACAAAGCATTCGGGGCATCGGATGAGCCGGTGTAATCCTGAAAGACTGTTTGGAAGGCCTGCCGGGCACGGTCTCGGTTATCGTCCTGTAAATAGCTCTGTCCGGCCTGAAATGTTGCCGAGGCAATGAGCGTATCGCTGGCACTGATTTCGGCTACTTCCTGAAATGCTGCCGCGGCCTCGGCGTACCGTTCCAACTCCGCATAGGCCCATCCCAGGCTGTACTGGGCATCATCCCGGTACGGATTCTCTGCCATCCTGACGGCGGTTTGATACTCCGCAATGGCACTTTTGTACTCACTTTGATGGTAATACGCTTCCCCGATGAAGTACTGCGCTTCACCACGGAGCGGACTGTCCGGATAATTCTCCAGGGCGCTCCGCAGGCTGGTAATGGCTTCGGCATAGTCCCCTTTGCCGTATGCGGCAAAACCGACCCGATACGCAGCCTGATTTGCCAGAGGACTCTGGGGATGCGTGGCGATTAATTTGTCGTACGCCTCCATGGCCCGGTCCCACTGGCCTTGCTCTTCAAAAATATATGCAGCGGAATAGGCTGCATAATCCGCCAGCGCAGCATCGGGATAGTCCTGATACACCTGCTGATAGAGTTCCAAGGCCTTCCCGGTGTCTCCGGTTCCATAGACGGCTTCCCCGTACCAGTAGAGTGCATTGGGCTTCAAATCACTGTTGGGATATTGCTCCAGGAACCGTTCCAGCGCCCGCATAGCCCCCTGATTTTCGCCGGCATTCACCAGCGCTTCACCAAGCCGGAATTGGGCCCTGTCCCGAAACCCGACTGCCGGATACCTGGTCAGTAATTCCCGGTAGGCGGAGATGGCCCGAGTGTAATTCTGGGATTGAAGATAGGATTCCGCCAGAAGAAATTGGGCCTCCCCGGCATAATTGCTGGAGGGAAATTTCTTCAAAAATTCACGGAATTGGGTGCTGGCCAGTTCGTATAATTGATCGTTATACATCCCTTTGGCAACAAAGAATTCACGCTCGGCCGCATTCTCCTGGGATTGGGCGTTCACCAGCCATGCACACATGAACACACCGGCCAGCACACCGATCCGGACTGATAACCTGAAGTACTTAACGAGTGCTTTCATATAATTACAATTTCAGTTCCTTGAACTTATTACACACACTGTATTGATCCCTGTTCCGCAGAGATAAAAACGCTGTGTTTTTGACGATCCGAGCATTGCAAAGTTCCTGGCCCGTTAAATAAACTGCCGTATTCGGGAGGCTGGTACTTTCCGTAATAAATTGAATGATTCCATGGTTCTGTTCGGACGATGCCTCTCCGGTGTATCATTCTATCTTATGATTATCCCCGTTGTTTTCCAAAAGAATTCAATGAAACTCAGCTGAATACTAACTTCAGGTAGAACAGCGGATTTGACAACTGTTTCCGCGGCACCTCATTCGCCAGCATCCCTCCGATGATTCGATTGACCTCCTCACTTTTCGCTGCCTTGTGGATGACAAAGTTGAGCAGCGGCCTGATTTTTCCCAGTTTCTGCAAACGGGAACTCACCTGTAATTCATCCCCGATTTCCGCCCAGAGGCGCTCATCGTAGCGCCGCAGGAAGGTTTCACTGTAATCGTTGGCCTCCAGGGCTTCGCTGATCGTCTGAACTGCATACCTGGCAGAATACATAGCGTTGCCGATTCCTTCCCCGGTGAACGGGTCAATCAGGCCCGCAGCATCTCCCAGCAGCATAAAGCCATTCCCGTAGTTCTTGCGATGCTTGCTCCCCACCGGCAAATTCCAGCCGGTCGGATTTTCCAGGGGGGTGGCTTCTGCAAACCGATCCTGAAAGGCCGGACTCTCGATGGAGTACTGCAACGCCTTCCTGAGATTTACGTTTTCGTCCTTAATATACTTGTGCAGCATTCCGATCCCCACATTCGCATATCCGTCCTCCAGCGGGAAAATCCAGAAATATCCGGGGAGCACTTCATCGACATAATGCAATTCGATTTGATCCGTCAGTCCTTTCACTCCCTGATAATACTGGCGGAGCGCCACCACCCAGTGTGCGGGATCATGATGATACAACCCTGCTTTCTGTGCTATCACAGACCGGTAGCCATCCGCACCCAGGACTACCGGAGCATGATAGGTCTGCTCATTGTCCCGGTTATCTCTCCCCGTAATTCCGGTGACCTGTCCGTCTTCCCAGACCAGATCGGTAACAGTAAAATTCTCTCTGACTGTATCTGCTGCTTCCCGGGCTTTTTGGAACAGGTAATTGTCAAAGACCGTGCGGCGGATGACAAAACCCGAAATACTATCCTCTACGATATCCTGCTTAAAGTCGATATTCACCTGGACATGCTCCGGGCTGCCAAACACCACTCTTTTGATATAGGCTCCCGGCAAGGCGCTCACTTCCTCCATCATATCCAGATCCTTCAGGATGGTGACAGACTTCCCCGAGAGCGCATCCCCGCAAATTTTATCCCTGGGAAAGGACGCTTTATCCAGCAGCAGCGATTTTAACCCGGCGCGCTGTGCGTAGATGGCAGCGGTGGAGCCGGCAGGACCAGCTCCCACAATAATCACGTCATAGCGTTCAGTGTGTGCTGCGGTCATTGTTGACATTTCTTCCTGAATATATTCAAACAGTCACATTCTTTGCTTTGATTAAGGTCACTTCTTTTTTCGTTCGTATGTTACAAAGCTATAATCGTACGGCTGATCTGAGTCAGAGTAGTCTTCGCGCTCCACCTCCCGCCATTCTCTCCAGTTGAAATCCGGGAAGAACACGTCCCCCTCAAAGGTTTCGTGGATGCGGGTGAGATACATACGATCGGCGACGGGAAGCGCTGCTTTATAGATTGCGGCGCCACCGGCGATCATCACCTCTTCCGCATCCCCGGCGGCCTGGTACGCCTCTTCGAGTGAGTGAACCACCACACAACCATCCTGGTTGTAGTTTGCCTGTCGAGTTACAATAATATTGGTCCGGCCTGGCAACGGCTTCTCCAGCGTTTCGAAGGTCTTACGACCCATGACCACCGGTTTTCCCATGGTGCTCTGCTTGAAATGTTGCATATCCGGTGGAAGATGCCAGGGCAAGCCATCCCCCTTTCCAATGACTCCATTCTCGCTCACGGCCGCTATCAGAGAGATTATCATGGGCACTCAGACCGCCATCGGTGCTTTGATTGGCGGATGATGTTTGTAATGCTCCAGCCGGATATCCTCCATGGTAAAGCCATCGATGTCCTTCACCTCAGGATTCAACCGCAGATTCGGAAGTGGGTTTGGTGTGCGACCGAGCTGCTCCCTGACCTGTTCGAAATGATTATGATAAATATGCGCATCCGAAAGGGTGTGTATGAACTCTCCCGGCTTCAAATGGGTAATCTGGGCGACCATATGGAGCAGCAAGGAGTAGGAGGCGATATTAAATGGGACCCCCAGGAACATATCACAGCTGCGCTGGAACATATGCAGTGAGAGCGTGTCCTCGACAACGAAGAATTGAAAGAGAATATGACAGGGGGGAAGCGCCATCTGGTCCAGTTCTCCCGGATTCCAGGCGGTGACCACATGCCGCCGGCTGTTTGGGTTCCGCTTGATGTTTTCGATGACCTCCCGCAGCTGGTCGATCTCCCTGCCATCCGGCGCTTGCCAGGAACGCCACTGCACGCCGTAGATGCGGCCCACGTCCCCGTCGAATTCGGCTTTCGGTTTCCAGTAGTCGGCACTGGCATTGGCATCCCAGATGCGGGAGCCCATCCTCCGGAGCTCGTTCACGTCCCGGCTCCCCCGGAGAAACCACAGCAATTCCGCTGTCATAGATTGAAATGCCAGCTTCTTGGTAGTCACCGCCGGAAACCCGTCCGACATGGGAAACCGCAGCTGCATTCCAAAGATGGCACGGGTCCCGACGCCCGTTCTGTCCGGCCGGTCCACCCCCTCTTCCAGGATCTTGCGCAGCGCATCGAGATATTGCTTCATGAAATCTATCTATCCCGCCCTCATCTCCATTTCAATTAACTCCTAAGTTATAAGAAAAATCACGAACTCAAAAATGATTAATGCAAAAAGGCGGAAACCTTATCCGGTAGAATATTGATATTCTTAATTTGGGATTTTGAGTTTTGATTATTGAGACTACTACGGAAACCACGAATGACACCAATGGACTCAGTATTGGAGTTTTGAATTCTTGATCTCTTGTTTCACCCCTGTCCAGGCGATTTCAGATACGCAATGGTCGCGCCCCAGCTCCCTCTGGCATCTCCGGCCAGATGGTATTCAGTCACGTATGGATGCCTTTCCAGAATCGAGTGGACAATCCGTCTCAAGGTGCCGGTTCCTTTCCCATGGATAATTCGTATCCGATAAATCTCCTTCTCCCGACATGCCCCGATATACTCCGGCACCAATTCCTTCACGTCTCCCGGATGGAATTGATGGAGATCCAGCACCCCGTCAATGGGATATTCCACCGGTTCATCCCGGGCATTCATCGGATGATCACGCCTTTCTGTGCGTACCACGTGTTCCCGATACGAAGCCGATAGATGTACACTCCGGATCCGACCGGCCGGTTCTGCGTATCGGTGCCATTCCACCGGATGGATTGGACCCCGGCCGGCCCGGGCCCCCGAACCAGTGTTTTGATGTGCCGGCCGGAGATATCATACACTGCGAGATACACCTCCGATGCCTGTTCCAGCTTATAATGGAGCCTGGTGCTCTGCGAAAAGGGATTGGGGTATCCGGACAACAGCACCGCATTATTGTTGAACCTCACGTTGGAACCGGATTGTATTCCGGTATCCATCCCGCTGATATCGAACACCCGGGGGTAATGATCCGATGCCAGGTGGGAATCACCTCGCCGGAGCCCGTATTGTTGTAACGTCGAATCATGCATTGCCGTCGTATTCAAAATAAAATGCCTGCCGGGTTCGATCACGCTGTCGGAAAAGAGCACATAGTCCAGTTTTCCCGGATTGAACGTACTTCTATCATCCCGCCAGGTATACCCCATCCGCCGGGCGGTGTGGCGCGAAAAGAGATCCGTAAACGGGGTCCCGTCCCAATCCGGGAACGCGTCCGGACCGAACACCTCTTCATTGGAGATATCTCCGGTAGTCAGAGTGGTCAGCTGCCGGGCGTATCCCACTAGGTTAAAATCTCCCACATGGACAATGGGAGTATGTTGCGGCAAGGGAAACGGTCCCGCTCCGTGCTTCCAGTCCCGGACGGCGGCCATAATCCGGTCGGCATCCTGCTGGCGACTGAGATTGTTGCCGCAGCAGGCCAGATGGGAATTGATGACCAGCAGAGAGCCTGTCCATGGGGTAGACAACTCCAGGAGCACGGCGAGGGAGCGCTCGGATTCGGTGAGTATCGCATATTCCCGGAGGGGAAACCGGGAGATCACGGCCACAGAGTGCGCCTGCTTACTCACGTACCATGTCTGCCCCGGAAACCATTCCTGTATAATACCTTGCAGATCGATGTTATCATCGAACAGCTCCTGGAAGGCCATGATATCCGGACGTAATGCCTGAAGTATTCTTTGAAATCCTGGCTGGCGGACCGGATCCTGAAGCCCTGACCGCAGCGTGTTGTACGTAACGATGCGGAGGTCTTCCGGGTGTTCCCGTTCCAACGGAATGGGATCTGCCGACATCGTCCTGCTCGTATCGATGACATAGCTGACCCCGCCGGCCTGATCGGGCAGATAATCACCACCATCCCTGGTCTCCACCAGCACCATCCGAATAGTATCAGGGTGAACCTGATTCTGCTGCGCAAAAATCGGCCTCCGATAGGCTATGGCAAGTTCGAAGGCATCGGAGGTCACGGTGGGAAAGATCCGCAGGCTGATATCGGATTGGTAAAACAATTGATTCTGATCCTCCGAGTGGAGCATCCCTTCCCGGCATCCGAAGCACCACTCCAGGTCGGCGCCGATTCCATGGATTGGCACTCCGGTCTCGGTGTTGGTATCAGTATCAATGTACAGATGGATGTCGTTCCAGTCCTGGAGCAGATGATCCCCGGTATGAAACCGTAGCGAGAGGTACAGGAAGTCCTGATCGTTGGTGACTTTCAGCTCGGAAAAGTCCTGACGCAAAGCATCCTTTGCCGGATCCGACACTGCCACCGGGATATCCTCCCAATCGTCAAACAGCCCCTCCATCACCATGGGAATATTCTGCGAGAAGCCGGAAGCCGCCACCAGAAACAACAGACCGGCAGCTGTAATATATGTGTGAATATTATTCATGTCTCCGAATTATGCGGTGAATCTCCCAATCATCTATAAACTGCGATAAAATACCATTCGGGACGGAAAAATGGAAAAAGTTATTTGCCGACTCGATTGAAAGAATAGCACACAGATGCGCACGGAAACAGGGGATGACCACGGATCATCCACACAGCCCCACTCTCAGGTGTATACGTGCATAGGTGGCGGCGGTAAGGAGATATGTTGCTGTTGAATTGCCCATGAATTATTAACTCCGGAGTATTAATGCAGGAGGAGCACTGCTTCCTGCCGACCTCATATCCCTTTGATATGTGACACATCAATTTGATATAATGCACGAATCACGTTAATTATTGTATGAGTGACCTTTTTATCAACGGGAGGGGTCAAGCCTTCCCCGACCAGGGGAAGGTGAGTGTATGGCCAGCTCTGCACAAACAAAGAGGAGAGAACCACCATGAGCTCACATCACACCTCAGACACCGAAACATTCAGATTTCAAGGTCTTCACCTGACCTGGTATGGTCATGCCGCGTTTCAATTAAGGTCTTCCCAGGGGAAGGGTGTCCTCATTGACCCCTGGCTTGATAATCCCAATTCCCCGGTGGACGCCGGTGCAATCGGGGACATTGATTTCATCGCCCTCACCCACGGGCACGCCGATCACATCGGGAACACCCTCGAGATTGCCCGGCAGACCGGGGCGTCGGTGATCGGAATCTTCGAAATTGCCCAATACCTGCTCTCCCGGGGATTGAGTGAGAACCAGGTAGTCGGCATGAATATCGGTGGAAGCTTTATGTCCGACGGAATAACATTCAGCATGGTCCCGGCTCTCCACAGCTCCGGGATCGCCGGGGAGAACGGTCTTATGGAAGGCGGCGACCCGGCGGGGTTTGTGGTGGCATTTGAAAACGGCTACTCCGTGTATCACACCGGAGACACCGATTTCTTCAGTGATATGCAGTACATCCGGGAATTTCACCACCCGAATCTTATGCTGGCATGCATCGGCGATCATTTCACCATGGGACCGCAAAAAGCCGCCCGGAGTATCGAACTCATTCAGCCGGATTACGTTATTCCCATGCACTACGGCACTTTTCCGCTGCTCACGGGAACCCCGGGAGATCTCATCGAAGCCCTCTCCGAAAAATACAAAAAAGCGGTGATTGTGGCGGAACCGGGGGCTACGGTACGCTGAGGTTGCTGCACCACCCGGCCGGTCCGGAGATACCGGCGAACCCGACTGTCAGAGAGCAAACCGATGCAGCCCCGCTTCTTTTGCGGCCTGCCGTGCCGCCTGCATTTCTCCGGCAGTCACCCGGCGGTTTAATTCCGGGTATTTGTTCCCATCCACTTTTCCGGCAGGTCGATACTGTCCCATAATATTCACGTAGGTGTCCCGTGATAATTCAGCAGCCAGAAATCGCATAATCTGCCGGGTGTCCTCCTCCCCGTCCGGCATCACCAGATGCCGCACCAGCACGCCGCGATAAGCAAGGCCTTGCGCGTTCAATTGCAGATCCCCTACCTGCCGGTGCATCTCTTGCAGAGCCGCCTTTGCTGCCCGCGGATACTCGGCAGTTTTTAAATATCGCTTGGATTGATCATCGCTCCAGTATTTGAAATCGGGCATGTAGATATCCACAATCCCCTCCATCAGACGCAAACTCTCCAGGGAATCGAACCCGCTGGTGTTGTACACGAGAGGGATGTGCAGACCGTCTTCAATGGCATGAGGAAGCGCTTCCAGTATCTGGGGCACCACGTGTTCCGGCGTGACCCAGTTGATGTTATGGCACCCCTTGCGCTGCAGCTCCAGCATCATCCGGGCAAGTTCTTCCGGACGGGTTTCCCGGCCGGCATCGGTCTGACTGATATCGTAATTCTGGCAGAAGACACACCGCAGGTTGCACCGCCCGAAGAAAATGGTCCCGCTGCCCCGCCACCCACGCAGACAATCCTCTTCCCCGAGATGGGGAAAATAACTGGTCACCCGGGCATACCGGCCGGTGCGACACACTTTCTCCTCGTTCTGCAACCGGTTAACGCCGCACTCCCACGGGCAGACAGTGCAGTGCTCCAGATCCATCCGGGCCTGCTCAATCCGCTCCTGCAGCTCACCGGTTTGATACAATGCCCGATATTTCGGTGTATATTGATCCATACCCGAACCTGCCTACACAACGCCAAGAGAGCCGGGGGCGCCCCGAATCCGCCGGAAACGTCCCGGAAAGATGCCTTCAACAAATGTCCTGAACTTCTTCATTGAAAACTGTTGGTGATATTCTGCGTTCCAAATTCTGTTGTTTAAACATTCTCATGGGGACTCTTGTTTCGAGAACAATTCTCTTCCCGGATCTGTTCGAACAATTGTCGCTTCCGGTACCCGGCAGGGAGTGGAAAAATCCGGCACGACGCATACCGCTACATCAGATAGGAATCTTTGACTCTCCAGGCGATGTCTCCTCCGGAGCTCACGGTATACTCAAGCCATACATAACCTGCCACATGCCCGTCGTCAACATACGCCAGCACCCATCGATCGGTCAGGACATAGATCTGATTCCGGTAGAACTGCATGGTGCCTCCCAGCACTCCTTCCAGGGGAATGAGTTCTGCCGAATTCATCAAGTCGTTGCGGAGGTCCTCCACCGGATCGGCCAGCCCTTTTTTCTTCAGCTGGTTGATATCATAGGCGGTCAGAAGTGCAGGGAAATCCTCTGAGACCGAAGGTTCCCGGCGAAGTGCCTGCCGCAGACTGTCTACTTTGGCCGAGAGTGCGGACTGCCGCTCCTGAAAGGCTTTTAGTTCCGTATTCAGCTCCATCACCTTCCACAACAGCACCATCGAAAACACGAACAGGAGCACCGCAACGGCAAGCCACAGCAGCTGGACCCGGCTTCCCTGACTTTCACTAAAATGTGGTATGTCCATTCTTTGCTCCGGACTTCTTCCCAATACTGAGGAATGTTAGACAGTTTCACTCCGGTTGGCAACCGAAAAATCCTTCGGAAGGTTCAGGCAGCAGTTATCGAAACGGCTCTCTCCTCCGAGGTCCTGCGGAGACTTCCTGCGTTGACATTTATTGGATTCAATAATAAGTGGTGGACCATCTGCTCAAAAAACCACGGCCGGCTTTTCACCGGGAGAGTTCCCGCAGTGACATCTCAATGCCGGTTCTCCACTGCGGGGATTCCCGGAATGATACACCAATGCCCGGATCTTACTGCGGGAGTTCCCGGAACGACAAATCAATGTCCGGATCGCATTGCGGAAGTTCCCGGAACGACAAACCAATGACTGGATGGCTTTCCGGGAGTTCCCGGAACGATAAACCAACGCCTGGATAGCTTTCCGGGAGTTCCCGGAACGAGAAACCAATGCCCGGATGGCTTTCCGGGAGTTCCCGGAACGATTTTCGGCTGCTTAATTTTTTTAATCTGAACCATGAAACAGAACCCACAATGCTCTCCGGAAAAAGGGGGAGAGCCGCAGATCACCAGCACAGGAGGCTATGCCGGGTCTTCCTCTACCCGGAACGGATTCCTTATGAGGATCTCTGCACGGCGATACCATCATCGGGCCCGCACCAGCAGTTATCTGTTCCGGGGATCTCAGTAAACACTCATCTCACAATGCCCTTATTGGCCATCCTGGAGAAGAATGCCCTCCGCCAGTGAGGAATAATCCTCTTCTGCATATCCCTTCGCCAGTGCCTGTTCCACAATCTTGCGCACCCCTTTTAGGGCAGCCACCTCCAGGTCGGAGGATTTCGCTGCCTGCAGCATCAGGTTCACATCTTTGAGCAGGTGTCTGGCGGAAAAATTCGGATCCGAATAGTCATGCTCCAGAATATTCGGTAACTTCTTATCGTACTGGGGCGCATACAGAGCGCTCTCCCGCACAATATCCATGAACAGGTCCAGATCCCCCTGGTTCTTCCGGAGAAATTGCACACTCAAACCGAAGCTGGCCGTCAGGGAGGCGATGAGTTGATTCAAGGCAAGTTTCATGGCCGCGGCCGCCCCCACCGGTCCTGCATAATGGGTGCTTTCTCCGAACATCTGCAGCAGAGATTTCCACTGCCCGAACTGTTCGAAACTCCCCCCGACCATCAGTATCAATTTGCCTTGTCTTGCGTGATGTTTGTTCCCCAGCACAGGGGCTTCCAGGTATTCGCCGCCGGCTGCGGTAATCCGGTCTCGCAATTGCATACTTTCCTCCGGGGCAATGGTCCCCATCTGGAGGATCGTCTTCTCTGCCAATTGTCCGTTTCCCGTAAACAAAACATCCTGAATCGCCGGGGCGTCAGCCACCATCAGGATAACGCACTCTGCGCCCTTTACTGCTTCCTCCGGTGACTTGCATACTTCTGCTCCCTGATCGCCGAGTGGGGCAGCCTTTGATCTGGTTCGATTATACACTGAGAGTTCGTAATCTTTCTCCAACAACCTTTCTGCCATAGCGAAGCCCATCAATCCGGTACCCAACAATGCAATACGCATTCTTCTCTCCTTCCCTCATTCATTTATTGATACTGCTGTCCGGCCCTGCAAAAATATGTAAAATGCCCGACAGAAGAAAATGGCTCCTTCTTGTTCTGGAATCCGAGAGCTGATATCATCCGATCAGAGGGAATAAAAAA
This sequence comes from uncultured bacterium, assembly GCA_964413425.1. Lineage (GTDB taxonomy): Bacteria > Fidelibacterota > JAANXI01 > JAANXI01 > JAANXI01 > DATFLS01. The sequence continues at coordinate 94,430 of CAYPST010000001.1, forward strand.
AGCCATCCGGGTTTAACCCGGATGGCTTATGTTCACTCTAACCGTTTATCCTGAGTGATTATTTCTTCGACTTCACCGGAATCTCTTTGGCCATGGTTTCTTTGGTCTTGGGCAGAGTGATGGTCAGAACGCCGTTTTCATACTCCGCTTGCACATTATCGCTGTCAATCTCGGCGTCCAGGCGAATCATGCGCTGGAAATTGCCATATCTGCGTTCACGATAATACCGGTTTTCACCTTCTTCTTCCTCTTCAAACTTCTTTTCACCTTTGAGGGTCAGCACGTTATCCTTCAGCGAGATATGGACATCATCTTCTTGCATTCCCGGCACTTCCGCGGTCAACACATATTCATTTTCATGCTCCGTGACATCGATTGCCGGACGCCAGGTTCCGACATCACTCACTCCCATATCTCTATCAGCAAACCAATCGCTGCCGGTTAATCGGTTGAACAAACGGTCGAACTCACTCCAGGCCCGATCAAGATCTCTGCTCGGATTCCATCTTGTGATTGCCATAGCTACCTCCTTTCTTTAATTTTTTTCCCTTTTCTCTTTCATCATTTCACTTCTTCCAGTTTCAAATTACATGCCAAAGACGTATAGATCCGTTGGTATGACAGACTTTCACGATCTCTCTGCCAGAATAATCAAAGTTGGAGTTACATATTGGCAGAGATTCATGCACTTTTTCATAACCGGTTATTTTCTTGGGAAACCGGCGAATGACAGCCAATAGATATGAGTCCGGGACGAGGATCCCCAGGGATGATTCGGATAGTCAAAACAGGGAACATCCCGGTGTGTAAATAACGTTATTCATCTTTACTCGCCACCGTCATCTCACCGGACGTGCGTGTGTGATAGGGACCGGCGAGATGAAATCCGTACCGGTTCAGGAGCCAGAGTTCCGGGATGATCTCCGCAACAATTTCGCCGTTATCGAAGATCCGGACTATCGATGATTCGGACACGACCACCGCAATGGCTTCCGTATCTCTGGTAATAGAAGCAGCCGCCATATGGCGGGAACCCAATCCCAGCGGCAAATCAATTCCACTGGAACTGGCGTTGATATAACGGCAGGCGGAGATAACTGTCCCCTCATCAGAAACGATAAAAGCACCATCCAGCTGTGCTAATTCTTTGAGAGTTTCCTGCATATCCGAACTTGTAATGTGCTTCCGTTCATCCGGATGATGATAGAGCGGGTCGAGGATGAGAGATTTTGATTTACTCGCAACCCTTTCACTATCCCCGACTGTAAACATGGTCCCGATTTTCCTGCCTTCTCTGCCCTCCCTGGCAATTTCGACCGCCAGAATGATAGTCTGCTCCAGGGTTTCCGGATTCACTTCCCGTTCCTCCGTACAGATCTCACGAATCATATCAGTGGCAACCGGATTCTCCATACTTCACCTCCCATTTCGAATTGAATGCACGGGCAAACGTTTCATTATTTCACTTACATCATGGTGACCAATATATTAATTTATGTGGAAATTAATTGACTTCTTTGCCAGGAAAAGGCCACTTCTCAATCAGGTACTTTCGAATAATACGATTCATAGAGTTTCGCAAGAAAATGTGCCACATGGCTTATAACTTGCGGTGTATTCGGTATGCACGTCTGCTGGTGCCGTCAGCAGCCGGGACGCTGCGGGATCGTTGTCATAATATCCGTAAATTCTATCGCTCCACTATATACCACCGGTTACCAACGTTTCAATCAGCAGGAGAGTTCCTATGAACCATCTTCGATTTGTACTATTTATTTTATGCCTCCTCTTCGCCGGGAGCCATACTTCCGGCCAGCAGCCAGACCGGGATCAGGGGAAATTTGTCGAATACGAAAATGCGTTTTACCAGCAGATCAAAGCCAGTCTGGATTCCACCGGGGAGGAGCAGCCGGACACGGTATTTAAAATGGATGTCTCCGGATACGACCTGCCCGGGTCGCCAGAGGAGTTCAAGCAAGCCTGGTACAATCCGCCGCTTTCCCAGGGACGAACCGGAACCTGCTGGTGCTTTTGCACCACCTCCTTCTTCGAATCGGAAATATACCGCCTCACCGGGAAACAGGTGAAACTCTCGGAAATGTATACCGTCTACTGGGAATATGTGGAGAAAGCCCGCCGGTTTATGCGCACCCGGGGCGACTCCTATTTTGCGCAGGGTTCCGAAGCCAATGCCGTCCCGCGAATCTGGGAAAAATACGGCATCGTCCCGGCAGATGCGTACACCGGCAAACCTCCGGAACAAAAATTTCATGATCACCGGGAGATGTTCACCGAGATGAAGGACTTTTTGAATTCCGTAAAGGAGACGAACAATTGGAACGAATCGGCTGCCCTCTCGACCATCAGATCAATACTGGATCACTACATGGGCCCGCCGCCGGAAACCGTGACCGCAGGGAATACCACGTATTCTCCCAGGGAATACCTGCAAAAGGTCCTGGAGATCAACCTGGATGAGTACGTGGATATCCTCTCATTGAAAGAGAAACCGTACTACCGGCAGGTGGAGTATCCGGTGCCGGATAACTGGTGGCACAGCGACATTTACTATAACGTCCCGCTGGACGTGTTCATGTCTGCTATCAAACAGGCCGTCCGGGAGGGGTATACCCTTTCCATCGGCGGCGATGTGTCAGAAGCCGGCTATCTTGCCGATCAGGATGTGGCGATGGTGCCGTCCTTCGATATCCCGTCTGAATATATTACGGAGGACGCCAGGCAATTTCGTTTCAGCAATGAAACGACCACAGACGACCACGGCATCCATCTCGTGGGATATCAGGAAACGGACAGCGCAGACTGGTATCTCATCAAAGATTCCGGCAGCAGCGCCCGCAACGGGGAGGACAAAGGATTTTTCTTTTTCCACGAGGATTATGTGAAGCTGAAGATGATGGATTTCATGATTCACAAAGACGCAGTAGAGGAGGTGCTGAAAGAATTCTCATCCCAGTGATGTCTGTTGCCGGAAGCTGCCGACCCGGTGTTCCCATGAGGTTACAGGCCGGTCTGATGGTGCAATTTCTGCGGTGCGACATTCCCGTCGGAATTTCTTAACTTTGCTCTATGTTATCCTGGGATGAGTCCGTTGAACGGTTTTCACGTGCACACGGCACCATTATCACTATCGGATCTGCCGATACAGGGAAAACCAGCTGGGTGGCGGAAGTTCTCCGCCGGAGGCAGGAGAAGCAGGTCGGGATCATTTCCGGGGATCTGGGGCAGGTCACGTTCGGCGCCCCCGGACTGCTCAGCGCCGCACTCGTGAATCCCGATGTTGGGTCGCTCTCAGGGATACAACCCGACCGGGTGTTTTTCGTGGGAAAAAACCAACCGGGCGGACGATTTCTCCAGTCTATCCAGGGCCTCACCCGGCTCACCACCTGGCTGCGATTCCATTCGGATATTATCTATATCGATACCGACGGCTTTATCGGCGGACCAGCCGCCAGAGAATACAAGCGGATCTTGCTCAGCCACCTGCAGCCCTGTACGGCGGTCTTCTTCGGAGCCAGCCCTGACCTGGCGCCGCTGCTCTCCTGGTGTCAATCTCAAAAGGATATAACGCCGGTAGAAGTCGCCGTACATCCAGAAGTGCAGACCAAAACTGCCCAGCAGCGTCAGCGGTATCGGTTATCGCAGCTGCACTCCTGGCTCCGGAACGCTAAACCGATGGAACTTCTTTTCCGGGAGATCCTGATCATGAGCCACAGAACAGCAGTGGGACTGATGGTCTCAGAGGATGAGTATCAGCTCATCCGGCAGATCATCAAAACAACGCCTCTGCGTGTGGAGAAGAACTCTTCCTGGTTAAACGTGCTGTCTCATGAATTTATTGCCGGTGAAGATCTTCAGGCACTCCGACGGGAATATCCGGATCACCAGGTATATATTGAGCACGTATCCAAATGGAAGAACAAGCTCGTCGGCGACTTTCGGGAAGACGGGTTCAGCTCCGGGATGGGATATATCACGGGTTGGCGTGATGATCCCCCCGCCCTGGTCACTAAATATCGCTCCCTCCGTGAACCGGGAACTATCTGGATGATCGGTCAGACCTCGTTTCGGGAAATCGTCCGATAGGTCACCAGACGCAGACCCTTTCCGGAGCATCACCAGGGATTTCCGAATGTGGAATCTGCAGCGACGATAAAATTATAATTTGAATATGACAATAAAGGCCATTATACTATTTGTTCACTTAGAATCGGATTTATAAAAATGATTCCGGATGAGGAGAGTTGAGACAGTCCCGACAACATAAAACCCTGCTGCTCGTTCTGCTGCTCCTGGTTTTGCTTGGAGCAGTGCCGGTCATCCATGATCATGCTCCTTCTCTGGAGGAACCGGCCAAGTGTCCTGCCCACATCCTTCAGCTCACCTTTCTCTCAATGGCTTTCCTTTGCGTGGCACACCTCCCGGTCATTGATACTGACACCAACAACTTCCTTCCGGTTTCCATTGTTTATTATTATCCTCCTGCTCCGGAGACTTCTTTTTACCTTCGAAGCCCTCCTGCTTTCTGACCACACCTGTTCTATCCACACATCGTTGTTCGATAATTCAAACCAAGGTTATAGAACCCGCTCACTCGGGTTCAAGGAAAGGAGAGTTCTATGGGACGTTATTTCATTGGAGTAATTTCACTGGGTCTGGTTCTCCTGCAAATACCCGTACTGAATGCTCAGCCGGAAGAATCGGCAGCAATTGATTCTCTCCGGCAGGAAATTCGAGCGCTTCACAAGCAAATCCAGGCACTCCAGACTCGCCAGAGTGACGATGAACTCCAGACTCTGCGCAATTCCGCCAGAGCCGTCGCGGAAGAACCTGGCACATCTGATGACCAGAAAAGTAAAACTTTCGTACAAAAGTCCCGATCGCTGCAGGCGCTGAATCCGGAGATCAGCCTGGTCGGGGATGTGTTTGCGGTGTACAATTCTCACTCCCCGGAACATGAAGAATCCCATACGGAAGAAAATGCAGAGCATCCCCATGAGGAAGGGGGACATGGAGAGCTGCGGACCGGATTTCTCAATCGCGTGTTTGCTGTGCACCTGCAGTCCAACCTGGATCCGTTCAGTCTGGCCAAGGCTTCCGTGGAGATTGGCACGCATGGCCTGGAAGTGACCGAAGCCTATATCACCTGGACCAATCCGCTGCCGCGCACCAGCCTGACCTTTGGAAAATTTCGCCAGCAGTTCGGTGTCATAAACCGCTGGCATGAGCATGCTCTCGACCAGGCCTTCCTGCCCCTCCCGATTCAGCTCTACATGGGAGAGGAAGGTTTATTTCAGGTGGGGGGATCGGCAGACATTCTTTTGCCTTCTATCATCGCTCATGCCAACGAACTGACCGTCCAGGTGACCAATGCTTCCAATCCCACCCTGTTCAGCGGCGAGGACTTCAGCCTGCCGGCCGGGCTGGTGCACCTGAAAAATTATTACGATCTCACGACCGACACCTACCTGGAATGGGGACTCTCAGGGCTGGCCGGGACCAACGACAACCAGGGCTTCGACTTAAAGGCCACTCACTCCTGGACGTACCTGGGCGGCCTGGATCTCACTGTTTCGTGGAAGCCTGCCAGGCAGGGCTTATACAAAGGAATCACCTGGCGAAGTGAACTCTTCACCCTGCGGAAGGAACATCTTGTATTGGAGCCGGTCACTGCCATGGGAGGATTCACCTATGTGGATTACCGGCTCTCCAGATCTCTGGTCGGAGGGGTCCGACTGGATATTGCGCAGCCACCGGAACCGGGCACTGAGAAATCCTTCCAATGGCAGGTGGTTCCTTATCTCACGTTCTGGCAGAGTGAATATGTGTATCTGCGGTTCCAGTGGAATTATCTCAACGGCAGTGAATTTGAGGAGCCGCAGCATCGCTTCCTGCTGCAGGTGGACTGGTCGGTGGGACCACACAAGCACGAGAAATATTAATGTGCCGGCTTTAATGGCCACAGGTATATAACTGAGAATTACATATTGTAAGGAGTGCTGCCATGCAAACAATATTCTCTGCAATAATTACAGGAGACCATAAAATGAGACGCACATCAATTCTTATGTTGATGGTTCTTTTCCTCCTGGGGAATGCGCCCTCGGTATACAGTCAGGAGAAAATCCGGGTGGTCGCTACCATCAGTATATATGGTGATATTGCGAGGTACATAGGTCAGGACAACGTGGAAGTGAAAAATATCGTCCGGGGTGATCAGGATGCCCATTTTGTGAACCCCAAACCCAGTTATGCCGTCTGGCTGAGTCAGGCGGATCTCTATATTGAAACGGGACTGGATCTGGAGTTGTGGGCGCCGGCTCTCATTGACAAATCAGGGAATCCCCGCATCCGCAGCGGCCAGGATGGCTATGTGGCAGCCGCTCAGGGAGTCACCATGCTTGAGGTTCCCGAAAATCCGGATCGGTCCCAGGGAGATGTTCACATCTATGGGAATCCTCATATTTATACCAGCCCGCTGAATGCGAAAATCCTGGCAGAGAACATCACCGCCGGGCTGACAAAGGTGAGTCCTGAGAATGAAGCATTTTTCCGGGATCGACTGCAGCAATTCAAGCAGGAAATCGACCGGCGCCTGTTCGGTGAACAGTTGGTCAACGTCCTGGGAGCAGATATTTTGATGCAGCTGGCGGAATCCGGAAATCTTATCTCTTTCCTGGAAGAAAAAACCTTCCGCGGAGAACCGCTGATAAAACTGCTGGACGGATGGATGCGGGCAATGCTTCCCCTCCGCGAAAGTAAGATTGTCGCGTATCACAAAAACTGGGTATATTTCGAACACTTGTTCGGCATCGATATTATTGGGTATGTCGAGCCGAAACCAAGCATCCCGCCATCTCCCAGGCACGTAGAGGAACTGGTAGCCAGGATGCGGCAGAACGAGGTGCAAATCATTTTGGCCGCGAATTATTTCGATGAGCGGAAGGTCAGAGAAATTGCCAGAAAAGTCGGATCCACGGCTGTAATTGTTCCGCTGTCCGTTGGCGGTGATGCGGACGCGGATACCTATTTCTCACTGGTTGATCTCTGGGTAAACAGCCTTACCCGGGCATTTGAGGTCAATTTATAAGATATGGCTGGTCAGTCAGCTCAGGAAAACCACGATTAATCGGAGTTCAGGGATGAGATTGTTTTCAGATATCCTCACTTGAGTCGTACAGGGATACGTACTGAGCCGCTTTAAATGCCATAATTTATGAAGATAACTAAATAGAACAACTCATCTGACATGGGAGGAAGGTGAAGCTGTGAGCTTAGGGTTTTTAGAGATTATGCTGCCTGCGTTTGCCGAATGCTTGGTGCTGGTGGGCATTCATTCTTACCTCGGAATCCATGTTATCAAGCGGAAGGTCATCTTTGTGGATCTTGCCCTGGCACAGATTGCTGCACTGGGTATTACGGTGGCCTTCCTGTTTGGCGTGGATCCGTCTTCACAGGGGGCGTACTGGTTCTCCTTCGGATTTACAATTATCGGTGCGGCGATTTTTGCCATCTCCCGCCTCCGGCACGACAAGATACCGCAGGAAGCAGTGATCGGGCTGGTATACGCTCTGGCTGCCGCCGTCGCTGTGCTGGTCATTGATCGCGCGCCGCATGGAGCCGAACATATCAAAGAAATTATGACCGGGAATATTCTGTGGGTCCGGTGGGAGACCATTCTGTTAGCGGCCGGGGTGTATGCGCTGGTCGGGCTTTTTCATTTCCTGTTCCGGGAGAAATTCCTGCTGATCTCCAACCACCCGGAGCAGGCCTTTCAATCCGGCCTGAACGTGCGCTTCTGGGATTTTCTTTTCTATATCTCGTTTGGCATCGTGATCACCCATTCCGTGAATACGGCCGGCGTCCTGCTAGTATTTGTCTTTCTGGTGGCGCCGGCAATGGCCACTATTCTCCTGACAGATAAATTATGGCTGCAGTTGGCACTTGGCTGGACTATGGGAACCATTGTCTCCGGTGCAGGATTGATCGTTTCCTACGTGGGGGATCTCCCCAGCGGTCCGGCGGTTGCCGCCACGTACGGACTGGTGCTGGTACTGGTTGCACTGGTGCTCTATGTCATCCGATCTTCGAATCGAATGTTGGCTCTCCGGAATATCGGATTGGGCATTGTCTTTTTGCTGTTGGCGTACGGCGGATTCTATGCCATGGGCCAATACTTTACCAGGGATCTGCATCGGGACGAGGGATCAGACGTCCATGAAACACACAATGCAGCTGGCGCTGAAACCACCAATATTCCCGGGGATTTCCAGGCACGACTAACTGCAGCTGACACCGGTGAAGAATTCGCCGTTCTCCTGCGAGATACGGCTGATCCTTTTCAGCGTCTGGACGTATTGAAAAGGTGGGTTGATGTTCATCCGGCTGAAGGGCTCCGCCGAATCATCATATTTCTGGAATCCGATGCCGTGCCCTTCATACGGGAAGAAGCCGTGGGGATTTTGCATCAATATACCGACAGACGGTTCGGATACGATTCCACCAAACCGCCGGAGCAGAATGAAGAAGCCATCCGGCAGATGTATCAATGGTGGGAAAGGGAATTTCGATAATCCTTCAAAAAACCTGTTTATGGAGGATCAAAAGGGAGGAGAAATACTATACAGGTGCTCCTCCCTTACTCCATTATCATCGATTCCGGTAATAATGTCACTAATTTATCGACTACATTCCACCGTCCGGCCGGGCAACGCCGATCACACCGCAGGCCAGCCGGGCACCGGCAGCCCCGGTTGGCTGTGAGGTTAAATCGTCTTCACCTGCATGGACAATAACCGCCCGACCGATAATGTTATTCTCACCTGAGAAGGAAATCACATTATCAACCCGTTCATAATGGGCCTGACCATTTTGTTTGGCGTTCAGATTCCCCAGATCCCCCACATGACGGGGGCTGTCATCGGGACCGGCATGGGGGACGCCATGCGGATTATAATGCCCGCCGGCCGAGGTGCCGTCCGGCGCGCTGCAGTCACCATATTGATGGATGTGGAATCCATGCATTCCCTGGCTCAGTCCGCTGACATCAGCGACTATCCGGATGCCGTTTTCGACCTTTGTGAAGGTTACGGTCCCTGAGACATTATTGCCCTGGGTGGGATGCAGAACAGCAACCGCTCTGGTAACGTCTGCCCCCGCTGTATCAGTCTGGGTTTGTGCACAACCTGTCAGAGTCAACACAACTCCGAGGACTAAAACAGCTAACATGATTCTGCGTTTTCCCATAAAAATCCTCCTTTTTGTGTTCATTTATTCATGGTGTATAAGTAAGAAACAGCAGGCATTTCTTCAACCGGGAATTGGGAGGATTATGGTAATAATTAATCCCTGGTCCTTCCCGGTATCAATTTTTCCGGAGGTTTAAAGAGGTGACCTCCCTCTTGAACTTGTAGTATGGAGAGCCTAGCTTCCACGATGTAAAATAAACATGGAGGATATTGCATGAAATCCATTGCTTCGCCAGAAGAGATTAAAGCAGGGAAGGTAACGGACGTTTATTTTGAGAGAACCAGAGAGATTCTTGAGGCCCGAAATATCCACAAAACCGTCACCGCGGAATTTGCCGCGAAAAGTTTGCCGGGCGATTATGAGTGGGCGATACTGGCAGGGATGAATGAAGCTCTGCAGTTACTAAAAGATATACCGGTGGACGTGGAATCCCTTCCGGAGGGCACCTTGTTCCATGCAGAGGAACCGGTCTTCTCAATCACCGGCGATTACCTGGATTTTGGCGTGTACGAAACCTCCATACTGGGATTAATGTGCCAGGCGTCCGGCATTGCCACCCGGGCGGCCCGATGCCGCAAGGCCGCCGGGAATAAGCCGCTGATCAGTTTTGGCGCCCGGCGCATGCATCCGGCCCTGGCCCCGGTGATCGAACGAAACGCCTACATCGGCGGCTGTGATGGTGTGGCCTCCGTGGCAGCGGCTGAATATCTGGGGCAGGAACCGGTGGGCACGATCCCTCACGCGTTGATTCTCATCATGGGAGACACGGTGGAAGCAACCAAAGCGTTTGATGAAATCATTGCACCGGAAGTGAACCGGGTGAGTCTGGTGGATACGTTCGGGGACGAAAAGTTCGAATCACTGCGGGTGGCAGAAGCGCTGGGCGAGAGTCTGTTTGCCGTGCGGTTGGATACGCCCGGCAGTCGCCGTGGTGATATGTTGAAAATCATGAAGGAGGTGCGCTGGGAGCTGGATCTGCACGGACACCAGAGTGTGAAGCTTTTCCTGAGCGGCGGGCTGGATGAGTACTCCATCCATCGACACCATCCCCTGGCAGATGCCTATGGCGTCGGAACGTCGGTGAGCGCCGCCCCGGTCATCGATTTTGCTATGGATATTGTAGACATCGAAGGTGCTCCCCTGGCTAAACGCGGAAAACACGCCGCCAGGAAATCACTCTGGCGGTGCAATGATTGCTTTGCGTATACCACCACTCTCAGAAAACCGAAAGACCCGGCTCCTGAATGTCCGGCATGTGGAAAAAGCACCGAACTGCTCCTGCGCCCTGTGGAAAACAAAACAGACGCGGTAGAAGAGTTCGGCGATCATGATGCGGTCCGGGAGTATGTGCTGAATCAGCTGGACCATGCCAGCATAGATTTTACACAGTGACAGTGACCAGTAAAGGCTTCCAGGAAATCGACCATACCGCCGATGTCGGCTTGAGGATATGGGCACCTGCATTGGACGAATTGTTCGTGGAAGCGGCCCGGGGAATGTTTTCGCTGCTGTTAACTTCGGATACCGATGAGTTCCCGCAGAGCGTACAGGACCGGAAACAAAAAACTCACACACTCGACCTGACATCAACATCAGCTGATTTGCTGCTTCGCGACTGGCTCAGTGAACTCCTGTATATTCATACCACCGAACGGACCTTTTTTACCGATTTCGTCGTACAACAAATTGATGATCAAAATTTGACAGGTCAGGCGACCGGTTCTGTGTTTTCCAGGGATGATGAGCACTTGTTTACCGAGATCAAAGCAGTGACCTATCACGGGCTGGAACTTTCCAGAGATGAAGAAGGATTTCGCGCTCAGGTGATTTTCGATATATAATCACTTCCGTTCTGGTATTCACCCCCTGTTTTATCTCAGTTTGACAAAGCGAAACATAATCCGGTAAATTAGTATACAGAAGCAGAAATCAGATCGAAAACAAGGGAGGTAAACCATGGCTCCTGAAATTACGAAAATAAATGATTACACCTGGGAAGTGAAAAAAACAGGCGGCATGCGAGTGCCCGGCAGAGTGTATGCCAGTGACAAACTGATGGAGTCGATCAAGAACGACCAGAGCCTGCAGCAAGTCGCGAATGTTGCGCATTTACCCGGAATCGTCAAATATTCGCTGGCCATGCCGGATATCCACTGGGGATACGGGTTCCCCATCGGGGGAATTGCCGCCACCGACCCCGAGGAGGGGGTAATTTCTCCCGGCGGCGTGGGCTATGACATCAACTGCGGCGTCCGGTTGATTTCTACCAAACTGGTTTACAAAGAGATCAAGGAGCAGATGCACGCACTGATTCAGACACTCTATAATAATGTCCCTACTGGTGTAGGATCCTCAGGAGCAATACAGAAAATCTCCAGGCAGCAAATGAAGAAGTTAGTCACGGAAGGCGCAGCCTGGGCGGTTTCTCAGGGCTTCGGCGATAGGGAGGATCTGGACTTTATTGAGGAGAGCGGATGTCTGGAGGGCGCTGATCCTGAGACGGTGAGTGATCGAGCCTATCAGCGGGGGGCCAAACAGGTCGGTACACTCGGGTCCGGGAACCATTTCCTGGAAATCGGGAAAGTGGATGAAATCTATCATCCTCAGGCAGCGGCGCTGTTCGGGCTGCAGCAGGACTCTATCGTGGCGATTATTCACACAGGATCCCGCGGATTCGGTCACCAGATATGTGATGATTACCTGAAAACAGCCCAGCAGGCAGTCCGGAAGTATGACATTGAGCTGCCGGATAAACAATTGGCCTGTGCGCCCATCACCAGCGAGGAAGGGCAGCGATATCTCGGTGCCATGCGGTGCGGAGCGAACTTCGCCTTCAATAATCGTCAGGTAATTATGCATCTGGCGGAGGAAGCTTTTATGAAGGCACTGAATATTTCACCCAATGAGTTGGGTTTTAATCCCGTGTACGATATCTGCCATAATATTGCCAAGTTTGAAGAGCACAAGGTCAATGGCGGGACAGAAACAGTCTGCGTGCACCGGAAAGGCGCGACCAGAGCATTCGGTCCCGGCAGCAAGTATATCCCGGCCAAGTATCAGGATATCGGGCAGCCGGTGCTGGTGCCGGGTGACATGGGCCGGTATTCGTACGTGACCGTCGGCACCAATCAGGCCATGGCCGACACCTTTGGCAGTTCCTGTCACGGCGCCGGCCGGCAGATGAGCCGGCGGCAATCCAAAAAGGTGAGCGGCACAATGGACATCTTCCAGGATATGAAGAACCGGGGCGTGGAAATCCAGGCAGCCGGCGGCCGCACAGTGGCCGAAGAAATGCCCCATGCTTACAAAGATGTGGCCGACGTGGTGCAGGTTCTCCACGAAGCCGGCCTCACCGCGAAAGTGGCTCGCTTTAAACCCGTCGGCGTGATTAAGGGCTGATTTTCCCGGGCGATGGCGGGAACCCGGAAAACCGCTTACTAGTCCCGGATTCGTTTCACAAAGATTTCCCGGGCAATTTCGTCATCGATGGCAATTTCGGTTTCGCCCACCTGAATGACAATCGACGGATGCCGCTGCTTTACGACGATCTCTGTGCCGGGCGTGACTCCCAGCGACGCTAATCGCTGGAATCGCTGTTGAATGTTGGGAGTCATGAAAACAATTTTCCCTGGTGTGTTCTTTCGAATATGTTTCACTGACGTCACCACCGGCTTCACATCCGTTTCGTACCGTTTACAGCATTCACCCCGGGGAATTTCCCGGCCATGGGGGCACAGCGGAGGGTGCCCGAGGAACGTACAGACACTGTCGGTGACCCCTTCGCTCAGGATGTGCTCCAACTCGCAGGCGATGGATTCGGTTTCATCCATGGACACATTCAGGATGTCATTGAACAATCGTTCCGCTAACCGGTGCCGCCTGATGACTCTGGCGGCTTCGGCCCGGCCCTTCTCAGTGAGCTCAAATGCCCCATTTTCAATCACAACTAACCCCGCTTCTTCCATTTGATCCAACAGCGAATCACCCGGTACTTCCTGATCGTCCTTGCCCATATTTTCCCGGAAGGCAGCAACGCTGTTCTCCCCTTTTTCCTTTGTACTCCAGAGATATTCCAGGGCTTCTTCCACCCGGGAGGCGGAGGATTGCTTATTGGTGTGTTTCATGGACGTCTTCGGAATATTCGGATGGTTTGTGCGACGAGAAGAGTTTTTTAAAGAACTCCAGGATGCCGGACCTGGCCGGAACATACTCATACCGACAGTTCGGGCACATCAACATCGTGCAGTGGTCACCCAGGGGACAGGTAGAATTGCAGTACTCGTGGGTATCGTCGAAATCAAATCCGCAGTATGGGCAGGTGTGTTTCATGCAGGCATCCAGAATTAAAACTGAATTCCCAGGCCTCTCAATAACCAGTTGAGACCTCCGGCGACAGTGATGGCAAAGGGGAGAATGAAAGCGCCGATGCCGAGAGCAGTCTTCACTCCCCGTTCTTTCACAATCATCAGGAAGTTCGCGATGCAGGGCATGAACAGAGTAATCGCCACCAGACTCACCAGCATCTGGTTGGGATCGAGTAACCCCTGTTTGGCCAGATCATACAATCCCGCCGCCCCGAAATCCCGGCGTAAAAATCCGATGAGAAAGGCATCCGTAGCCCGGGCCGGTAGTCCCAGAAATCCGCTCACTACCGGTGAGGCAGCGCGCTGAATGGCCGTCAGTATCCGGAGTTTATCAAAGATGAACAGGATGAACGTCCCCAGGAAGAACAGCGGCACCGCTTCTTTGAGATACCACTCCATCCGGGCCAGCGTTTTCACAAGGATATTTCCCATGGCCGGTCGTCGAATCGGGGGCAGCTCCATCACAAAATCGGATCCGGGACCACGGACCACTTTCGACGAAAGAAAGCCCACCAGCAGCATTACTCCGATCACGATGCCCATCCAGACAAAAGTGGCTCCCAGAGACAGTCCCCCTAACATCCCGAGAATCACACCGAGTTGAGCCGAGCACGGCACCCCCAATGCCAGTAGCAGGGTGACAATGATCCGCTCCTTCCGGGAGTCCAGTATCCGGGCGGTTAAGGTGGCCATGGTATCGCATCCCAGTCCCAGCACCATCGGCAAAATAGATTTCCCGTTTAATCCAATCATTTTGAAGATCCGGTTCACCATCACCGCCAGCCGGGGAAGGTAGCCGGAATCTTCCAGCAATCCGAAAGCAATGAAAAACGTGCCCACAATCGGTAAAACAATGGCCACAGAATAGGAAAGCGCCATGGTCAACAGCCCGTACTCGCCGACCAGCATTTCCTGCAGAAAGGTAACCGGAATGAGCCCTTCGACAGCGCTGGTAAACCAGGGCCCGAGAAACTGGCCAAACACGGTGGCCTCGAGGAAATCCACCAGCGTTCCTGCCCCAAAGACACCGACGAACTGGTAGACCAGGAACAGCACAGCTAGCAGAACCGGGACACCCCAGACCGGATGCATCGATATTCGGCCCAGACGCCTGGCTATACTTTCCTCCCCGGTCCCGTCGGCAGACAGCACCTCCTCCATCACCGATTGCGCCTTGTTCAGCCGAATCCGTGTAATCACATTGTGGAGTGATTCGGAAGAATAATCCTGCGCCCGATCAACAATTGCTGTGATGTTATCCAGTGCCTCCGATGAAATCCGCTCACGCAGATAAGCATAGATTGAACTATCTCCACCCAGTACCATCAATGCAAGGCTCCGGTGAGAGATAAAGGAATCGAGCGCCTCCCGCTCCAGGGTCGAGTCGATTTGGGCTGCGGCTTCCTCGATATGTTGGGAGTAGGTGACACTCAGACCGGAGCGGCGAGGCGAGGTCAGCATTTTCTTGATCTCAGGGATGCCTTTTCCTTTAGTGGCCACCGTACCAGTCACGTCCACACCGACGAGCTGACTCAACCGGTTCGCATCCACACTGATCCCACGCGCCTGCGCTTCATCCTGCATATTCAGGCACACCGAGAACGGAATATTCATCTCCGCTAACTGGAGAGTAATCAGGAGTCCGCGTCGCAAATTCTTGGTATCGATCACCTGCAGCACATGCTCCGGACGCTCAGTCAGCAGAATATCCCGGGTGACCAGTTCATCTTCGCTGGTGGGAATCAAATTATTAATGCCCGGCGTATCGATGAGTGTATACTCCTCAGTTCCACCATTGGCAAAACCCGCCCCGGTTCCGTTCCTGTATTTTCCCCGGGTGATTTCGACTGTAGTGCCGGGATAGTTGGATACATTCACGTACGAGCCGGTTAAATGACCGAACAGAACACTCTTTCCGACATTCGGATTACCGACTAATGCAATCGAAGAGTGATGGAGTGTTGCCTGGGTGTCCCTGCCAGGAGTGGAATGATGATGCCCCATTATACCTCATTGCTCTTTTCCTCAAGAGCAACCTCCTGCTGGCATTTACTGCAGAGTCCGTATATCTGTACAACATGTTTGGATGGTTTAAATCCTACGATGTCGCAAATCCGGTCCTGATGTTTCCGCAGATTCTCGTCCATGAATTCGAACACCTCGCCGCACTCCTCGCAGATCATATGATCATGGTAGCGCTTGCCGCGAACATATTCGTACCGGGAACGGCCTTCCCCGAAGTCCACTTTTCTCACAAATCCGTAATCCACCAGGATATCCAGTGTCCTGTAAATAGTGGCCCGGGAGATCCGATCATTCTCCTCGCGAAACTGGAACATCAGATCATCGACTTCCCAATGTTCGTTGGTGTCTGCAATAGCAGAAAAAATTTTCTCCCGCTGCGGCGTGAGTTTTAAATTCTCGCGTCGCAAGGCCGTTTTGAATGAGTCCAGCACATCTTCCTTCATAGATTCACCTAATTGAGATTCAATCTCAAATGAATATAGAATAAGGGAGGAGGGCTGTCAACGAAAAATCCTGAGACCCGTGTTGCTGCCGGACCTCGGAAGAAGCGACTTTGTGAGTTTTCAGGGGGTTTGCTGCTGTGCCAGTAATTCATTGATACGTCGTCTGGCAAACCGGCCGTAGTTGCTGGAAGCCCCTTCCTTCTCTATGATCCGTTCATACAGATTGATCGCCTGATCATTCTGCCCGAGATGCTCGTAGGCATTTCCCGCTTTATACAGCGCTGTGGTATCCCAGGGAAGTTTCGTATTGGGATTCAGGTACGGAACCTTCAGATATTCCGTAATCGCCTGCTTATATTGATTTTGTTCGAAATAGGTTTCACCGATTTGAAACTGAATTTCAGCGGCACTCTCCGAATCAGCCTCCCGCAGCAGCGATCCGAAATGCTCCAGCGCCCGGCTGTATTCCCGCAT
This sequence comes from uncultured bacterium, assembly GCA_964413425.1. Taxonomy (GTDB): domain Bacteria; phylum Fidelibacterota; class JAANXI01; order JAANXI01; family JAANXI01; genus DATFLS01. Next base: position 111,003 of record CAYPST010000001.1, read on the forward strand.
ATTTTTCAGGTAGACGCCGATCTGGATACGCGTGGCAAAGGCATCCTCGGCGTTCGGAAATTCCTGCACATACTGACTCGCCATGGAGACAGCCGACTGCCAGATCCCGGTATTTTCGTACAACGCGATCAGGTTACTCATTGCATTCCGCCGATACACACCCGTGGCACCCTTATTCAGAGAGTTCTTGAACGCCTCAATCGCGTTACCCGGCTGATCCAGCTCATTCAGTACTGTCCCAAGCGTCAGATAAACCTGGGCAATAATCGGACTATCCGGGTTCTCCACCGTCAGTTTGGTGAGCAGATCAATGGCTTCTTCATACTGGTTGGTTATCACATATTGTCTGCCGAGCTCGTATTGAACCTTTGTTTCAAAATCCTCAGGAAGGTCCTGTGCCAGTAATTCCTTCAAGACTCCCACGGATTCCTGGTATCTCTTATTCTCCGCCAGCACCCTGGATTTCTCGTAGCGGAACGTCAGGCTGGGAAGGGCGTTTTCCTTGATTTGAGCATCTTGTGTAAACGACCGAATCTCGGTATCGGCATTACGCACATTGCCTCCGCGGATCATGGCGATAATTGCTTGTTGCCACACATCGTACTTCTCGGGAGGAGAAAGGCGTTCCGAAAGAGTTTTCAGTTCGTCAGCCGCTTCCTCATACTGCTGGAGCTCGAAGAGCATATTGGCTGCCCGGACTTCCAGCTGGAGTGACTCTTCGGAATTCTCCAGAAGACCCGCCGCCTGTAAATAAAACCCCCGGGCTTCTTCATATTCCCCTTCGGTGTTCGCAATCATGGCCAGATGTTGATAGGCATCGGCGAGATATCGGGTGTTATTTCCCTCCTGGGTATACCATCGAAAGTACCGCTCGGCTTCGGCTGGTTGATCCATCCGGGCGTATGCGAGTCCCGTCCAGTAAATGGCCTCCGTATTTCTCTCGGTGTCTGAGCCAATAAAGAATCCCTGCAGAGGTGATGCGGATTCTGCAAGATTTTGATACCAGGCTGCCGCCCCTTCGTAATCGCCGCTTTGAATGAGGATCCGGCCCAGCTGATCATCTACCTGTGATGCGTACGGTGAGTAGAACGCTTCCTGCTTCAGCACCGTGGCGTATTGTCTGGCCTGCCGGAAGTGATCACCTTCAATCGATAACTGCAACAGCTTCCAATTAGCGCTGGCTGCGGCCGGCCCGTCAGGAGCCAGGCGCAGATACCGGTTATAGTAATTCGATGCCAGTTCCCGCTGGCCATTCTCTACCGCAACATCAGCCGCGAATGCCACGGCCCTGGCATAATCCGGATCATTGGTATAATCGTAGTTCAGGATGGTCTTCTGGAGAAGTGAAATTGCTCGCGAGTACTCACCTTGCTGCCGATGAATTTCCGCCATTTTGATACTGGCCCGAACCGTAAATCCTGAGACACCCTGCAGCCTTGAAAAATAGTCAAGAGCGGCCCCCGGCTCAGTCTCGGCAGATAAGTCACCTAAATAGAAGAACGTTTGGTTCCGCCTCTGCTCCTGGCTTGTATCCGATTCAAGGCACTTCTTATATTGCGCGACGGCCTGTTGCCGATATTCGGTGTATTGCTCCGGTTGATTATCGATCTTTGCTCCCTGGGCCAGGATCCGATAACTTTCGGCGATATACCAGGTAATGGAATCCTGTAATGCCGGCGAGACATCTGAAAAACTTTCCAGTTCCCGGAACTGTTCAAGAGCCGATTGATAATCCTGTTGGTATTGGAAGTACAACTTCCCAAGACTGAAGAAGATCTGCTGGCGATCACGCTCCAGCAGCAGATCGCCAAACAACGAGGCCAGTTTTTGAAAACTCAGCTGCTGGTCGCCGCTGTAAAAATGCCGGATATACCACAGCTGATCTTGTGCCTCATCCCGCCGGTCGGAATAGGGATACCGTTCAATCAATCTCTGAAATCTCTCTGCTGCCTGAGAATATTTCCCGCTGGCAATCTCGGTGCGGCCCAGGGTATATAAAACCTCGTCGATGTTCTCATAATACGGAAAGGAATCGATCACTGCCGCATAGGCCCGTTCCGCCTTCGGATAATCCTGCAGGCCGGTATAATAAATATCTCCGATTCTGTGATAGACAGCCGCACGTTCATCTTTCCCGGTGACCCCCAGCAAATTTTGCAGCGCGGTAATGGCTTCAGCATAATGCTCCAGGTGCCTGGAAGTTTGGGCCAGATGGTCATATGCAGTCCGGAGAATTTGCTCTGAAATGCCGGAAGTGCCCGGTTTCACCAATTCACTGAGCTGCACCTTGGCGGGTTTGAGAGAACCTGATCGCTCCAGGGCGAGCGCATATTTTATCCACAACGTATCCTTCGCCGAGGGTTGAGATAACAAATCCAGGGCCTGTTTGTAATAATCCCGCGCGGACTTATAATTTTCCTGTGTCCAATGGAGGTCACCATGATTCTCCAGCGCCTGCAGCCTAATGGCTTCGGTTTGAATTTTTTCAACCTTCGAATAAATTTCGTCAGCGCGGGCATAGTCACGCTGGGTGATGGCCAGGGCCGCCATTTCCAGGGCTGCGCGATTTCCGATGTCGTCGTTCCGATAATCGTTCCAGAGTTGATTATAAATTTCCATGGCTCGGCGGGGCCCCCACCGATGTTGTGCAATTTCGGCCATGGCAAATAGAATCCTCCCTCGCTGAGGTCTGGAGGGAGAAGCATTCATCGCTTTATCTAATTCATTCCAGGCAATGGGATACTTCGATTGATTCTGATAAACGGACGCCAGCTGAATACGCGCTTCAACCGCCTTCTCGGTGTCATAAAACTTCTCGACCACCGTATGCAGCAGATCGATCGCCAGGTCGGCATTTCCTGCTTTCCTGGCATCTTCGGCGCCCCGTAATAACCCGTCGGCAGCTCGGTCGCTGTTGGGATAATAGCTGAATAACCGTTGAAAAGCCCGTGCCGCCTGTTCCCATCTTTCGAGGGCTTCGTAGGTTCTCCCGATCATCCACTGCGCTTCCTCGGCCTGGGCGGACTCGGGATAGTCGATTCCCACCTGCATAAAACGCTGCAAGGCTTTATCATACTGCGTCAGAGTGTAATGGGATTTCCCGATGTTCAGGGCCGCTTCTGATCGTCGGGGGCCCCGGGGATATTCATTGAGATATTGCTGAAATTGTTCGATGGCAATATCATACAACCCGTCGCGAAACAACTGATCAGCGTATGAGTAGGCACGCTGCTCCTCCGTACTCTGGGAAAAAACAGCGAGGGGAATCAGAAGGCAGCACATCAGGAGGCCGAATTGAGAATACTTATGCATGACTCTTTGATAAATTTGCATATTTTGCCAGCAACTTCTTTTTAACATTACCAGTGAATACTACGAAAAGTTTCTGATTCGCGCCACTCCCTTTAATATCGGTGATTCTTCCGCGGCCAAAGATATTATGTTCAACCACATCTCCCACCTGGAGGCGATCTCCGGAAGGTGTGTCCTCCGAAGACGCGGATCGCATCGACGCTCCCCGCCTCTCGTATTTCCCCCGGGCTGCTCGTTTACCTCTGTTGGCGGAAACACCGGATTCATAGTATATGAGCGCATCCGGGATTTCTTCGATGAACCGGGAAGGCAGGTTAAACATGCTCTCCCCAAACCGTCGCCGCTGTTCGGCATAGGTGAGATAGATTTTTCTTTCCGCTCTCGTCAGCCCGACATAAAACAGCCGCCGTTCTTCCGCCAGATCTTCCGGATCTTCCAGAGATCGAGAGAGCGGAAATAATCCTTCCTCCATGCCCGTGATAACCACCACCGGAAATTCCAAGCCCTTGGCACTATGCAAGGTCATCAACGTGACGGCATTCGTGTCCCGATCCCATTGATCGATATCGGTTAACAACGATACTTCTTCCAGAAATCCCTCCAGAGTGGGGTCTTCGGACCGCTGGCAGTATTCTGAGATCCCGTTGAACAGCGCATGAATATTCTCAAGGCGGTCGAGGGCTTCGTCAGTTCCTTCATCCCGATAATATTTGAGAATCCCGGCATCCTCCACCATTACCGACACCAATTCTTCCACTGGAAGAGTCTCCCTGAGTTCCCGGTATTTCCTGAGAAATTCCACAAACGAGTTCACCCTGGAAGTCAACCCGGCATGAATATGTACATCGTCTGCCTGCTGCATCGCGTCCCAAAAAGTGATATCGTGCTGCAAGGCATACTCTTCAATCCGCCGGATGGTGGTCTCTCCAATGCCTCTGGAGGGCTCATTAATAATTCGGCGCATCGCCACCGAGTCGTCCGGGTTGGTAATCACCCGCAGATAGGCCAGCACATCTTTGATTTCTTTGCGATCGTAGAACTTGACCCCCCCCACAATCACATACTTAATTCCATGCTGTCGAAGAGCATCCTCCAGCGCCCGGCTCTGTGCATTTGTGCGATAGAGCACAACAAAATCGTTGAAAGTCCGCTTATTCGCAAAGATCTCATTCTGGATATGATTCAGTACCTGAACCGCCTCATGCTGCTCGTCATGGGCTTCGACAACGGTGAGCTTTTCTCCCTCGATGTCATTACTCCAGAGCGTCTTCTCGGCACGCGCCGGATTATTTCGGACCACCGCCGATGCCGCCGAAAGAATACGCTTTGTCGAACGATAATTCTGCTCAAGTTTATACACGGTACATTCCGGAAACACCCGTTCAAAATCCAGAATATTCCGGACATCAGCTCCCCGCCACCGATAAATGGACTGGTCGTCATCCCCCACCACACAAAGATTGCGGTGTTCCCAGGCCAGCTGCTTCACAAATTCAAACTGGGCCCTGTTGGTATCCTGATATTCATCGACCAGGATATAACGACAGGTCGTGCGGTAGTGCTCCAGCACACTCGACACTTTGTCAAAGAGTTCAAGGGGCTTTACCAACAGATCATCAAAATCCATGGCGTTATTTTTCCGGAGCGCCTTCTGATATGCCGTATAGATAACGGCTGTCTTCTCCTCAAACACACTACCCGCCTTTGCCTCGTATTCCTGTGCAGAGATCATATCATTTTTCGCGTTACTGATGGTGGCCTGGATTGCTCTGGGATTAAACTGATCCGTGGAGACGTGGTATTGCTGCATCAGCTTTTTAATCAGCCGCACCTGATCATCCACATCATAGATTGCGAAATACCGGCTGTATCCCAGATGATGGCCATGCGTCCGCAGCAATTGAGCACATACGGAGTGAAATGTTCCCATCCGGATATCACTCGCGGCGTGTCTAACCATTTTCGCCAGGCGTTCCCGCATTTCTGAAGCCGCTTTATTTGTAAAGGTCACTCCCAGAATATATTGCGGAGGAATATTTTTCTTCTCGATAAGATAGGCAATCCGGGTGGTGAGTACCCGGGTTTTCCCGCTCCCGGCTCCCGCAAAAATCAGCACCGGCCCTTCGGTTTGTTGGACTGCTTGTTTCTGCTCCTCGTTCAATTGATTCAGTAATCCCATACGCCCTACAATGAACTTTTCTGTTGTTCGCGCTGCTGTCCCAGATACACCTGCCGTCTCAATTTCTGTAAGTGCTGCTTCGCAAGGATATGTTCGCTGTTTGTCAGCGAAAAGGTATGATATCCGTCCCCTCGGGCCACAAAATATAAGTAATCGGATTCTTCCGGATATAATGCAGCATGGATGGACTGGAATCCCGGATTATTTATGGGGCCGGGCGGTAATCCTGCATAGAGATAGGTATTATAAGGAGAATCGATTTCCAGATCTCTGTTTAACAACCGGCGTGGTTCCTCTTCGATAATATATTGGATGGTTGGATCTGCCTGCAAACGCATGCCCCGTTCCAGTCGGTTATGGAATACACTGGAAACCATCGCTCGCTCATCATCATACACTGCTTCCCCCTCGATGATTGACGCCAGGGTGAGTGCCTCCCACATGGACCATCCCAGCTCCTCGGCACGAACATAGAAACTGTCAGGCACCACCGCAAAAAAGTGCTCAACCATCTTGCGGATCACGGACTCTGCGCTCTCATTTTCAAAAAATTTGTAGGTATCCGGAAATAAAAATCCTTCCAGGGAAGGCCCGGGAATCCCCAGTTCGCTGACCAGTGCGGAATCAGTAACCAGGGTCCGGAATTGACTCGAATCGAATCGGAATTTTTGTTCCATAAGTCTGGCGATTTGTCTGGAGGTCAGCCCTTCGATGACCGTCACGTCAATGATCCGGGGGCGACTATGGGTCAGAGCATACAATACCTGCTGATGGCTGGCATGTTCGGGAATCTCGAAAATTCCTGCCTGCAGCGAGGTTTCTAATCCCTGCAATCGTACTAAAAATTGAAAGAAATCCTTATCTTTAATGACCTGATATTTATACAGAGAATCACTGATCGCCTGCAACGAACTGCCGGATGGAATTCGCACGGTAACCCGCTCTTCCGGCACCGATCGGGGCAGCCTGTAAAAGATCTGCGTCCCCGCCATAAGCCCTCCAATCAAGAGTATACCTATAATAATCAAGACTTTATATCTAGTACTTATTTTCTTCATAAGTGTGCTAAGATACGGTCAACGTCTAGATATGTCAACGCGTAATCAAATTGCGATATTTTGCCTGTATTGACACTGATCTCCACCACATAATTGGTAACTTATGATCACCTGGTGAAGTTAAAAATCTTCCTTCCAATTCTCAAAAGACCTTTTCATAAATCGGTAGAAATACTGATGCCGGTTTCCTGGTCAGGTTAAAAAGGATTCACCAGACCGATCCGGAAAAACAGATTCCCGGATTTCCCCGTTCGCCAATCCCGGATGGTATTTCCCATACCGTAGCCAAGATGCAGAATGGGATAACCGCCAGCTTCCACTGCGGTTCGAAATTCAAATCCGGCGGCGGTTTTACTTCGGCGCCCGGAATCACTCCAGACCGATCCGTGATCGATAAACCAGGAGCAGGAGGTACGTCCGACCCGGATACCGAAAAAGTGCACAGGTAACGAGGGCAAAACCGGCAGCCGGGCTTCCACGGTTGTATAAAACAATCGCTCACCTACCATTATTCCATCGGTTCCTCGTAATTGATAATTTTCCCTTGTTTCAAGCAGGGGTTGCTCCGGGAGATATGCGGGAAGATTGCCGGTGAAATAGAGACTCACATCATCGGTGATCCCGGGAGCTGCCTGAACCGGATAGCTGCCAGCTATACTCATATAACTTCCTCTGATATAAAAGACCACCGGACCATACACCTTGCGATTGAGAAATGTATCGAAATGTATCTTCTGGTAACTATACTGACCATAGAAGGATTGATTGGCACCATCCAGATTCACCACTCCGCCCCAACCCTGGGTTGGAAGATAGCGATTGTTCCTGTCCGGTTTTCTGGAGAGCCACCGATACCGAAGGGTGAGTTTGCCGATGTCTCCCGACTCCGGGGGAGGCCGTTCCTGTCGATGCGTTCCCAGCAACGAAGCTTTATTGGTATACAGAGTGGCTCCGATACTCAATCGATGATTCGAATACAGCGAAGTGCCCCAATTCAAGGGCAATACGGCCAGCACAAATCCACCCCGCCGGGTTTCAATGAGCCAGCCCTGATCATACGGTTGGATCAGTGCTGAGCTGTTCTTCAGTACGCCCACCGTGAGGAACGGGGGGAGTGCCGCAGTATTATACAGAAACAGATACCCGTCGAAGAGCCCATGGGAATAAGGCGGATAATCAACAATTCCACCGGCGAATACAAGGTGTTTTCCCATGGCGTCATTCCAGGCAGTAAAGCCGCCGATGCCTGTCGGTGTCGGGAGAACAAGTGATCCAAGTTCCCTGGGGTGTCTCCAGAATCGGTAGTCCTCAAATCGCCAGGATGAGTCAGATGCTGTGCGCACAGATATCTCTGGCAGTGGAGGCGACGGCTGCCTGGAGCGCCAGTTCCGGTACTCTTCCCGTAAAACCAATTGAGTCCCGGTCTCGGGAGTTCGATCCGGATCAACGAACACTACTCGAGGTGTATCCACATCGGCCAGTGCGATGGCAAGGATTTTTTCGCTTCCCGGGACACGTTGTTTACCGAAAATCCCGCTGGCAACATCGGTTAATTGCACCAATTCACCGGGAGCGTCCGGCGAGACCTTATAGAGATTGGGAGTCGAATTGCGATATGAGGTGAAAATAACACTTTTGCCGTCCGCACCCCAAACTGGCAGAAGGTCTTCTGCGGAATCATCGGTGAGTTTCCAATAGTACTCGCCCGCCGTATCCATCACGGCGATATCCACATTGCCGCCTATATTCTGCACCATGTATGCCAGCCATTCACCATCCGGAGACAAGGCGGGATCATTCACCTGGAGATGGGATCCGAACTGACTGATCCTGCGAACCTGAGTCCCATGCAAATCAATCGAATAAATATGTGCAGTATCAGTCGGACTTGCCACGAAATACACAGTATTATTCTTCCGGCCGATCACCGGTTTATGGGCGCGCATATCCCTGGTGAGCCAGGTCTTCTCGCCTGTATGAGTATTGATTTTCCGGAGGTCATAGAGCAGAGAGCCATGTGCGCCGCGATGATATTCACTGACAATGATGGTCTTTCCATCGGACGTCCAGGCGGGAGCGCTTCCGAACCGGCCGGAATGCAGAGTACTCACGCGACGAGTGGAATCCGTGGTTACGAGATAGATGGACTGATACCGCTGAGAGGACGAGATCTTTCCAACGAAAGCAACCGTGCTGCTGTCCGGAGCGATTGTGAGATCGTAGACATATCGGATCTTCGGAGCAGCAAGGACCTCCCCGACATCTTCGATCCGTTCTTTTTGTCCCCGGTAACTGTAATAGTACGTGTTCATTGCCCGGCGCCATTCTTCGTGAAATTTGCTGACGGTCTGCCCGGTTGCCGCCAGGAACGCCTCCCTGAAATCATAATAACCGAAGGTCTTGTGCCGCCATCGGGCGATTTCGGCGAGTGTGCTGTCGCCGTACTTATCCACGAGATACAGGACCTTCGCATAGCCCTCATCATGCGGATCTAATCTATGCAGGACATTTTTATAGGTATACATCTTCATCCGGGCATCACTGCGTTCCACCCGCCAGCGTTCGGTATAATATTCTGCGGTTCCTTCGATGAACCACATTGGCACGAATGCATGATTCCATATCCCCAGCCAGCTGCTCACTGCGCGCAGCAACACCACGTGCTGCAGTTCGTGGGCCACTACCAATCGAAGCCACTCCTGCGAACCGGCGAATCGTCCTGCCGCCTGGCTCTGCCGCACCCAGATGAAAATCTGATTGGAGGGCATCGCATACCCGTTCATGATTTCATCTTCGGCAGTGAGGGTGATGTGGATTGGTCCGAATTCGTCCAACTCTACTTGTCTCAGCAGGACGGGATAGATTTGTTCTGCGATGTGAGCGGTTGCTTCTGCGGTGTGTTTCAGCCCTGCATGGTAGTGAATCCGGAAATGTGATGTGCGTACAGTGAACCAGTCTAACTCCGGATGGGTTCGCCCATTCATCATCCAGGTTCCCTGACCAAAAAGTGCTGCCGAATTCAGTACGATGAGGAGAAGCATACAAAGGGGCAAATACAATCCGGCAGATATCCGACGAATACGCCCGGATATTTTGAACCAGGAACCACAGGAAGTGCGAAAGCAGTCTGAATAAGGGTGCGAACGATAATACTTCATGTCAATTTTCCAACGGTTACTCAGTCTCCTGCTATGGCACCGGGTGATAATTTATTATCGGACCAACCTGGGATTTCACTACATTACCGCCGCTTTCGGGAACTCAACTCTTCTCCCCGATTCATCTCTGGCGGAGGCAGCGGCTGTTCCCGGGATACTCAGGATCAGGTGGGCGGTTCAGTTCGGTTTTGCGAACAGTATACTTGCGAGACATCAATGCTGAAACGGCACCAAGGCATCCACCATCAAAGGAATGGATCGATCCAGCCGGTAGTCGGTTTTGCTGTGATTATCGGGGAATTCCTCATAGATATGCTTGATATCCATCTCCTCCAGTTTCCGGTGAAGAATGCGATGCCCATAGACCATATGATATTGATCCTGATCGCCGCAATCAATGTACACCAGATCCAGTTTCCGCAAATCGGCACCTTCGTCCTCCACCACATAGATCGGGTCATGCCGCAGCCAATTTTCCCAGCGATGTTGATCCAGCTCGCCCGTATATAAATCGAGCGGCAGCTGCACATCGGTGGGATTTTCCTCATTGGGATCGTACGTGGCAGCCATGGCAATGGCCATGAGTGTATGGAAATCGTCTCCGGAAACCTTTTCAGCGTTATGGAAATAGTCAATAAAATCGGGTATGGATCGGTCGTGTTTTGCCAGGGTATCAAGAACTGTCGGAAAATCCGTACGATAACAAAAATCGAAATACATATCCCCGGAGTGGCAGGCCACGGCATTCCAGACATCGGCATATCGCATCCCATGAATGATGGCCCCATACCCGCCCGAAGACTTGCCAAAGACTCCCCGATGATCTCTGCCGGGTAAAATGGGTGCGCGTTCCTCAATAAACGGGATAACCTCCTGGTGCAGAAAATCAGCCCAGGAGCCCACACTCGCGCTGTTGATGTACTGATTCCCTCCCAGTTTCGTAAAACAGTCCGGGAAAACCACCACCGCCGGTTTGGTATTCCCATTTGCAATTAACCGATCCATCCGTTCCGGGACCGACTCTCCGAAGCTGGTATACGCAGTATGCTTCGGTCCGCCATTGGTATATCCGACGAAATCGTACAGCACCGGCAATTTCTCCTCACTCTCAAGAGACACATCCGGCGGAAGATATACGTCCACCCGGCGGTGCGAGGGGTCATCCCAGGGATTATCCTGCAGTCTTGTCGAATCAATCCGGAACGTATGAACCGTGCCCCGCGGAACATCCGGTTTTAACATTGGCATGCATCTCTCTCCGTTTTCTCTGTTCACGCTTCTGAGTGGTAAAAGTATTGAAAAGAACGGGGGGGTTCAATCGAAATCAGTGTCTCACTCCATCCGAATCAACTCGCAAGATTTCATCGTGAATCCGGAATTCTTCCGATCTCTCATTTTCTGAGTCTATTTAGAAAACGCCTCGCCCCGAAGGGATGCTCCGAAGTCCCAGAAGGTCCAAGGG
>CAYPST010000002.1:0-73071 GCA_964413425.1 uncultured bacterium
GCAAAGAGATCCCGTGACGACGGGACAAAGACAATTGAACAGATATCTGCCACTACCCCGTCATACATTTGACGTCTGTCTCGTATGCATAATACCCAGAAGTCAGGTTCCGCATGTTGTCTCGGACGCTTGTTTTCTAAATACTCTTACTATTGTTAAATCTGTGTTCATCCCCTGTTTCCACGTGTATCTCCCCATTGAGAGAATCTTTCCAAATCACGTTCGCTGCGGTGAATGGACATTTCCTCATCAGGGGATGCTGCGATCTATTCCTTTTGGGTTTATGAATAATTCTGGTTAACATCTACATGTTATTGTATCATCTTTTTCTGAGAAGAAAGGAGTTCTGGTGAAACACTGGACACGCCGTGAGTTTTTGCGAACGACAGTTGCAGGGTCTGCCGGGCTGGCTCTGTTTGGCGCTTCCTGCAGGACTCGACCACTTCCCCGGCAGCCGAACATTATTCTGATCCTGGCGGATGATCTGGGGTACTCCGATATTGGCAGTTATGGCGGAGAGATTAAGACGCCGAACCTGGATCGGCTGGCCACCGAAGGGATGCAATTCACCCAATTCTATAATGCTGCCCGGTGCTGCCCGACCAGAGCATCACTGCTTACCGGCCTCTACCCGCATCAAACCGGCGTCGGCCACATGACGGGCGATTATGGGCAGCCCTCCTACCAGGGATATCTGAACGATCAATGCGTCACGATTGCCCGGGTGTTGAAGGAAGCCGGCTACCAGACCTGTGCCTCGGGCAAGTGGCACGTTGGAGATGAACCGTCGGCCCGTCCTCTGCAACGGGGATTCGACCGATATTACGGTTTATTGTATGGTGCCTGTAATTATTTCAAGCCTGCGCAGGGAGAAATATGGTCCGGCGATGAGCCGACCTCCGTGCCGCAGGACGGCAGGTATTATACCACAGATGCCTTCACCGGGCACGCGGTCGACTTTATCGACTTCGCTGCACAAAATCCCCGACAGCCGTTCTTTTTGTACCTGCCGTTCAGCGCACCGCATTACCCGCTGCAGGCCTGGCCGGAGGACATCGAAAAATACCGGGGGCAATACCTGGAAGGCTGGGATACGCTCCGGGAAACACGTTACCAGCGCTTGATCGACCGGGGATTGATTGATCCTGATTGGGCGCTCAGCCCCAGGGACGACCGCAACCGGCCGTGGAGCGCCCTGACCAATGAAGAGAAGGAGTGGCGGGCTCAGCTGATGGCGGTGTATGCGGCCATGGTCGACCGGATGGATCAGGGCATTGGGCGGGTACTGGATAAAGTGGACGAACTCGGACTCGCAGCCAACACCCTTATCTTCTTCCTCTCCGATAACGGTGCCTGTCCCTATCCGAACATGTGGGGCGACGAACCCAGAACGGACGAACAGGGCAATGTCATCCCGGTTGGCGGTCCGGATACGCTCTATGCGTACGGATGGGAATGGGCAAATGCCGGGAACGCTCCTTTCCGAAAGTATAAACGCTACACCCATGAAGGCGGCATCGCCACTCCGTTCATCGTGCGCTGGCCGGAAGTGATTGAACCGGGCAGGCTCACCGACAGCGCGGGACATATCATCGACATCATGCCCACCTGTGTTGAAGTGGCCGGAGCAGAGTATCCCGAATCCCTGCAGGGAAATGCCATCCATCCCATGGAAGGGCGCAGTCTGTCGCCGATTTTTCAGAACACCTCCGACCGTTCGGAATTTCTGTATTGCTGGGAACACCAGGGCCATCGCGGCGTCCGGCAAAACCGCTGGAAGCTGGTGAGCAGCTTTCCGGAAAATACCTGGGAACTCTATGATATGGAAGCGGATCGTACGGAAGTCCATAATCGCATTGACGAGGAACCGGAAAAATCACAGGAGATGGAAGCCCTTTACCAGCAATGGGCCGACCGGGTGGGCGTCATTCCCTGGAGTGAGGTCCGGGGTTAACCTCTCCGGTCTCACTCTCCCGCTAGCATTCTGCCTTCCCGGGAAGTCGGGAAGTTAGTCCCTTCCAATCCTGGCAGAGATCCCTCACCCCATGAGAAACAGGGGGTCGGGATGACATTGGCGAGAGGGGAGACCGGAGTCGAACGTCTGGAGGAACATCTGAAGGTTCGGGTCCCCCGATTGCAGAAAGATAGTACTCGGAGCCGAACGAAGGCCACTCAGGTAATCACTTCTTCCCAGCCCATCTGTTTCAGATCCCGGTAAATATAGGCCACCGCCGCCGCCGCAATGACCAGATAGATTGCTCCCACGCCATACACCCCAAAGATCAACTTCCCGAAGCCAAACAGGGTACTGTACACCAGAACGCAACCGGCAACCCAGTCGCTGAATAATCTCCAGTAGCCGGTATCCGCTTTCACCTCCGGCAATTCTTTCGCAATCGGGCCCCAGAGTTTCCCTCCCGGATGGATGCGCCGATAGAAGGAATGCAGAACCTCCCGGCTGGTGGGACGTGTGAGATATGTCACTCCCAACCAAACCACCGTGGTAAAGCCCACCACGTAAAAGAGCGACACCGGAAATTCCACATAGGGCTGGATAAACGGGTAAAAGGCCAGGGGCGCAAGCATGGCGGTAATTTCCGACCAGGCATTCACCCGCCACCAGAACCATCGCAGGATAAGTACCAGCCCTATTCCCCCGCTGGCTTCCAGGATGAATCCCCACATATCGGATATCCGCGTAACCTGAGAAGTGATAAACAGGGCAATGATCATAATCAGAACGGTCACAATCCGGGAAACCAACACATAGTGTTTTTCCGACTCCTCTTTTTTCACGAAGCGGCGATAGAAATCATTGAGAATATAGGACGTCCCCCAGTTCAGGTGGGTCGCCACCGTTGACATATACGCGGCAAAGAACGAGGCCAGCAGGAGTCCGAGCAGTCCGTTGGGGAGGAAATCCCGCATGACCATGACGAACCCGTCTCCTTTCTCGGCCAGCGGCAAATCGGGATACAACACCACCGACACCAGTCCGACGATAATCCAGGGCCAGGGCCGCAGGCAATAATGGGCAATAATGAACCAGAGGGTGGCAAACAGGGAGTGCTTTTCGTCCCTGGCGCTCATCATCCGCTGGGCGACGTAGCCTCCGCCGCCCGGTTCAGCCCCCGGATACCAGGACGCCCACCACTGCACCCCGATGTACGCAATGAATGCCCCGGCCGTTAAGGCCAGCACACTACTTCCACCACCGGCTTCTGCGCCGATTTCAGGCGTAAATTCGAGCGCCCATCCGGGTAACTGTTCTTTTAATCCGGCAATGCCACCCACTTCCGGAATACCCAGCGCGATGAATGCCAGGATAATGGTCCCGATGATGGCTAACACAAACTGGAAGGCATCCGTGATGGCCACGCCCCACAGGCCGGAGAGCGAGGAATAGATAGAGACAAAAAACATGATCGCACCAACCAACAAGAGCCAGGCGGAGAACGTGAATTCCATAATCCCGAGGTTGAGAGTCAGTTCATTGAATCCGAAAAATGTGAAGTTCGGAAACATCACCCGCAGGATTTTCACCATGGCCAGGTTCACCCAGGCCATAATGACGCAGTTCATGAAGAACCCCAGATAGAGGGCCCGGAATCCCCGGAGGAACGCGGCCGGCTTTCCGGAATACCGGATTTCGGTGAACTCCACATCCGTCAGTATTCCTGCCCGGCGCCAGAGCCTGGCGAAGAAGAAGACTGTGAGCGTACTGCCAAACAGAAAATTCCACCATAACCAGTTCCCGGCAATGCCGTTTTTCGCAACCAGCTCAGTGACCGCCAGCGGAGTATCGGCCGCAAAGGTGGTGGCCACCATAGCGGTTCCGGCAATCCACCACGGCAGGTTCCGTCCGGAGAGAAAAAATTCACTGGTATCTTTGCCTGCACGTTTGGAATAATAAATTGCAATTCCGAAACTGAACACGAAATAGGCAACAATAATAAGCCAATCGATGGAGCTGACGTTCATTGGGAATTTCCTTCTGTCAGGGATTCGTAATTTTTCAGGCCTCTGCTACTCTTCCCATAAAAACTGCCCCGGTCAAACCCGATGCAGATGGGTTTGAACAAGGCAGATTTCTCATTACTTGACACAGGCGGCTGCGTGAGAAAACTCCAGGGGAGGCAAAATCATCACACTTCGCCCCAACTGGAGCACTGTCATCCTGAACGGAACGAAGTTCAGCGGAGTGAAGGATCTCCTCCGAAATGCTTATGAGTAACAGGCAACTCTCCTCCCATTCCTTCCATAATAACCACTTAATCCAATATCGCCCTCTCTTGCGATCGCATGAACGGCGGCAGGTATGAACAAGGGGATCCTTCGTTTCACTCAGGATGACAGCCTCTCCGCTTACATTCTCAGTAAATCAGATACTTTTTTCTTACAGATAAGAATGACTTTATATCTTGCTTCCAACCGTCAATAATTTCTCGAGCAGAGGCCCCGGAATCAATCGATTTTCGCAGCGCATCGCTCCCGTACAGCCGGTCGATTGCTGCATCACGCCATCCAAAGGAGTCGGGGTAGAGCTTATGGATAGCCCATAGAATATAAACGCCGGTTCGTACCGCTTTGAAATCCGTTCTGTCAGTCACCACCAGGCGCACACCACCGCAGGGCTCCTCCTGGTATTTTGGTCGAAGGGCTTTGCCGGAAATGGCCACAGGGGTAAAGGTAACAGGCTCAAATACAACCCCCGGCAGGCTGAAATCGTTCAAACGTCTGGAGAGGGTGTTTCCCTCTATCCAGGGAGCCCCGATCCACTCGAAGGGGTGGGACGTGCCGCGGCCTTCCGAGATATTGGTGCCCTCTATGAAACACGTCCCCGGATAAACGGCAGCAGTTTTGAGGGTCGGCATATTCGGGGAAGGGGCCATCCAGGGAACGTCAGTCTCATCATACCAGAGATCCCGCCGCCAGTTCACCATCCGGATCACTCTGGGCTGAAACTCCGGTGGATAGTCCAGCCAGTCTTCTCCCGCAATCATCCGGCCCAGTTCTCCAACCGTTAATCCGTATTGTACCGGAATGGGATAGAGTCCTACAAACGACATATACCCCTTTTCGAGTATCGGTCCCGCCACCCGCTCTCCACCGAGAGGGTTCGGGCGATCCAGGATCCAGAATTCCACATCGTTTCTGGCTGCGGCCTGCATGGCATAGCCCAGCGTACTGATATAGGTATAAAACCGCACCCCCACATCCTGGATATCATATATCAGGACATCAAGATGGTCCATCATTTCATCACTGGGCTTCCTGGCCTCACCGTACAGGCTATAGACTTGTGCACCACTCACCGGATCAATGCCGTTTTCAATGTGCTGTCCGGCAGCCGCATCCCCCCGATATCCGTGCTCGGGTGCAAAGATGGCCCCGATATGAATATCATTTCGCAGCAGACGATCCACCAGGTGCATCCCGTCCTTATCAACAGCGGTATGATTGACCACCAATCCCACCGATTTGCCCGTCAGTTCATCCAGACACTCATCGAACAGCACTTCGATTCCAGGCCGGACTTCCACCGGTTTCCGGATATACTCTCCAGTGTCATGTTGTGCATGCTGGAGCTGATGAATGCTCTGTCGCTGCAGGGTATCCTGGGCCGGCACCTTCCCTGGACCAAAAAGCAGTATCACTGTCAGGAAGACTATGGCACTCGCTTCCAGATTCGAGGTCAATGAAATGAGCAGTCTTTTTAAGAATACCGGGATCATTCCCGATGTGAATTCCCATGCCTGTTTATGTGTGGATGACTTCATATCACGGCAAATAAGTTATCTTTAATGTCTGAGTGCTGAAATAGTCTTTGCCTACCACCAGGTAGATTCCCGACGCTGCCGGCGCTCCCGTTTCATTCCGGCCGTCCCAGCGGACTGTGCCGGAGGTCAGTATCCACTGGTCATCAAAATAGGATGCCATCCGACGCCCCTGCAAATCATAGATTGCCAGTGAAATCTGCGAGTTATAATTCTCCGGGACCG
This sequence comes from uncultured bacterium, assembly GCA_964413425.1. GTDB lineage: Bacteria > Fidelibacterota > JAANXI01 > JAANXI01 > JAANXI01 > DATFLS01. The sequence continues at coordinate 6,003 of CAYPST010000002.1, forward strand.
TATACCGTATATTCACAGTGCCATGGAACGGGTTCGGAAAGGCCGCCAGCTGCAATCCGGAAGTGGTATCTGTCTCCGGGATTTCTTTCTCCAGGTAATGCGCCAGCGCTCCCCACAGTTCCGGGCGATCTCCATCGTATCCCAGCGCCCACATCCCCACGCCCCGGAGTCCGGTCTGGTGGGCATACTCATATTTCAAAGAGAGACTCAGGCTGTCGTCGTACCAGGTCTGATACCAGTTCTCTCCCAATGGATCTCGATACCAGGGGATCTGCCCACCTGCAACATCTCGTAATTTTCCAAACGAATTTGCCATCGGTTCTGCCACAGAATAGGTAAGTGCTGTATCATATTCTACAATGATCGCTCCGGCATTTCTCTCTTTGGCTAACCATTTATACCCATAATACGGAAGGCCGAGAATAAGCTTTTTTCTATTAAAGTCAGTACTATCTAGATACGCATTCACTGTTGAGGTAAGATTCAATCCATTCCATCCTGTAAGTGGTGAGACCGGTCCCGTAAAATCTGATCCTTTCCAGTGGTAGTCATACCCCATGATGAACAGGGCGTCGACTGTCCGGGCCAGCTGATCCTCGTCGAAGGCGTCTCGCCAATCCACTGCGGGGACATCGATGGAAACATGCGATCCGGGAAGCTGGTCATGAAAGATCGCGGTTAACTCCTGCATGAATGCGGTCAGATTTTCTCGCTGGTCATCAGGTACCAGCTCAAAATCAATATTCACGCCGTCGGCGCCTGCATTCCGAACCGCGGTCAGTAAATTATCAACCAGATTAGCCCGGTTGGCACTGCTGCTGAGCAGAGTCCGGATATCATCGCTGTCAAACAGGATGGCTGTGAGGACCACCCGCACACCTTCGGTATGAGCCCGGGTGATCAGCTGCGGTACCGGCCATCCGTGGGACTCCGTGATTTCCCCGGCGGCAGAGACATCGACCCCGAAATAGGCAATGGTGGTGAGCAGACTGAACTGATACTCCTCCCAGGCGGATTCCATCCAGTAGGGATGGAATCCGAACACTTCCTTGCGAATGGTATCACGCGGGACCAGCGGCACCTGCACCCGGGGCAATCCGGGGACTTCCTGCTCGAATTCCTGATCCTTATGCCGGAAATGCTCAATCTGATGGATGGAGGAAGTCCGGGGTTGACCGAAGATCAGTGCCGGAAAAATTGTTATAATAGTTAGGATCGATATGTGATGATACCGGAAATTCACAAGGTGTCTTTTAATGCCTGTTTTGTTCATGCTCCGAAGGAGAGCCTTTGGCTCAAAGTTCACGAAGACCTCAAAGGACGCAAAGAAAGAATTATCGTTTCAACTCATTAATCCCGAAAAATCGTTGAAATAGATGTCGTAGATATAATAACTGAATTTGGCTATTAAACTTACTCAGTATTTGTAGAGCACAAGGGGCATTGGATACGTTTTGACCGAATGATTTCGTTCTCCCCCTTACTAAGGGAGAGAACGAGAAAGACGAGGTCTTTAGCATCAGCGTATGTTTCATCTCCTGAGCAAAGTTTATAGCCATATAAATGGAAGGCTCCATAAAAATTTTTATCTGAAACCCGTTTCGCGAGAACCCCCGATATTCACCGGAATTGTTCCGGGAACCGAACTTTATGATTCAAATCCCGCCAGGTTTCCCGTTCCCGGATGAGATAATGATCCCCTCCATCGATGAGCACCTCTGCCGGCAGCGGAAGGCCGTTATACTGATTTGCCAGGCAGAAGCCGTAGGCACCGGCATCCAGAATGGTCACCAGGTCGCCGGTCCGCAGCTCCGGGAGTTCCCGATCTTTCGCGATCCGATCGGTGTTTTCACAGATCTGCCCGGTAATCTGGGTTGTGCGCGGCTCCCTGTGCGCTGCTTCGCCCACCGGCACCACCCGGTGGTATGCGTCATACAAAGCAGGCCGTAATAACCCGTTCATGCCGATATCCAATCCGGCAAAATATTTCTCGTTCTGCTTGGTTCCCAGCACAGTCGCCAGGATAAAGCCGGCATCTCCCACCAGATATCTCCCCACCTCGTAGGCGATCATAGGAGTGCTGCCGGCGGAATAAAACTGTTCCACAATACTCCGGACGTTTGCAAAGATGCGATTGGGATTCAACGACTTTTCATTTTCTTTATAGGGGATGCCGAAACCGCCTCCCATATCGATATACTCGAAGGAGATATCCAGAGTGTCTTCCAGTTCGGAAGCGATTTCCAGCAGGCGGTTGCTGTTCCAGGCGAAATAATCCTCCTCCATAATGCCCGATCCTACCATGGTGTGAATTCCGAATCGGTGCACACCATCCTCCAGTGCCAGAGCATAGGCCTCCCGGATCTTCTCCCGGGGGACTCCGAACTTGACCCCTTTCCCGGCAGTTGTTATCCCCGGGTAAGCGCCTTTGCCGGTGCCCGGATTCACCCGGAATGAGACCAGCTCGGGCCCTCCCATCTCCCGGCATCGCTGGTAGGAAGTGATATCGTCAAAATTAATGGGCAGACCAACCTCCAGTGCAAACTCCAGATCCTGATAAGATTCATAATTCCCGGTATACACCAATCGGTCTTCAGTCAATCCCAGATCCAGCGCCAGGTTCAACTCCCCCCGGGTGGAGCAGTCGATGCCAATGCCGGGATGGGCCTGCTGCATTACCTTAAACAACACCGGGTTCTGATTGGCTTTGATGGCATAATAGAGCTGATGGTTGTCCAGATGGGCATCCATGGCATCCATGATCCTCCGGACATTTTTCCGTATCCGGCCAGCGGAATAGACATAGGTGGGCGTGCCGTACTCCCGGACGATGGTTTCCAGCAGCTCCTGATTATCAATGATGTCGGTTAACGGCGCAGTCTGAAAATTCATATTTGAATCCGCTTCCTGAAAAATAAACGTAATCTTTTGTAATTATTGGTTCTAGTAAGTAAAAACGCAGAGGCCGCCAATGGCCCAAAGAACACCTCAGTGGGATCTCTCTGTCTTCCCCTCGGCAAGGGCAGAAAGAACGAGGAAGTCAAAGTATTCGGGGCAGTCTGCGTCCCTTCACGGCTCCTGTCAGTTGTCCTTCACTCTGTTTCTGTCAGTGGGCCTTGTGTTCCTCTTTCCTCTTCCCTATTCTTTTCCCATTCGTGGTCATTCGCGTCCCTTCGTGGCTCCTGACAGGAACCGGGTGTTACTCTTAACTCTTTCCTCTCGTTCTCTTGCCTGTTTCCTGTTTCATTCGTGTAAATTCGTGTCCATTCGCGGCTTCTTTTTTTCTTCGTTTCATAGGACTCATCCTCGAAAATTCCGGGTAACATACGAAAGATTTCCCATAACGACCACCACCAGGCTTCCCACCACGGTATAAAGCGGCCAGGCGATGGCGACTCCTTGTCCCGGGAGTAAATTTTGCACCGGTCCTTCCACCAGAAACAGGAGCACGACCAATCCTGTAAAGAACCCGATCAGGGCATCGGTGCGCTGCGGTTTTTTTGAGAGCAATCCCAGGGCAAATACCCCCAGCAGTCCGCCGTAGGTATAAGAAGCGATCCCCAGGCCCAGTTCCACCACCGCCGGTCGTTCCCCGGTGGATTGCAGCTGGAGGGCGGCAAAGAAAAAGGCGGCGCCTGTCAGAATAATCCCCCAGACGATGGTGATACATCTGGAGATGCGTAAATCTTTTTGCGGCGAGTTGTCCTGTCCCCAATATGGTTTATACAGATCCAGGGTGGTGGCAGAGGCCAGCGAGTTCAGGGAAGAACTCAGGCTGCTCATGGCGGCCGCGAACAGCGCGGCGACAATCAGTCCGGAGATCCCGGTGGGCAGCTGTTCGACGATAAATTTCGCAAACACTTCATCAGCAGTAGCCAGCCCCAGCTGCTCCGGGGTTTGTCCGTCGTAGAAGCCGTAGAGCAGGAGTCCTATCCCCAGGAAGAGGGCAAATTGGAGGAAAATCACGAAGCCGCTGCCGACGAGGGCTTTCTGGCTAGAGCGGAGATTTCTGGTGGTGAGCAGCCGCTGGACAATCAAATGATCCGTGCCGTGGGAGGCAATGGAGAAAATCCCGCCGCCAATCAACGCGGTGAAAAAGGTATAAGGTTGTGTGATAAACTGACGGAAGGGGATATCGAAGCCGAAACGAAGTAAACTGAGTTTCCCGCCTTCTTCCGCCAGAGCGACGGCCGATGCCAGTCCTCGTGGCAGGTCCGCCACTATAATACCGGCAGCCAGCAGCGCGCCCCCGATGTATACGGTCATCTGCATCACATCCATCCAGACCACCGCCTTGATGCCCCCGAGAAAAGTATAGATTATGGTGATGCCGGCGATCCCGAGTATGGCCAGGATATAAATCTGGAAATCGGTGAGTGCGTCAAAAGCGCCACCCAATCGCAGGATAATAGCCAGCGGTATCGCCGTGGCGAACAATCGTACTCCGTCGGCCAGCAGCCGGGTGACCATAAAGGTGGAGCTGGTCACATTCCGCAGGGAGGCACCGAACCGGTTGCCCAGAAACTGGTAAGCGGTGGAGAGTTCGCCCTGGTAATAGGCGGGCAGAAAAAAGAGGCTCACAAGTATCCGACCGGTGATGTAGCCGAACGTGATCTGCAGGAAGGTGAGATCACCGCCGTAGGCGACCGCCGGCACGCTGATGAAGGTCAGGGTGCTGGTTTCGGTGGCCACCACCGAAAACAGGACGGCCCACCACGGCATGTTCCGGCCGCCCAGAAAGTAATCAGACGTGGTTCGCTGGCGTCCGGCAGCAAGAATGCCCAGAAATGCCACGCCAAGCAAATAGACCACTATGACTCCGTAATCGATGGCGGTGAATCCCAGAGCAGTCTCCTCCGGTTAAGGGTATTGTTGTAAGAATTTCTTGTGCAGCGACCGTATCGTCCGGTCCAGTTCCAATCGATCCCGGGTAAACAGCGCTTCCATCACCGTATTGTGGAACCTGGGACGGAATTCCGAAATCTTCCAGTTATTGCGGGTCGGGTACACCCGGTTTGTCAGCAAAATGACGATCACGTCATATTCGGGATCAATAACGATGGAAGTTCCGGTATATCCGGTATGGCAAAACGCCTGCGGGGAAAAGTAATCCCCGAACAGACTGCCGGAATCGCTGGGCGTGTCCCAGCCCAGTGCCCGGGTACTCCCTTCCACAATATTCTGCCGGGTGGTGAATTTTTCGATGGTGCTTGTTTTATAATGCTTTTTCCCGTCATAATAGCCGTTGCTCAGGTACATCTGGGCGTACCGGCCCATGTCATCTATGGTGGAAAACAATCCGGCATGACCTGCCACTCCGCCCAATACTGCCGCATTCTCATCGTGCACCTGTCCACGGATCTGCTTATTCCGGTAGTTCCGGTCATATTCGGTGGGCACAATATTTTCCCAGACCCGCCTGGCCGGGACATACTGCGTTTCCTCCATGCTCAGAGGAGTGTAAATTCGCTCCTGCACCAGCTGATCCAATGGTTTATGAACAATCTTTTCCAGGATATGTCCCATCAGGATGACTCCGAGGTCGCTGTAGAGCGTGGAATCACCGGGGGTGTAGACCAGATCGGTGTGCTTGATAATCTCCAGCACCTCCCGGGGATAATCGGCCACATCCCAGAATTTGATGAGGTGAAAAAACTGCTGGGCCAGATTCATTTTGGCTCCTGTCAGTATCCAGAACTGCAGATATGCCGGAAGCCCGGAAGAATGGGTGAGCAGGTGAGAGATTTTCACGCTGTCCTTCATACCACCGCTGAATTCCGGGATATATGCGGACACCGGGGCATCCAGAGGGAGCAGATTCTCCTCGTACATCTGCATGGCCAGCGGCGTGGTCGACATCACCTTGGTAACGGAGGCCATATCAAAGATGGTCCCCCGGGTGACCTCCGGTGAACCTCTGTCGTAAGTAAAACGTCCAAATCCCCGGGCGGCCAGCACCTCGCCGTCTCTGGCAATATAGACTGCCATGCCCGGCGCCACGCTGTCTGCAATACCCTGTTGAATAAGGGTAAACACCGAGTCGAGCAGTACCGGGCGGGGCTGTTCCCGCCAGACATTGCTGGACGGCTCGCGGCTGAGCCCGTGCCCGTACGCATATCCAGCAGGCAGCGTAATGGGTAATTTCCCGGAGAGGCCTGCTTCCCCCACCATTGCCTGCACCACTGCACGCTGTGATTCGCGGGAGGTGCTGTAGGGAAGCAGAAAAGCGGACACCTCCGGAAAATTGTGCAGCAGATACGGGGTACCGAATCCCACGGTGATGATTGGTTTATTCTTCGCAAGTATTTTCGCGAGAAAGTCTGCCTGCTCCTCGGGCAGGTTGATCGAGCCCTCACATCTGGCAAATCGGACAAACACCCCCACCGCAGCTGCATCGGCCTCTTCAATAGCCTGGCTGGCATGCCGGAGGGTCTCCTTCGAGACATCCGGGCCAATCCGTATGACCTGGTTCTGATCAATGCGTTTCGACAGCTCCGCAACAAAGGACTCGCCCGGAAATCCGCAGCGGATATCGTCGGTGATGATTACGGTAACAAACGAATTGATCCCGGCGGGATCCAGGGGAACAGTCTGCCGGTCATCTTTCACCAGCGTAATGGATTCCCGGAAAGCCTTCTGCGCTTTCTTCAGGTGTTCCGGATTCTCCAGCACCGTCTCAAGCGTGTCCGGATTCGGATACCGGTTCCGGTCCACCTGACAGAACCGCTTCAGTTCCAGAATCCTCCGAACAGAAGCGTTAATGGTTTCCTCCGATATGCGTCCCTGTCTGGAGGCCTCCAGGACCGCCTGGTAGGCCACTTCGAAATTCGGAGATAATAAAATCACATCCACTCCTGCCTGGATTGCTTTCACCGCCGACTCTCCCGGCCAGTATCCCCGCACAATGCCACCCATGTTCATGGCATCGCTGATGACCAGGCCGTTATATTCCAGAGAATCGCGCAGCACGTCCCGAATGATATACGGGGAAAATGTCGCCGGTGTGTCTCCCGAGGGCAAGTTCGGCATAGCGATATGGGCAATCATCATCGCTTTCACGCCGGCATCAATGGCCGCCTGAAATGGGATCAGCTCCAGGTTCCGGAGCCGCTGCTGATCCACATCGATGGCAGGCAGCAGGAGATGGGAATCCATATCGGTATCCCCGTGCCCCGCAAAGTGCTTGGCTGTGGCCGCAACGCCCTGTGACTGCACCCCGGTGATATAGGCCGCACCGAATTCCGCGACCAGCGCGGGATCTTCTCCGTAAGAGCGCACGTTGATGATGGGATTCTCCGGATTATTGTTCACGTCCAGCACCGGAGAAAAAGTCATGTGAATCCCCAGCGCCCGGGCTTCTCTGGCTGTGATGATCCCCTGTTGATGGGCATACATGGGATTCCGGGTGGCTCCCAGCCCCATATTCTCCGGGAAGCGGGTTCCCGCCGACAGCCGCATGGGCGTCCCCCATTCGAAATCCGAGGCGATCAGAAGCGGACTCGCCGTCAGCTCCTGAAACCGGGTGATGTTTCGGACGGCTTCATAGGGGCCTCCGCCGAACATGGCCAATCCCCCGATTTGATATTCCGTAATCCACCGGGCAACACGCTGAAATCCATCACTGGAATCGTTCAGATATTCGGCATCAAACCCCGGCATGAACATCTGGCCGATTTTTTCCTCCAGTGTCATCCGGGAAAGTAACCGATCCATGTCATTCTCCGCGAGTCGTTCCGGCGTAACCGAAGGACCGACAGTACATGTGCTCAATAATATTCCAGCAATCACAACCACCAGGATTTTGCCCGTGTTAACGCCAACCCTCTGCAATTTCAGACTCCCTCTTTCTTCCATTATTGCAAAATTCCACGCCCAAAAATAGCACACGAATGAACACAGAAACAGCAGATAACCACAGATCCTCTGCCCATCCCCAAAAAGACTTGGATATTAAGAAATACCTCCAGAGACCCTGTGCGAAGTGAAAGTCACTTCACCAGGCATGTTAGGCTTGCATGTGGAAAAACCGTCCACTTCTGTGCCCCTTGCTTTCTGAAGTGCAATTGCAGTCACCTCTTCTCCTTTGAGTCCCAATGCGGTTTTCAATTTTTTAATATGACCATTAATTTGCCTCAGTTTCTGAGATTGCTCTATCCATCGGCGGCAGGGCAATGAAGCGCCCAGTCGAGTCATCCCGTACTGAGTTAACTGAATAATCATATTTTTTCATCTGTGTTAATCCATTTTTTCTGTGTCGATCAGAGTGCTATGTTTGAGCATTACCCGGAACACGCATATTTGCTTTCAGATGTCAACGTATTCCCGGATAACCCGCTGAGATATGCCACAGATCACTTCGTATGGAATGACCTGTAATTTCTTGGCCATTTCCCAGACGGAGATGAACGCATCGCCCTGCTGCCCGAATATAATAACTTCCTCCCCGATATCGACCGGTTCTTTGCCTACGTCCACCATGAAGGTATCCATACTCACATTCCCCACCACCGGAAATCGCCTCCCGTGGATGAGCACTTCTCCGGTATTTCCGTACCGGCGGGGGATCCCGTCTTCATACCCGCCGCTGCAGATCGCAATGATGGAATCTTCTCTGGTTGAATAGGTGCTCCCGTACCCAATGGGAAAATCCACCGGAAATTGTTTCACATAGGTGATATAGGATTTGAGCGACATCACTGACTGCAGCTGAACCGGGGCAGGGAGCGACTCAGCCGGATACAGTCCGTATAAGCTCAATCCCAATCGGACCCGATCATACAGTGTATCCTCCATATACAGCATGGCTGCCGAATTCGCCAGGTGAAATATCGGCCTGTCATCCCGTGACTCCCGGGAAATGTCATCACAGATGCGCCGGAACCGATCGGCCTGCACCACTGCCAGACCATCCTTCTCCTCCGCCGAGGCAAAGTGCGACAGCACGCCGACTAACCGGAGTGCCGGATCCCGCATGATCTTATGGAAGACATCTTTATATTCGTTATACAACACACCCATACGCCCCATACCGGTATCGATTTTCAGGTGCACCTGCAGTTCCTTCTTTTCGCGGTCGGTGTAGCTGGCGAAGCGTTCATAATCGCCTGCGGACGCTACAATCGGTTGCAGGTCATACTCGACTACTTGTTCCAGTTGATCATCCCAGACTTTCCCCATAATCAGAATCGGAACCTGCACTCCCGCTTGCCGCAGCTGGATTGCTTCCTGAATAGCCACCACTGCCAGCATGGAGACGCCCTCTTCCACCAGGATCCTTGAAACCGGCACACAGCCATGTCCATAGCCATTGGCCTTCACCACCCCGATAATCTGAGCGGGCTGTATATACTCCCGAATGCTCTTGATATTGTGCCGGAGATTCCGCAGGTCCACTTCAGCAATCACATCAGTACGAGATTTCATGCCGTCACATGATCCTTCAGTTCAAAGCACAACTGTTAACGTTCATTTGCAGGAAGTGAATATATTCAAATTTTGCAGGGAAAGCAGGTCGAAATTCGCAGAATATCCAACGGAGGCCCGTGTGCGGATGTCCGCCTCCGGTACCGAGCGCAACAGCCCATCTCAGCCTCTCCCATGTATCCCGACACTTGCTTCTGCCGTCTGCTCCGAAGGAGTCCCTTCGGGTCCGTCTGCCTTTTGCCTATCGATTCTCATCGGTGTGGCTCCATACTTTGTATGTACAATCAAGGATTGGCGGAAAGTATGTCGCCGTACAACTCCTTATATTTCCGGGCGCTCACTTCCCAGGAGAAATCGCACTGCATGGCATTGTCCCGGAGAAATTTCCACTGGGCTTTATTGCGAAATGTCTTGATTGCACGCTTAACGGTATCCAGCAATGCCTCCGGTGTGTACTCGCAAAACAAGAATCCATTCCCCTTGTGGGTTGCTGGATCATAATCCTGGATGGTGTCGGCCAATCCTCCGGTGGCATGTACAATGGGAATCGTACCATACTTCAGGCTGTACATTTGATTCAAGCCACAGGGCTCATATTTGGACGGCATGAGAAACATATCCGATCCCGCTTCAATCAGATGAGCCAGCGGATTATCATAGGTGAAATTGACACTGATTTTATCGGAAAATTCCTGCTTGGCCTCCTCAAGTAGTCGATGGTAACGCCGTTCTCCGGTTCCCAGTACGATGAATCGTAAATCCAGAGAGAGCAGGCCTTCCAGCGCATCATCCATTAAATCAAATCCCTTCTGGTCGACTAACCGTGACACCATTCCAATGATGGGAGTGCTCTGTTCCGCAATCAGCCGGTTTTTCCGCAGCAGCTCATCACGGTTTTTTCTTTTCCCGGGGATATTATTCATGGAATATTGAGAAGGAATCAGATCGTCGGTCTCCGGCGACCAGTCCGAGTAATCCACGCCATTCAAGATGCCGGACACGTCTTCTTTGCGCATACGCACCACCTCCTCCAGGCCGAATCCGAATTCCTCGGACGACATGATCTCTTCGGCATAGGTGGGGCTCACCGTATTTATCTTATCAGCGTAATAGAGTGCGACCTTCATGAAATTGACCTTCCCGTGGAAATGAAAGGCATCTTTTGTCTGGAAATATTCCTCAGGAAATCCGGTTTTCTTCAGGACGTCAGCCGGATAAATCCCCTGATAGCCCATATTATGAATCGTAAACAGATGTCGAATGGCGCCGAGGATTTCATGATTCGAATAGAGTTCTTTCAGGTAAGCCGGCAGCAGTGCCGTGTGATGATCGTTGGAATGGAGAATATCCGGGCTCCAGTCACCGTCCTGCAACCAGCCGAGAATCGCCCGCATAAAAAAGATGAATCGCTCGTCATTATCCGGATACGCTCGTCCGCTGTCCGGATCAGTATAAATGCCCTCGCGATTGAAGAGGTGCTCGTTTTGCACGAAGTAAACCGGGACGTTTTTGGTCTCTGGCAGACGGGTTTTCCGTATCCCGGACTGCAATGATTTTTCGCCCACCGGGACCTGATATGTCCCTTCATCCTCCACCGGGTACTGTTCCCAGTTGATGGAACCGTATCCGGGCGTGATGACTCGAATGTCCACACCCAGCTGTTCAAGGGCTTTTGGCAGGGCACCGGCAACGTCGGCCAGTCCACCGACCTTCGAAAACGGCGTCACTTCTGCAGAGGCTAATAAGATCTTCATAATTAATCCTTTGATTTCCGTTTCGTGCGGTAGTACGAAGTGTCCACAACCACTACCACTCTTCATAAATAAAAATAGCACACGGATTGACGCAGAAAAAAACAGATGGCCACAGACAAAAAAGACAAAAGAAACAGGTCATGAGTAATCAGTCAAGAGTTAAGAGCGTTCTCGTTGTCTGCGGTTATGAACACCTCCAAGTGCTAACAATTTTCGACAAGTCCTGGCAAATGCGCCCACGACCTCGTTGCCAGGCCTTTTTTCTGCCAGTACTTACTTGCACTTGTGAGCACCTGCCATCTTTATCCTTCTTTTTTCCCGGTCTCCCTTTCAGGGCTCCGATCTCCCTGCAGGTGCTTTGCACCATGCACTCTGCGCTTTGCTTTTTTATCTGCCGTTTGCTGTTTCACAATTCTCTCTGTGGCCCAAATTGAGCGATTTATTTCCATAAATCGCTCAATCGACAAAGAAAATGTAAGTTTTCACCTCACCTATTCGGTGAAAACAAACATTTTCTAAGTCGGGGTTTTCCCTAAGTACAGCGATACTTCGCGAAGCTCGTATCGCTCAACTTAGGTGTGGGAATCTGTTACATCAGGGTCATCTACAATGCTGTTTCCAGTATGGCATATGAATAATTCAGGTCAACAAACCTCGGACCTCCTGGATTGAAGTACAGTGTGATATCATTAGATAGATAATTTGCGATCACCTGGTATTTGCAGTCCGGAGTAAATTGGCCTGGAGGGCCTCCGGTAATTCCTCCTCCATTTCGTAACAGACCTTCCGGAGTGCGTTACAGAACAGTTGGTCGAAGATACGGTCATAGTCGGAATGATTCGGGTTTCCATACCACCAGAACCAGTCACTCCCCTCAGCCTGCAGCAAAGCCTGTTCAGCATGCTCCGACAGTGTGACGCCGTCTTTCTGTTTCTGATGAACCACGTCGAGGGTCGTGTGCAATTTATCCCAGGCGGCGTTCTTCACCGGATCGCCAATCCAGTAATGGAAATCGGAATGTATCCAGGAACCGGGATAAATCCACTCCAGCTCGTTCAGCTCCCCAGTTCGATTCAGCTGCTCGCTAAACGTTGTCGTTCGAATCCGTTGATCATCACTTAACCTACCGTACAACGCTTCAAAAAACGGTCTGCCGTTCTGCCGGTAATATTCCCAGGCATTCTCTCCATCCATGGTAATCACGACAACATAGGGATATCCGTCATCCGGCAGAGTGTCATCGATTCGATAGAGCTGGGCAAAGAAATCTTCTACTGCCTGCTCCGGTTCCATACTCGCGTATTGAAACCCAATCCGGTCGGACAACGCCTGATCTCTGGCGAAGATCACCATATCCCCATCCTGCGTTGGGTAGGTATAAGGCATATACTTCTGCTCCGGCACCAGCCAGGCCGGTTCCGGGCTGCGAGAGAGCGTTCTTGCCAGAACGTTGCTATCCGTGGTGATGTACCGAACATCATACTTCCGTAAGAGCTTCACAGCAGCTTCACTTACCGCACCTTCCGAGGGCCACATGCCCGCAATTTCCCAGCCCATGTCATTCCTGAAAATCTGCAGTGCCCGGATCACCTGTTTCTCCGCTTCTTCCGGTTCACTGAAACGGTGAAGGGGCAAATCGGCATCCGGCATGGAAATCCTGGCCACTTCGGAATCCAGCAGCAGAGGGAGAATCGGATGGGTGTACGGACAGCCGGTGATCTCTATTTGCTTCGTATCCTGAAGTTGAACATACCGATCCAATAGCTCCCGGATGGATTGCTGGTGCAGGCTCAGTACTTTCTGCTTCTCCTGTTCCGTGAAATTGCTCTCCTTTGCAATCAGCTGTGCTATTTCCGGTTCTTCACGCAACTCCTCTCCGGTCCATGCCAGCAAGAACCACATTTGCAGATCCAGAAAATCCTGGGGAGTCCATGAGCGAGCCACCGCTGCCAGCGCCTCATCAGTCGGGTCCGCCCCTCTACTGTTGAACAGCTCGGAATATCGCCGGGATACAGATATCATTCGCTCACGATTTCCCGGGAAAAAGTGTTGAAGTATCAAATGCTTATCTTCCCCGGATAACTGCCCGGCAGGCTTCCGGGTCAGGTTCAGGAATCGTTCGTCAACAGAGGTGAAATCGTTATAATCCCGGATTTGTTTCAGGAGAGAAGGGACAAAATTGACTACACCTTTCACCTCGGGAAACCGCTCCAGATGCCAGATCATATCGGTATAGTCTTTGGTGCAATGTAACCGCACCCAGGGAAGCAGGTACTGCCCACTGATGGCATCCTTGTAAAATGGTTGATGCATATGCCATTGGAAGATGAGAAAAAGCGGTTGCCGGCGTGACATTATCCTGACTCTCCTTCTATAGGAATCGTCAATGGCCTGAAATTAGGTGTGTGGATGGTAAAGTTCAAACAAAATACTCTACCGGAAGGGAAATTCAGGTGCATGCAGCCACGCAGGACACAGCCTGTCCCGTTACAGAACACCGATGTATCGGGGATGAACCGGGAAATTCTCACGAATCCCGCTTCGTGCTTTCGTTCAGCTGAATCTCTGTCGCCGGGGTCAGATGAAATTCTCTTCAAGGCAAATATAGATGAATGTTATTAATTGACTTATACATCGACACGAAATCAGAGTTGCAGCTTGAATTCGATACAGTTGAAGTCTATAATAAAATCAACAGGGAAAAAGAAGAACACAAATTCAAGGATTGTCATAGAAAGGAGGCGGAATCATGGAACTGAGAGACGTTCAGCACCTGGATTCAGTAACTCTGCAGAAAGGCGATGCTCTGATCGTTGTGGATATGCAGAACGATTTCATGCCGGGCGGCGCCCTGGCAGTTGAAGAAGGCGATGCGTTTATTGATGGCGTGAACAGGCTGATGAAAGTGTTCAAGGAACATGACCTGCCGATAGTCCTCACACAAGATTGGCACACTCCTGATCATAACAGCTATGCCAGCCAGCACCCAGGCAAGGAACCATTTGATCCCCATGAAGAACCTGGCATCGGGCCTGTGTTATGGCCTGATCACTGTGTCCAGGGAACTGCGGGAGCAGAATTTCATCCTGACCTGGATACCCGGTATGCAGAGACTATTGTACGGAAGGGTTATCGCTCGGAAGTCGACAGCTATTCCGGCTTCCTCGAAAATGACCATAAGACGGAGACTGGCCTGGACGGCTATCTTAAAGGCCGGGATGTGAAGCGAGTTTTCGTCTGCGGGCTCGCCGCTGATTATTGTACCTATTTCACCGCAGCAGACGGGGCGGAAAAAGGCTATGAAGTCTACTATCTCAGTGACTTAACCAATCCGGTCGGTGCGCCGCCGGACAGCGTGGAGAATGCCGTACAGGACATGCAGAACAAAAGCGTCCGGTTCGTGACCTCCACGAATATTCGCGCTGCAGAATTCGAAGAAACAGACGTTAGGTAAGCGAATCGGTCTTCTCACACATGACGGCACCCGGAAACCTCTGTTTTCCGGGTGCCGCTGTACGTTTTTACCCTGGTGTTCTCCTTCCGGTTGAAGGATATCCCCTCCATCTTACTATTCTCCGGAGCGGTACAGGAGAGGCAGTACAAGACGAGAGAAGCAAGCAGGAAAAATGGGCTTCTCTCGCGACGTTTTACCTGGCAGAGTAAAGCCGTTTCACTAAAGAATTCAAGAGTTTATACCGTGAAATTTGCCGATGTCGTTTCCATGAGACAGGCTAAATAAACTCAATGCACAATGCGTTTCTCACACAAACCCAGAAGTACGTCTCGAAGGCATATCCCTGCCATTTGTGGGTATATATTTACTCTCGCATTTCTTATCATTGAACAAATAGTCGTTTAAATCAGGAATGAGGAGGCACTTGATGAAATCCGAATCAACCGTGATGAAAGAACTCCATATTTCCCGCCAGGCCCGAGATAAATATCAGTTCGAAGAAACCCTGTTCGCTCAGCACGGCGATGTGATCTTTGCGGATTTTCACGCGGTCAGGACATTTGTCAAACGAATGAACGAGAAACGAAATGTCATTGATTTCCCGGAGAAAGCCGTCCGCGCCGGTGAAATTAACGGGATGGGCTTAATTCATGAAATTCTACATTACCTCATTCAGCAGTTCCGCCAGCAGAAGAACAACCATCTATTCCAGGAGATGTCAGAATTCCTCTCGGAATCGTTTGATTCCCATGAACTGGAGCAGATGCTCATTGCCTTCACGGATGAATTCCCGCCGTTGAAAGTCTATCGCAGAGAGCTGGATGTGAAGCACTACCTGGAGGGAACTTCCGCGGGGGAGCCGCACAAGCATATTATTCTGGAAGAATTGATTCTCCTGTGGCTTTCCAATACCAATCCGGCGTTCTCGGAATATCTTGAATTGTTTGATGATGCCAGGCTGGAAAAGACAACCAAGTATGTGAGAGTCATGGAGGCCATTAGCCAGTTTTTTGATGACCAGCCCTTTTACGGGCCGGAGAATGAAAACCTGTTTCGGATGCTCCAATCGCCGGCCGAGGCATCTCCGCATTCCATCTCCGGTCAGCTGGAATGGATCCGGGAACGCTGGGCTTCCATTCTGGGAAAATACTTCTATCGTCTGTTAAAAAGCCTGGATTTTATCAAAGAAGAAACCAAAATACGCTTCGGGACTCCCGGTCCGTCCCGAACGTATGATTTCACCGGAGAAGTGGAATACGAGCGGTTCAGCCAGGATCAGGACTGGATGCCCAAAGTTGTGATCCTTGCCAAGAACACGTATGTATGGATGGACCAGCTTTCCGGGAAATATGGTCGCTCTATCACCCGGCTGGATCAAATCCCGGATGAAGAGCTGGATAGGCTGGCACGCCAAGGTTTCACCGGCCTGTGGTTAATCGGATTATGGGAACGCAGCAATGCCTCCCGGCGCATCAAACAGATGATGGGGAATCCGGATGCGGTGGCTTCGGCATACTCTCTGTACGATTATGTCATTGCTCAGGAGCTGGGGGGTCAGGAAGCCTATGATGACCTGCACGACCGTGCCTGGGAACGCGGAATCCGGCTGGCCGGGGATATGGTGCCCAATCATGTCGGCATTGATGGAAAATGGGTGCGGGAACACCCGGACTGGTTCGTTTCTCTGGACCAGAGCCCGTTTCCTTCCTACTCTTTCAGCGGCCCGGATCTCTGCGAGGATGACCGGGTCCGATTGTTCCTGGAAGATCACTATTACGATCGCAGCGATGCGGCCGTCGTTTTCAAGCGGGTTGACAGCCACACCGGCGACGAAAAATACATCTACCATGGGAATGACGGCACCAGTATGCCCTGGAATGACACCGCTCAGCTGAATTTTCTGAACGCCGAAGTGCGGGAAGCCGTTATCCAAACCATTCTGCACGTCGCCCGGCACTTTTCCATTATTCGATTTGATGCCGCTATGACCCTGGCGAAAAAGCATTACCAGCGCCTCTGGTTTCCGGAACCCGGAACAGGGGGCGACATCCCGTCACGTGCGGAATATGGTATGACCAGGGAGGAGTTCGACAAAGCCTTTCCGAAAGAATTCTGGCGGGAAGTTGTTGATCGGGTAGCCGAAGAAGAGCCGGATACGCTGCTGCTGGCCGAAGCGTTCTGGCTGATGGAAGGATATTTTGTCCGTACGCTTGGCATGCACCGGGTGTATAACAGCGCGTTCATGAATATGCTCAAAACCGAGGATAATGCCAAATATCGCCAGACCATTAAGAACGTACTGGAATTTAATCCTGAGATCCTCAAGCGGTTCGTGAATTTCATGAATAATCCGGATGAGGAAACAGCGGTAGCCCAGTTCGGCAAAGATGATAAATATTTTGGGGTTTGCGTCCTCCTGGTGACCATGCCTGGCTTACCCATGTTCGGACATGGTCAGGTTGAAGGGTTGACCGAAAAATACGGAATGGAATTTAAACGCGCCTACTGGGATGAGGAACCGGACCAACATCTGATCCGGCGGCATGAACGGGAGATTTTCCCACTGCTCCATAGACGTTACTTGTTTGCAGAATCGAAGAATTTTTTGCTCTACGATCTCTATACGCCCGAAGGGTATGTCAATGAAAATGTGTTGGCTTACTCCAACCGGGCCGGAAATGAGCGGGCATTGGTGGTGTATAATAATAAATTCGATCATGCCAGGGGCGTACTCCACAGGTCCACTGCCTTCGTGGAAAAGGCCGGCAACGGTGGCCAGGACCGCCTGATGCAAAAGAACCTCGGCGAAGGACTTGATCTGCGGAATGATCCGAATACCTTCTGCATCTTCCGGGACCAGATCTCTGGTCTGGAATATATCAGAAACAACCGGAGCATCTACGACCGGGGCTTTTTCGTTGAGCTCAGTGCCTTCAAGTATCAGGTATTTCTGGATTTCCGGGAAGTGGAGGATACGGATAACATGTACGCCGAACTGACCGGATATCTGGACGGACGCGGCGTTCCCAGCATCGACGAGGCCCTGCAGGAAACACTGCTTCGTCCCATCCATGAAGCCACCAGGTCCGTTTTCAACGCCACGATATTCGAAGAATGGTATGAGCAGCGAGGAACAGAAGAACCTGAAAAAGCCGTTGCGGAGATCTTTGAAGCAGGCGGAGAAGACGGCATTGAGAAGTTTCTCCGTGAGATAAAAGAGTTCACCGATTCTGAGGGTGATATCGATGAAGTCGCTGCGGAAATCACAGATTCACTGGTGAGACTGCTTGAATTACCCTCTCTGTACGAGAAAATTGAAGACAAGGGAAGTGAACCACTTGAGACCACAATGACAGAACTTGCTGCTGACCTAAATGATCCCGAAATATGGATTGTGCTCTTTTCCTGGTCATTTGTGCGGAGTCTTGGAAAATTACAGTCTGAAACAGAGTTTGCAGACCTGAGCCGCAGCTGGATTGATGATCTCCTGCTCCACAACATTATTCACGATCTGGCATTAGAACTAGACCTGAGTGAAGAACAGGCGGTGGAGACAGAAGAATTGACAAAAATCCTCACCTCGTATCAACACTGGTTCGACGTTGATCTGGAGACACCAAATGCGGCCTATCGGGTGATGGAAAATCTCCTGCATTCCGGACTCATCCGGGATTACCTCGGCATTAACCGGTACCAGGACGCTCTGTGGTTTAACAAAGAATCCTTTGAGAATTTGTGCTGGTGGCTCAGACTCGTGTTGATCGAGGATGTTGTACGATCCGGCGCCACGTCTGAAGCGCTCCGGCAATTCCAAGTACGCAATGCGCTGCTGGAAACATTCGAGCGTGCGGAATCCGAATCCGGTTTCCGGATTACGCAATTGCTGGATGCGCTGAAAATCGAAGAAAGTCCGGTGGCCTGATCTCTTTGGCTCGATTTTTCATAATTCTGAGAAGAAGGTTCCACAAAAGAAGGGAAGTCCCCGGCACACGCCCCAACCGGGTACTTCTCGAAGCGATCCCTTCGGGATAAGGAAATAGGTACATAGGGACAAGGGGTCCCAGGTTATCTCTTCCAAATCAGCAGCAGGAATAAACGTGCATATCTCCTTCCCGTAAACTACATATATACCCTATGTACTTATGTACATATATACCTGGATGTTGGGATGTGTTTATTTTTCTATGAGTTGTTCAATTTAAAACAGGGTTTGAAAACTCAGGAGGATCTTGGTATCGAACCGGCTTTCTCGCCTGGAGAGATAATCAATATCGTTCACCCAGAGCGGAATGTCCACACGAATCAGGTAGGGAGTCTGAAGAATAGCACCCCGCAGCTCACAACCCAGGCCGAGATCTCCCAGAATTTTAAACCGCTCTGAGACCGGTTGGCCGGAAGTTTCTTCTCCCTCCGGGAACTCTGCATAGACATAATCAGAGAACAGATAAATACCCGGATGGACATTCAGGCCTGCTCTGTTTATGGGAAAACGGACCTCCAGGTTACCGGCTATTAAGCGATTTGCGCCGGGTACGTTTGAATTTTGAAATGCCCGCACGCTGCCACCTCCCGGAAGCCAGAGATAATTGTATGCATCTTTGATCCCCAGAAAACTCCCCACACTTCTGGCATAATACTGATTGAAGTAGGCATATTGACCGCCGTTTGCAATTGAGTATTTTTCCTGCTCCGGCAGCGGCTTGCCGGCATATGCCCATCCGCCGAACAAACGAAATCGCACCCCTGGGGTGGATTGCGTGGTGCGGATTTGCCATTCGAACGTCAGCTTCTGGAAATCGAAATCGCTGGCCAGCAACGGATGGGATTCGACAGCAGCGGCTTCAAAAGAACTTCTCCATCGGATGGCCCGGAAATCGGACCGGTAACCGACAACCATCTGATTGTTTACCCCGGGGTTCCACAGATCGACAGGATACCGGGCATCGGTGAGCCCAATGTTCCGGATCCCTAAGGATATCCGATGAGCGGGGAGCAGACGGAACGCGCGAGACCAGGATTTCGAAATTTCGGCCTGATTCCATTGCCGTCCTTCGATGTGTGCCACCCGGATATTGTATCTGAAGCCAGGCAGGAAATGATATAGCTCATCGGAATATCGGACATCATAATCGAGCTGCTTTGATTCCGTCCCATACCAGAGTTTGGCGCGGAACTGTTTTCTGTCCGCTGAATACTGCCTCCCAAGATGGAAGCCGACTCTGGCTCCGTCAATCTGATTGTACCAGACGGAAGGCCACCATTTCACCAGATAGGCATCTCTGGGCGTATAATTCAATTCGGGATATTCGGGTAAAAATTCGTGCTCCGGGATCCCGGAGACGTTATTGGTGCGGCCGACATCCAGAATCCGGTTGTCAGGATCCAGCACTACTTTCGACACCTTCGAATCGGTCTCGAAGGTGACGCTCCCCTGTTCCGAATGCTCAAACCACCGGGTACGGAGTGTCTTTCCATCATAAGACCGGAGTTCCACATCCACCGGCATGATGTACGGACCGTTCCGGCGAAGTGAGACCGTCACCAGGTACCCTCCTTCCGGTCCGGACTCCACCTCATACCCCTCTAATGCATAGTCCACATATCCGGTCGAATGCAGCCATTGGTCAAAAAACCAGTCCAGATCGGCGGTGGAATGTTGATTCATGATCTCCCGGAAACGCTGCTCATTCACATGCTTCAATTGCCAGGTATCATAATAATCCCGCATGCCGTCCCAGAATGCCCGCTCTCCCATGACATACTCAAGCATATCCAGCATGAGTGAGGCTTTGGTATACACGTTATATCTGTAGGCATCGTATGAGCCGAATTCGTCAGCCGGTTTTGCGATGGGCTCATCATTTCCGCTCAGCTGCATTTCGATGACGGCCTCCTGATCGTCTTCGTAACTGGTCATACGCGGAAACCGGGCCCGAAGGCCGGGATACTCCCGGTTCAACTCCTCCATACTCCGTCCCTCTTTGCCGTAGTAATATTCCAGGTACCGGAGGGTCTGGAATGTAGTGAAGCCTTCGTCAAGCCAGGCTTCAGCCATTTCGTCGTTCGCAAGGGCCCCATAGAAATAAATATGACCGATTTCGTGTACCGCCAGCCCTTCACTGGGCCGGCCGTCCATCACCAGCATGGGATATTCCATGCCGCCTCCCAGCAACCCATGTACCACCGTCACCTGGGGATACTGATACTCCCCGAATTTCGTCTCCAGCCAGTCCAGTGTTCTCGTCGCATGATTTACCACCTGATTATGCCATGCACGACCATGAGAATCATTGTACAGCACATGCACATCAACGTCCTGGTAGGTGCCGTGTTCATACACAAAATGCGGGCTGGTACTCCAGGCGAAATCATGCACATTTTTCGCCAGGAAGGTCACCGTCCGGCGACCGGTTCTCCGGAGCCTGTTTTCTTTTCGAGGCTGATATTCCTGATACCACTCTTCGTAATCGGTTTCTGTTTCAACTGTCACCTCGTCCCAGCCAGGATTCCCGTCAACCACGATACCAGTGGCGGCGACGATTTGGGAGTCCGGAATATTCATGGTCACCCGAAAATCTCCGAATTCACCATAGAATTCTCCGACGTAGGGCCAAATATCGTTATCCCAGCCTCGCTCGTCATAGACCACCACCTTGGGATACCACTGGGCAAAATCAAACTGATCGTTTCGATATCCGGCCCGGCCATAATGTTTGCGGATATGGTGAACGAACCGGAGATGCACCACCAATGAATCTGCCGGGTAGAGACGGCCAGGAATCTCTGCGTGGAGAATGGTACCATCGATATCAAATTCATTGGAAACACTGCCGCGGAGAGAAGTCCTGCACTCTTGAATGTCAACCCAGCTGCGGTGTGGAGGGGAAGGAGGCTCCCGATACCATGTTTTTCCCTGCAGGGATTTCAGCGTTGAATCACTGCGAAATGCATTCGGATAGAGATGAAAGTAGATATTCTCCAGCGTATCAGGGGAATTGTTATAGTACACAACCTTTTCGCTTCCGGTGAGCTGCTTCTGATCGACGTCTAACGAAACCTCGATAGTATACCGGACATACTGCTGCCAGTAGTCCGCGGCGGGGATATTCCCTGGATAAATCAGGAGGCCCACGATGCCGAGGACAAGGCTCCGTCCCATCCGGAAATTGTTATCTTGAATGGAACAACCGAACCCCCGAACCATAAAATTTCGCATGATGCAACCTCTGCATTGCACTCTTCCTGTTACCTTCGATATTCAGAAATCAAAATTAGACATTCGAGGGTCTTTAAACAAGAATCGAGATAAGCGAGATGGACCACAGCTTGCCGGGAATGATTGAATGATTGAAAGACTTTACCGTTAATAAAGAGGCCTTCTCCGCAATCGGGGACGCCGGCAGCACCTTCACCTCAATCCACGTGCATCGAATCGAAAAACGCACTGTCTCCGGAGCGAATAAATGAATGCAATAAGGAATATCAGCCGACTCCTGCAAATACTTCGCCTGTTGTGCCTCGGACCGGCAGGCAATCGGGATCAGACTGACTTTATGACCTGAGGAGGCTCAATTCACCACGGCCTCGATATCCTGCCAGAACGTTTCGCCGTCCCTGGGCCCCACGTAATATTTCTGCACCCGGCCATCGGGGCCAATCAGGAAGGTGGTGGGAATGGCCTGTATCCGGCCGTACAGCTCCGCCAGTTTCATCATGGTGGCGTCCTCTCCGTACAGGACGGGATAGTTCATACCGATTTTGTCGGCGAACTTTCGGATCTGTTCGGGAGTCCCGCTCTGGAGTGTCATCCCCAGGATCACGAATTGATCCGGATCTTTGGTGTTAGTCAGTTCGATAAAATCAGGAATTTCCACCCGGCAGGGACCGCACCAGGTGGCCCAGAAATTCAGCAGCACCGCTTTCCCGCGATAATCGGAAAGACGCACCGTTTCACCCTGGATGGTTTGCAACTCAAAATTCGGTGCCATCGGATTCGTGTCGAAGTTCCCGGAAAGAGAGATGGGTTTCTGGGCATCAAGATCTATGGCAACATCTTGCGCCGAAATTGCTGCTCCAATAAGGAAAAGCCCGAATACGATTAGAAATCGAATCCCTTTTTTACAGATTTGTATATATGTCATCGCTCAATATTCTCCAGTTCTCTATATGCGGTTAGACTGTGATAAAATTCATTTCTATCTCACATCGTTACGAAGAGATTTTCTCCATCCGTTGTATAAAATCTTCCGGGGGTTCATAGCCAGTGAGTCGAAGCGATGGAATCTCTTCGCCATCTGTGTTAATAAAGACGATGGTCGGCACGCCCCGGATATCATATTCCTGTTTGAGTTTCCGGACTTCCGGAGCGTTATTTTTCGTTAAGTCAGCCTTCAACATGGTGAAATTCCGGGCTGCTTGCATCACCTGTTGATCGCTGAAGGTAAACTGATCCAATTCCTTACAGGGGATACACCAATCAGCATAAAAATCGATAATGACCGGGGTATTGGATTGCACAGATTGCTGCAATCTCTCCTCGGAATATTTTGACCACACGACTCCATCCGTTTCAGCCTGGGCCGGAAGAACGATCCAGAATCCCACTGCCATAAACAGTAGCCCCACCACCGGCTTCATTACTTTAAAGATTCTGGTATCGGATTTATTCCGGGTAATTAATCCCAGAAAGATGGCCGCAGCGAAAGCATCAATTGCGAGAAGTGCCTTGTACATGGTGGGTGAAAAGAGTGGTTCGAGAAAATAGATGGCCATGCCAATGAGGACGAAGCCAAAGATATACCGTACCCACACCATCCATTGGCCGGATCGGGGCAGTTTCTGCATCAGCCCCGAAAAAGTGCCCAGCAGCAGGAACGGCAAGCCCAGCCCCAGACTCAGCGTAAAGAACATAAGGAATCCCAGGTATGGATTCCCCAGATCGCCTACAAAGATTAACAGACTTAACACGAAGGGGCCGATACAGGGAGCGGCGATAATTCCGACTGTCAAGCCCATGAATAACGAACCGACCACCCCCTGCCGGGATTTCCCGCCGATAGATGCCAGACTCTGCGGCACCCGGATCTCAAACGCACCGAACATACTGGAGGCAAGCAGCACCAGGATGGTCGCAATGAATCCCAGGACAAACGGATTCTGCAGCGCCGCGCCGATCATTTGCCCGGTCAGCGCCGCAACGGTGCCCAACAGAGAATACGTGATCGCCATCCCCAGCACATAGAATACGGCCAGAATGAAGGTGCTCTTTACGTTACTCCCTTTAGCCTGCCCTCCGAAATAACTGATGGTAATCGGGATAAGAGGATAGACACAGGGCGTCAGATTCAAGGCCAGTCCGCCCATAAAAATAAGGAACAGGGTAAGCAGCATTCCCTTTTCACTTATCCAGGCCGCAATTTGTGACTCCTGTGCTGTCTGCACGCCGGAACCGATTCCCTGGGAACCAGTACCGGTCGAGGAAAAGATCGCCGTATTAATCTCTTCTACCGCTTCCTGATCGGAGGCAATTGGTATGGACGCAGTGAAATCCAGGTCTTGTGGTGGCAGACAGGAGGTGTTATTACAGGCCTGATAGGTGAGTGTCCCGTGTATGGAGATATTATCCCCCTCGAACGATTCATCCACACTCACCGAAGTCACCAGGTTCACTGTCCCTTCATACACCGCCACATCACTTTCCGAAAAATCAAAATTATAGAGGTGTGGTTCCGGAAAGTAAATACGACCAGTAGTGACGCCTTCCGGAGATCGGAAGGAAATCTGGGTGGGAATGAGAAAGTCATCCAGCGGCTCATTGGAATTAATGTGCCAGGTATCCTTGATGGTTATTTGCACCGCCAGCTGGAGGCTCTCCCCGCGCAAGGCCGCGTTTTGAGACCATTTCGGACTCACCTGGACGATATCCTCCGGCGCACCTAACTGGCCGAAGGTTAGAGTGGGAATGAAGAGGAATCCCATCACGATTCTCAGTAAATTTTGACGCTGTATTTCTGTCATGAGCTATCCTTTGTTTCTTGCTTTTAAACTACTTGCAGGCTCTTATCAGCGATGTTGGTTTCATTACATCTCTGCCTGATACACATCCATGATATCCGTTCTGCTTACAGAGACTCTGATCCGCTGCCACCAGCGAAGCCGGCGAGAAAGGAGGTTCTTAATCTCTGGAAGTAACCGTTCGGCGATGTTACGCCCGGCTTCAATAATCTCTTGCATTCGTCCGAATTCATACCAATGGACATTTTCCAGTTCCGGATAAATTTGCATATCCGCCTCGTGCATTTGCATTCTTGAATAGTGCAGGGAGGTGATTTGTTCCGCCCGGTTAATGATTTCCAGGGCATTTTCCAGATCGGCCGGATAGTTTGCAGGCGGAGGCACGCCGACTCCGAATACAACGGTTGGTTCACTCCCCCGGGCATACCTCACGGGCACCGGGCAACTGATGCCGCCGTCGCTCAAGAATCGGCCGTTCAAGCGAACCGGGGGGAGGAAACCGGGAATAGAGGCACTCGCTGTCACCGCCTCGTGAAGATTCCCGGAGGACAATGGCACATCCTGTCCATCCCGCAGGTCCGTCGCCAAGACCGTTAGCGGTATTTGGCATCCATCGAAATTTTCAATCAAGATCAAGCGTTTCACTGCGTTTTGTAACCGTTCCGATTTTATAATCGACTTTCGGGTTCTGGCCATGTTTACCGCCAGCCGTTCCCGGATATTTGAGGTAAACTGATCCCAGAATCCGGTCTCTTTTTCCTCCTGGGTTATCAATCGTGGAATTCCCACCTGTTGATATTCCTCGCTGTTCACAAACTCGGCAAACCGCCGCTCTACCTGAAACGCATCCAGGGTTTCAGCGTACATGGCACCGACCACCGCTCCCATGCTGGTCCCGGCGACATAATGGACGGGAAGACCGGCTTCCTGGAAGACCTGCAACACTCCGATGTGCGCAAAACCCCGGGCACCGCCGCCGCCTAAGGCCACACCGATTTTCGTGCGTTTCATTGATTTAATAGATCCACATTTGCTCGGTCCGTTACATATACGTTTGTCATAATGACCGGATCCACCGGCCGATCGTTCTGGTTCGTCTCAACAGCGGCAATTTTATCCACCACATCCATCCCCAGGATCACCTCACCGAACACAGTATATTGGTTATCCAGAAAGGGAGTACCTCCTCGTTCCAGATACGTCTGAACCACTTCTTCGCTGAATTCATAGCCGACATTATTTTCCGCATTCCTGATTCGTGCTTCGCTCAGATCGGGGTTCTGGACAATGAAGAATTGACTGCCGGCCGTATTGGGTCCACTGGAGGACCGGGCCATGGAAAGCCGCCCTCGATAGTGGGGCAGTTCGCTGAATTCAGCCGGGATGGTATATCCGGGCCCGCCGGTTCCGTCGTTGGCGGGATTATTATCTCTGGAGAGAATATCTCCGCCCTGTATCATAAAACCGGGAATAATCCGATGAAACCAGGTCCCGTTAAAGTAACCATGATTGGCCAGCCGCTTGAAATTCTCGGTGTGAGTCGGGGCCACATCTGTGAAAAATTCCACCACTATGGGGCCGAAGTTCGTTTCAATTACCCCGACCTCATCCTCCATAACCGGCTCTTTCGGTGCATTCCGGACCACTTGCCGGATTGAATCGATCTGCGCCTGCGTGAGCACCTCGAATTCTTTATGTATTACCTCTTCTTCCTTCTCTGCACACTGAAACAACATCACACCGGCTGCAAGTATGATTATCCAGGGCATGATTTTGCCATTCATGGGTTTTCCTCCTCGGTTAGAGAATTAGTTCATCCATGGGTTCCTGTTGAGATGCAATGTTCACCTCTATGGTGGTTCCACACTCTTTTTCGACCTGCTCCAGCACCGTGTCAGCAGCCAGACCGGGATCATTATTTTTTTCGCTCAAGTGGGCGAGGGTCACTTCCGGAATACCGGTTTGACTTACGACCTCACCGATCAGCTGCGCCGCAGCAACATTGGAAAGATGGCCGGTCCGGCTGCTCACCCGCTGCTTCAGCGACCAGGGATACGAACCGTGCATTAACATGTGCTCATCGTGGTTGGTTTCAATGACCAAGACATGAATATTACCCAGTTGCTGACGAATGAGCGGGGTGACCTGGCCAAGATCGGTAACAAAACCGACTTTTTTCCCCAGGGATTTCTCTTTTCCGTTCACCTGGCTGAATTTAAAACCCACCGGATCCCCGGCGTCGTGTGGGAGTGGAAATGTCTCCATGTACAGGTCGCGAAACGTCATCGTGTGCCCGGTAGCGAAAAATTTGACGTCCGCATCAACGAGTGTTCTTTTCGTGTATTCAAACGTGAGACGGTTCAAATACACCGGTGTGTGATATTTCCGGGCGAACACACCGACCCCTCTGATATGATCCGCATGATCATGGCTGACCAGGATACCGTGAATTTCGCGGGGATCAACCTGCACCGTATTCAGTCGCCGGACTAACTCCTTCCCGCTGAATCCGTTATCAAGCAGAAACACACTCTCCGCCGTCCGGATAATACAACTGTTCCCCTTACTGCCACTTCCCAGAATCTGGATCCTCATTGGCTCGCACCCGTTACTTTTTTCCCGATCGTCCCCGGGAAGTCAGCGGAATGTTTTGCTCACACAGCGGGCACTCTTCCGGTTGATAGTTTTCAACTGCCGCCGTATAGAGGGAAGCCCATTCCACAGCCGGGTCAAACGTGCCGGTGCTGCGATCAATGAGCAGGCCGATGCCCTGTACCAATGCTCCGGTTTTCCTCACCAGATCGAGCACTTCCAGTACCGACCCCCCGGTGGTGACAATATCCTCAACTATCAGAACGCGCTCCTCGGGTGTGATGCGAAAGCCGCGCCGGAAGGTGAAATCGCCCTCCGCTCGCTCTGCAAAAACACATCGGACACCAAACTGCCTGGCGACTTCATATGCCAGCAAAATACCTCCAATCGCTGCCCCGGCCACCACATCCACTTCCTTCCCGGCAAATTTCTCCGCAAGTGCCCGGGAAATCCTGCTGTTATACTTCGGATTTTCCAGGAGCCGGAACTTCTCAAAGTAATGGGGAGAATGCATGCCGGACGTCAATAAAAAATGACCTTGAAGATAGGCGCCGGATTCCTTTAATAGCTGTTCCATATCAAATTGATCGGACATGTGTTAGCGCCTCATTTAGCTGTTGCTTGTACTCAGCTGCTTTCCGTCCAGCCTTCTCGGCATAATCCTTCCCTGAGCCGGCGTAGAGTATAGCACGCGATATCGGAATGATCAGATCGTATCCGGCTGCTGAACGGCCCGCCTCCAGCACCTTCTGCAGATCCCCTCCCTGCGCTCCCACTCCCGGCGCAAGAATCGGGAGGTCAGGAGCAACGGTCCGTATCTCCGCCAAATATGCGGCTTTGGTAGCCCCGACTACCAATCCGACATTGTTATTGCTATTCCACTCGGTTGCTTTTTTCGCAACCTGAAGATAAACCGGTTCCCCGGATTGCAGCACCAACTGCTGAAAATCACGACTCCCGGGATTTGAAGTAAAGCATAATATAAAAACCCCCTTTGCAGGATCTTGAATAAAAGGAGTCACTGCGTCTTCTCCCATGTACGGATTGACGGTGACCGCATCCATATCGAGCCCGGTGAACGCCGCACGTGCATAGTGCCTTGCCGTGTTGCCGATATCACCCCGCTTTACATCATACATCGCAAGGAGATCGGCGGGGATGTCGTGCCGCAGATCTTTCAAGATTTCCAGGCCCTCGCCTCCCAGTACTTCGAAAAATGCACTGTTAAATTTATACCCGCAAACATGACGCTGCGTATGACGAATAATCTGTTGGGAGAATTCGTGAATCCCCTCTGCAGATCGAGGCAGCGCAGAGGGGAGTTTTTCCATGTCCGGATCAATTCCCACACAGAGTAAACTGTTCACCTGATTCTGGACTTTCCGAACACGATGATTAAATGCCATATTCTCCCTCAGTGCTTGACAGTAAAATAATCAGTCCTGCTCTCTGGCAGAAACGGGACGGAATTCTCACGCCGTCTGAAACAAACGAGCCCCCTCACCGGATTCGCCGGAATCACTCTTCTTCCTCCAAACCATATTTCTTTATTTTCCGCCAGAGTGTGGTTCGACCGATCCCCAGTTTTTCCGCCACCTCGGAATAATTCCCCTGTAATTGCTGCAGCAGTTGGCGGATGTATTGTTCTTCCACTTCTTCCAGGGTCCGAATTTCCTCTGCCCGGTCCTGAGCAGTGTGCGCTGTCGGCTGTACAACAGATGCCGGGAGATCGTCCCGGGTTATCCGGTGATCCGCACTCAGTGCAATTGCCCGCTCCACCACGTTCTCCAGCTCTCGTATATTCCCCTGCCACTCATACGCTATGAGTGCTTCGGCGGCCTCTTTGGAAATCACTTCCACCTGTTTACCCATTTTTGTGTTATATTTCCGCATAAAGTGGTTGATGAGAGGGAAGATGTCTTCTTTCCGCTCACAGAGTGGAGGCAGTGAAAGTTGGACCACATTTATCCGGTAATATAAATCAGACCGGAAGTGTCCTGTCTCCACTTCCGCCTGGAGCCGTTTACTGGTAGCGGCAATAATTCGGACATCAATTGATTCCGGAGTACTGCTTCCCAGGGGAGTCACTTCCCGCTCCTGGAGGGCTCGCAGAAGTTTGACCTGAAACATCTGGGTGGTATCTCCGATTTCATCCAGAAATACGGTGCCACCGGCCGCCTCCTTCAGGAGACCTTTTCTGGGAGAGGTTGCGCCTGTGAATGCCCCTTTCTCGTGTCCGAACAGTTCCGCCTCCAGCAGCGTTTCCGGTATCGCCCCGCAATTGATGGTGACAAACGGTCCGTTCTTTCGCTGACTAATTTCATGGATGGCACGTGCGACCAGCTCTTTTCCGGTCCCGGTCTCTCCTTGTATCAGCACCGTGATATCAGTTTCCGCCACCCGCTCTATCAGATCGAACACCTGCTGCATCTGGTGACTTTTCCCCACAATCCCCTGGAATCGATATCGCTGATCCGAGTACAGCCAGTCAAAAAAACCTTCAACCATTTCATCGATGTGCTGCTGAAATCTGGTGAGTATCTGCCGTCGTTTCTCTCGAGCCTGCATCAGTGCCTGCTCCAACTCCTCTCTGTTGTAAACAAACACCGATGAAGATCGTGAAAATGTTGCGGTGACTTCCGGGAGTTCACCCCAGTTGTAAATCAATCGATGTTTCTTTCTCTGCGTGTGCAGACTACTCAAAATCGCGGTCTGCGATGGTGCCAGCAGGTCGTCTTCCTTGGAGGCAATAATGATGATATCGGATTGTGAAAGCGCCTCTCCCACTTCTTCCGGCCGGATGGGCAGGGCCTCCAGCGTCAGGCTCAGGCGCTCGGCTTCCGAAAAATCCGGATGGCAGTAATACAGGCGACGTACGTGCTGCCTGCTCCAGTATTCAAGAAATCTTTCCGAAGATTCGTTCGCTCCGATAACAGTAATCACGGCTTCGGAGACGTCTTCCATAATTTTTCCCGCCAGCTCCCGGGAGAGCGATTCCGGAGTCACCGAATGCGCACTCAATTCTCCGGAAGACCGGATAGTATCACCCAGCAGATTGGCTGTCTTCCGTAACTCCCGGAATACCGCACCGGTCAACCCATTCTGCATGGATTTCCGAAAATCGACGTTCAATGCGGTCTGCACCGAGCGCTCACCAATAAATAGAGAATCTTTGCCGAGATATTCCTCATAAAATTGCCGTACTGCCTGTCGTTCGTGTCGCTCCGAAACAGTTGTGAGAGCCATGTCCTTCCGGTTGGTTCGAAGACTTTCGGTGATATCCGATTGCCCTCCTTGCTCTCCGGCCAGGTAAATACTGATCCAGCCAGCATGCCGGAAAGCACAGGCTTCTTCAATGGAACAGCCATGAATTACCGTCCTCAGCTCCTCCAGAAGCAGCGGGAAATCAACGGATTTTTCAGGTTTCAATCTGAGTGCGGTCAATTGCATTAGAAGGTATGAATTGTTGAGGCGAAATTCGTCACAATAAAAAATGAAAATACCACCATGAGAAATCCAAGGATACTGAGCAGGGACGTGCGTTGTCCTCTCCAGTTCAAGAACAGATGAGTGATTGTTAACGCCAGATAAATCACCCAGTTGACAAACACTACGGTTAATTTAGGATCCCATTCCCAGAAGAATCCCCAGGCTTCTCCGGCATTGAGCATCCCCAATCCTATTCCAATGGTGAGAAACGCCAGACCAATCAGCACTGACCGGATGTTTAATTTATCCAAAAACTCCAGGGAGGGAAGCCGGGAGTAAAGCAACCCGAATCGATGTCCTTGAATTTCTTTAAACAAGATGATGTACATCAGGGCAGCGATAAATCCCAGGGCGAAGCTGGCGTATGCCAGCAACATAAAAGCTACGTGTACCTCAAACATGACATTCTGTAAAATATCTGCCAGGGGCCTGGAGTAATCGATGGTGAGAACGCTGATAGCCTGGACAATACTCAGGATGGCTGTCACAAATACGCCGAATTCCTGCTCTTTCAGAAGGAATTCCTGAATGATGTATAAGAAACCGAATAACCACACAAAAGTAGTCGCCGCCAGGGAAAATTGCCCCAGAGGAAGAATATCTCGCTGTATGGTATACAAAGTGAGCATTATGGAGTGGACAACCAATCCCATCAGCAATGTCAGGGTAGCGGTCCGCCCCTGGCGCTTGGTGATAAAAAATCGCCAGTAAAACAGCAACCCGAGCAGATACAAGAGTAAAGAGCCAACATGCAGTGCTGATACGATTGCCATGCGTTTCCCTGTTCAATTACCCCCCGGAATAAAAATGATTTTTCCTGCATTTATGCGTGGACTGGGCAGGCAAAATCTGGGCATCCGGATCCCTTTGTTTACACTCTCTGGCATCACATTGAAACCTATAAAATACGAAAATTAATTTTATATCAAACGGACTTCTGACAGTCGCGCATTTTCTTTGATACGAATGCCCGCATTCCCCACGTGGATTAGTGTGAATAAGGGGTTCTTTGACGCCGTGATGACCTCCGTGGGATGGGTTACTCCTGCTTTGAGGGCCTGCGACCAGATTTGCAGGAGCACCCCGGAGTTTTCCGGCACTGAGACACCCTCGTTAAACTCAACCTGGTACGTTCCCGAATCCAGCGTCCACCAGCCGTATTTGTCGTCTTTGGCCTTACGTTCTGCTTCCATCCACTCAACGTCGGCTTCAGCGTATTCGCTTCCACCGAAATCCAGAGCGCCCGCCGTCCTCAGGCGACCCACCCGTCCAACCGTCAGGAACGCCAGATTGCCGTCTTCCGGAAACTGAGTAGGCTCGTGAATAATATTTTGCAGCATATTTTTCAGTTCATCGGTTGTTGACATAACATCCTCCTAAGGAATCTCAGGTTGTCGCTTACAGTATATTTTACGATATCTCACGTTCTTTCTCTACCCTTGTTCCTGTCTAATGCAACAAAGAACATGGGGTTACCAGCAGTGCATGCCAGATGGTAGCACAACGACAATTTCTATTATTTTGAAGCAGACGGGATCGACAACTGATGCACAACAAACGGAAGAGATCAAAAAAATGCGGGCTGAAGTACAACTTCAGCCCGCCTGAGGATCTACAGCCATGGCGACTTACGAGTTACAGAACCCTATTATCACAGTGGGTGCCTCCCGGTGTACTTCAAACTTCCTTTACCCCGACGGGTCGGGGAAGGCCTGTTTTCCATACCCGGAGCGTAGCTCCCTCATGTTAGGTTGATGGTTCTGTTTTACGGCGCCATAACTGTAGAATTCGAATACGCCTCTGTCAAATATCTGTGTGAAATATAGAGGTATTCACCAGAGGATTGCAAGCCTCGATTGGAAAAGTTCTCCTTTTACGATGCCGGAGGGGCAGCCTCCACTCTGTGCACCATTCCCTCTGTATGGGCAATTGTTCGAGCGCCGACCGAATCTCCCCAGACATTCACAGTGGTTCTCACCATATCCAAAATACGATCCACCGCACTGATCAATCCGATCCCCTCCAGGGGGAGATTCACCTGATTCAAGACAATAATCATGGTGACCAGGCCGGCGGAAGGGATTCCGGCAGCCCCGATTGCAGCCAGCGTGGCGGTAATGACGATCAGCAGTTGCTGGCCGAATGCTAAATCAATTCCATAGGCTTGCGCGATAAAGATAGCGGCCACGGCTTCATATAACGCGGTGCCGTCCATGTTAATGGTTGCACCCAGAGGCAGGACAAAACTGGAGATGGAATTGTCCACCCCGGCATGCTCTTCGATCGATTCCAGGGTCACAGGCAGAGATGCAGAGCTGCTGGAGGTGCTGAAGGCTGTTGCCAGTGCGGCGGACATATCTCTGGCAAACTCCACCGGCTTCCCTTTCCCGAACACCCGTAACAGAAACGGCAAAAAAATCAGTCCGTGGATGAATAACCCGAGGAGCACGGTGGCCATATATTTTGTCAGATCAAAAATGACCTCCCACCCAGTCTCAGCCACGATCACCGCCATGAGCGCAAACACTCCATAGGGAGCCAATTCCATGATCCAGTGTGTCATTTTCATCATGACGGCATTCAGTGAGTCAAAGAACCGGATCAGAGGCTGTGCCTTTTCCTTGAGCGTGGTCAGAACAATGCCAAACAGGATAGAGAAGAAGATTATGGCCAGCATATCCATTTCCACAACGGCCTGGAACGGATTGGCCGGCACAATGCCCAGGAGCGTGTCAATCAGCGAGGGAGGTGCCTGTTCCGGGGTCTCCTGCAGAGCAAGGTCAACACCTACCCCGGGATTTATAATATTGACCAGAATAATACCAATAATAACCGCAGCCGCTGTGGTGGTAAGATAATAAAGAACGGTCTTCCCGCCTAACCTGCCCAGCCGCCGGGGATCACCGATATCCGCCACGCCCATGATGACCGAGGCAATAATCAATGGGACGATGATCATTTTTAATAACTTAATGAATAACTGCCCCAGAGGATCAATGAAAGTAAGAGCTTCCCCGAATATCCATCCGGCAAAAAAACCCAGAACGATTCCAAGGATTATTTTGGTCGAGAGCGACAATTTCGGCATGGGTGTTCTTCCTGACTCGTGAACTTGATTATTCAAATTACCCGGCTAACCGGCACGCTGAAAGTTGGATTATTATATCGGGACCGGAGTATAATTGCAAGCAGAAAGCCCCTGAATGCAAAAAATTCCAGGAAGCCCCTGTCCATCAACTTCCATACCCTTCTCTTATCAACAGAAAAGAAGGAAAGAATGGTAATGTGTCGCGGTTAGCCCGTTTGTCCGGTTCGCTCTTGAGAAGTGCCCATGTCTTTCGCTTGCGTTTTACCGAGGGGGCATCTAATTTTCAGCATGTCGTCAAAAAAAATCACATTGTCATTTCCTTTGCAGCTTGCCCTTTTCGGAATTTTCATCTTGAACCTGGCCATCGGTATCCTCCACTTATTAGGCAAATTAGTGGCAGCCAGGTTTCCGTTATGGGTAGTCATTCCTTTTGTCACAGCAGTTCTGTCGATCTTCATGAGCTGGCAAATCCTTCAACTGATCAACTCGAACCAGGTGAATTACGGATTCCAGCTGGGTGGTTTATGGACGATATCCACCTCTCTCATCGATTTCTTATTATATATTCTCCCAAGCCAGGAAACCGTAACGAATACCTATGCGAAGTTAGGCGACCAGTTACTTATCCATTATCTGGTCATCCTGGCGGCTCCTACGGTAGTGGGATTTGTTCACTTCCTGCGATCGAAACAACAGGAGTAACGTTATGACAGCAAAGAAATCATCTCAAGATATGAAAGAGCGGGAGCCCCGGACTGCAGAAACGTCCGGGACAGCGATTATCACCCGAATATTCGGATTGCTGGTGATGCTGGCAGGCGTGGCAATGATGATTGTCCCGTTGATTAGCGGCGTCGGAACGACGCTAACGCTGTTCGCCTTTCTCTTCTCCGGAGTTGGATGTATTACCATCGGATACGGACTTCTGCAAATCTACCTTTGGGGGCTGTACCTCCTGATTGTTGCGGACTTCTGCGCCATCGTCTCCTTAATATTCACGTATAAAACACTGCCTTTCTTCAAAAGTTTTTTCATTGTCCTGTGCCTGATCATTGCCGGGTACTTCATTGTGAATCGGGAGATTTTCAAACAGAGCAAATTCATCTAGCTCCCGTACCGGCATGGGAACAGAATACTCGTTGCGGCAGAGGAAGTATTTGGTTAAACTCCACCATATTTTGCCGGCGAATGACGAGTGAATACGAGTAATTGAGGAAAGCATGGACATTTTTGAAAAATGTATGAACTTCACTGATGCACAGCAGGCACGGGATGAAGGTTGGTATCCGTATTTCATTCCCATTACCGAAAATAAGGCAGGACGCGCTATTGTCGACGGGGTGGAGCGGATTATGATCGGTTCGAATAATTACCTCGGGCTCACCTATCATCCGGAGGTGCTGCAGGCAGCGAAGGAAGCCATCGATAAATACGGCAGCGGTTGTACCGGCAGTCGCTTTTTAAATGGCACCCTCGACTCTCACATCGAACTGGAAGAGACTCTGGCTGATTTCACGGAACAGGAAGCTGCGCTGGTGTACAGTACCGGATATCAGACAAACCTGGGTGTGATCAGCACGCTGGTTGGGAAAAGCGATTATGCCATCATGGATAAATTAAATCATGCCAGTATTGTGGATGGCGGGTTGCTGTCTTTTGGTGATATTATTCGTTTCCGTCATAACGACATGGAAGATCTGGATCGGGTTCTGGCAAAATTAAACGACGAATCCGGGAAACTGATTGTCGTAGATGGGGTTTTTTCCATGGAAGGTGATATTGCGCCTCTCCCGGAGATCATAGAGATTGCCAGAAAATACGGGGCCCGGGTCATGGTAGACGACGCCCACTCGATTGGTGTCCTCGGCGAGAACGGCCGGGGCACCGCAGAATACTTCGGAGTGGAAGACGAAGTGGATTTAATCATGGGAACCTTCAGTAAATCCTTTGCCTGCGTCGGGGGATTCGTGGCCGGAAAATTCGAAGTGATCGATTATCTCAAACACATTTCCCGGAGTATGATTTTCAGCGCCGGGCTGCCGCCCAGTGCCGTGGCAACAGTGCTGGCTGCGGTGAAGATCATCCGTGAGGA
Source organism: uncultured bacterium (assembly GCA_964413425.1). Lineage (GTDB taxonomy): Bacteria > Fidelibacterota > JAANXI01 > JAANXI01 > JAANXI01 > DATFLS01. Next base: position 41,909 of record CAYPST010000002.1, read on the forward strand.
ACCGGAACGACGCCAGCATCTCTGGGATATCACTCACTACGTGATGGATGGACTCCGCGATCTGGAATTTGATATCGGGGAAACGCAGACGCCAATTATCCCGGTCATTATCGGGGATAATATGAAAACCTTCTCCTTCTGGCGGGCCTTGTATCAGGATGGCGTGTATTCAAATCCCGTTGTCTCTCCGGCAGTCCCTGAAAAATCGTCTCGATTGCGTACCAGTTATATGGCCAGCCATACTTTTGAACAAATGGATATCGTCCTGGAAAAATTCGAACATCATGGCAAAAAATTCGGACTTATCTCGTAACACCCGAAATATACCCCCCGGAAAACGACTGATTCTGCTTCTGGCCCCCCTGCTGCTTTTTGCGTTCATCACCTGCGAGGAGACCACAGATCAACAGTTTACTTCGATTACCGAACGCTTTTTCGAAACCTACTTTCAGCTGCATCCCATCGATGCCACCTGGGCCGGGATTCACGAATATGACCATCTGCTGGATGATCTGGACCAGCAGTCCAGGCGTACCGAACGAACCCTGTATCACTCCACACTGAAAAGATTAGCCGATGTCAATCCGGAGCATCTCACCGGGCAGAATCGGGTTGATTATCGGATTCTCCGGAACTCCCTCCGTCATCAGTTGTTCCGCCTGGATACGCTGCGCGAATACACCTGGAATCCGATGATGTATATCCATGACGCCGGAAATGCTGTTATCACCCTGGCCATGCAGTCGCAGACGCCGCCCGAAAACAGCCTCCCACAATTAACGGCACGATTGCGCGGAATCGCCTCCTGGTTAAATCAAGCATATCAATCACTCCAGACGACGACTGTAGTTCACGGGGAATACGCTGTACAGCAAGCCAGGGATCTGGCAGCCTTTTTTCGCCAGGACCGCTTGTTCGCCTACTTCGATACGCTGACAACGGAATCCGCCGATGAAATTCACCGGGCCGCAGAATCCGCTGCCCAGGGACTGGAGAATTATGCCGCCCGGATAGAGAATAATCTGCTGCCGCGCTCGGAACGAACCTTCCGGCTGGGACCGGACTTATACTGGAAAGAACTCCAATATATCATGGGGCCCGGATGGACGTCAGAAGCCATTGACTCGCGGGCGGAGGCCTCCGTCACCGAGCTGCAGAACCAGATGTACGACATCGCCGATACCCTGGCGTATAACTGGTGGAATATCAGATACTCCAATCCTTCTCGACAGCATAAATTGCGCGTCATTCGAATGGTGATGGATCGTATTTCCGATAATTACCCTCCGGCGTCAGAAACACACTCGTATCTGTCCTCCCAAATCAATCAACTCCGGGACTTTGTCAGTCAACACAAAATCATCAACCAGACCCCTGTATGGACCTTTCGTATACTCCCGACCTCGCCCCATCATTTGCAGACATCGTTCACCTCTCTGCAGCAATTGGGTCCGCTGAATGCTGAGGATATCACAGTGCTGTACGTCAAACCAATCCCTGCGAGGTGGTCTTCCCAGCAGACGGAAAGTTATTTGCGAGAATTTAATCGATTTGCCCAACAGCTGGTACTGATTCGCGACGTTTTGCCGGGTATAGCCACCTTCCGATATTATTCCAATCGGTATCCGTCACTGGTCCGCAATATGTTCTCGAATACACCTGTCAGGCAAGGTTGGGGAGCGTACTGTGAACGGTTGATGCTTGAAGAAGGATGGGGACTGAATAATCCCCGTATCCGGCTCATGCAGCTCAAACGCGAAATTCAAACTGCCATCGATGCCCTCATCGACCAGCGCGTGCATACACAAAACCTCTCGCGTTCAGAGGCCATTACCCTGATGACAGAACAGGGCTTTCGTACCACGAGTGCCGCCGCTGAACGGTGGCGGTTCCTTCAATTGACCCCCTGTGAATCCGTAGCCACCTTCGTTGGCAAGGAAAACCTCTGGGATCTCCGAAGGAAATACGCCCGGAACGCCGGCAGTGATTTTTCGTTGTTGGATTTTCATAAACGGGTGTTGGAATACGGCGCAATTCCAATCAGTGCTCTTCGCCAATTATTACTGGAGAATACACTCTGATGCCGAAATGGGGCATTGGGCTGATCAGCAGTGCGATCATAATCGGACTACTCTTAATTTTTTTCGGGCGAGACTTCTACCCGGACCTGTCCACTTCGTATGGCATTGGCTGGATCATCTTCACCGGGATCCTCACCGGGGGATGCGCTGGAATTATTCTCCAGCGTTTTTTTCTCTCTCTTTTTGTTGGTGTTGGCTGGGCGGGTATCATTGGTGGATTGCTGTTTCTCCTGCTCTCGCTGCACCCGGCAATCCCCTGCTACCCAACCCTTGCGCTGGGAGTCCTCACTGGAATACTTTCCGGTACGATCATTCAACTCTGGCCTGTCATCGATCAACCTCGGGATGGTTGAAATTCCCAGAGGTCAGGAGTGTCTGGAACAACGGTCACTCTCCCTCATCTCTGCGATAGGTTCTCTCTTCCGGGGCGGCGTATATGCCACATCCAACTGCTTAACAAGCTTTTGCCCCTCTGCAGTCTCTCCCCGGGATGTCCGGAGTAAGAATTGAGAAGGAAAAATACTTGTGAGCCTTTCTCTGCAGGGTGGTCGCAGGGATCCCGAGAACGAGATTCATCCGCATAAAACATGTTTGATGAACACCCGGATTCATTTTATTGATGCATCTCGAAAACGCGTACTATCAATAGACGAGTATATCGAGTCCTACTCCTCTATAATCTCGCGAATGCCGAGCAGTTTTCTGATAAATTCTTCCAATGAGGCTGCCAGTTCCGCCCGCGTCTCGACCGTGGGATGTTCGAAATACTCCGTCATTACCTTTTCCAGCATACGGCTGAAACTGTTGAATTCGCTCAAGAGCCGGTCCGCCCCTTCCTCTTCCTCTGAGGTCAACGGTAACTCGACTATCATTTTGTTTCTTCGGATTGCCAGATAGTACAAGGGGGTATCATCGTCCAGAATAGTCATATAGGGCAGCAGATGCTTTGCTGCCAGGGCATGGTCATGTTCTGCCTCATCCACCATGCGATACAATTGATTGGCCGTTACGCACAACGCTTCGGCAATCTGGGTGGCGGACTTCCCCGAACGGCGAAACATCAGATGGATGACTTCATCCATGGTATATTTATCTAATTTCATATCCGAACTCCGGTTATACTGCACTGACTGCCTGGTAAGAGCACCAGTCCTGGCTGTATTTCTAATTGCTCTCTCCATGCCAGACGTGTATCTTTTATATATTGAACAAGAACGAAGAAGCCCAAGAACAGAGTTCTCATCAACCCGGCCGGACGGAGCCGGTAATAGCGGAACATTATGAATGCAATACCTCCTCGACACAAGTTTGGGAAACAGATCGTCTCTGGTTTGTGGCCTCCGGCTGGGATAAGTGCATATTCGTCCAAGGTGATGGGCCTTAAATTTTATTCTCTCTGTACAGTGCCTGCTGCAAATATTTCTCTGGTCTATCGCGAATATAGGCCAGAACTGACCCATAATCAAGCTTAAAGTCCACATATGTCCGGATTATCTTCTCGTATCAAATCCTTTCGACTGAACTTGAACCTCACCCAGGCAGAAATGGCTGAAATCATGGGAACCTCTTTGCGGCAATATCGGAGATATGAATCCGGTGAAATTCCCATACCATCTGACAAACTTCGACCACTGGTGAAATACTACCACTTGAATTTAAATTGGCTGTTTACCGGAGAGGAAAACCAAAAGCGGGCTGATCAATCAGAAGAGGTGAAGGGGCGGGATCGCAGCGATTCGTACCTTCTGTTGCAGCAACTGCTCCGGGAATACCAGGCGAAAAACTCCGGCCGGGAGGCATTCGATACGGTGCGGGACTCCGCAGAAGAGTACTCTCCGGATTCACAGGAGATTCTCCAGGCGCTCTTAACACTGATCCGGGCGTTAAAATGAACGAAAACTGCTATGAAAGATTCCTGCAATGACATTACAATTCTATTGCGCCAATGATTCGGAACCTCTCCGGATATCGACATTCCACCTTCACCACTGTGTCGGGTGCCTGCATACGTACCAGGGCTTATCCTATGATTCACAGTAAAGAGTTCACCTCAATCACTGCATCAGAAAGATTGCTCTCAGTATGATCTATCTCATTGCCATTTTACTCTATCTCATGATACTCATTGGAGTGGGAGCCATTCGTTCAGGGGGAGTCCAGACGCAGGACGATTTTATGGTCGCCGGACGCTCGTTAACCACCCCGATATTGGTGGGAACCCTGATAGCAACCTGGATTGGGACAGGGAGTATTTTTGGATCCGCCGGTCTCGGATATGAATATGGTATCCCGGGAATCTGGTTTTCGATCGGCGCATGGCTGGGCATGTTCCTCCTGCTCTTTATTGCCGGCCGCGCCCGGGCGCTGGACCAGTATACAGTCCCGGATATCTTCGAACTCCGGTATAACAAACTGGCCCGCCTGCTCGGTTCCATAGTGATTATGGTGGCATATACCGGCATTGTCAGCTATCAGCTGGTGGCGGGCGGAGAAGTGCTGCATATCATTTCCGGCATCGATTCCGGGGTGGGGGTGATTATCACTGCCTTGTTTGTGATCACCTATACGGCTCTGGCCGGGATGTTCTCCGTGGCGTATACGGATGTGGCCAACGGCCTGGTGATTCTCCTCGGTTTAATCATTGCATTTCCGTTCATCTGGGTCCACGCCGGTGGTGCGGACGGCATCTCCCTGGCGCTCGATCCCTCCCATTTCAGTGTGTTTGGTGAATTAAACGTCATAGAAGCACTCGGGCTGAGTCTTCCGACGTTGTTTTTACTGCTTGGCGAATCGAATATGTACCAGCGGTTTTTTTCTGCCAGGGACAGTAAAACCGCTCAGAATGCCACTTTGTGGTGGATCGTCGGTGTGGTGCTGGTCGAGTCCCTGATTCTTGGCTTCGCTGTCGTCGCCTCTGCGGCGTTTCCGGACCTGGCCCAGCCCGACCACATTATTATCGTAGCCGCCAAAGAAGGCGTACCGATCCTCATTGGGTGCGTGATGCTGGCAGTGATCGTCGCGATCATCGTGTCCACAGCTGACAGCTTCCTGTTGGTTCCCTCGACTAATATGATGCGAGATATCTATCAAACATTCATCAACCGGGACGCCACCCAGAAGCAGATGGTTCGATATTCCAGGTATGTGGTCATCGGTCTGGGTTTGATCGCTTACCTTCAAACCCTGCCGGGGGAAAACATCATTGATATGATCCTGCGTGCCTATACCATGTATGGGGCGGCAATTACCCCGGCCCTCATGGGGGCGTTTTTCTTTCGGGCGGCCACCACAGCAGGTGGAGTTGCCTCGATCGCCGGGGGCATGGGGATGACCGTAATCTGGGAAATATGGAATCTGAAGGAACTCGAGTTTACGCTACCTCTGGTAGGTGCCACCAATATCGCCACCATTTACCCCTCGTTGATTGTTTCAATTCTCTCACTCATACTGGTCAGTTACTTCACCGGCCCGCCTGCAGGAGAAAAGGTGGCCCGGTTTCTCAAACAGAAACCGACCTCGGAGGCGTAAAATCTCACAAACTGATTATCATAGATAGGTCCCGGATGGGGCCGTCGTCACCAATGGAACGAGTAACCACTCTCTGCGTACGTAACTTACGCAACAGGACAACCGGTTCAATGCAGGATATACTTTGCAGCGGACGGATCGCAGTCGCCGACAATAATTGACTTTATCGGGCAGGAAGGTTAGCTTCACAGTAATTCGACTGGAATATGCTACTAACTCGTACTGAGGTATTAATTATCGGCCTTGATAGTATAAGAGTCAGGTGAGTGCTGCCTGATTGCATAACAGTATAGATTGGAATATTATAGAAGGCAAATAAACCATGGACGACTTTTCATTTCTTCATCACGCCGATCTTTCCTATATAGAAGGCTTATATCAAGATTACCGGCAGAATCCCGATTCTGTGGACAGGGAGTGGCGGCACTTTTTCGAAGGGTATGATTTCTCACAACGTTCCGGTGCTGTTGCCGGTACCATCCCAGAACAGGCGGAAAAAGAACGCAAAGTACTGAATCTCATCTCTGCCTACCGGCGCAGAGGCCACCTCTTCACGAAGACTAATCCGGTACGGGAACGGAGGCAGTATCGTCCGACACTGGATCTTACAAATTTTGGGCTGACGGAGGAGGATCTCGGAACCCCCTTTCAGGCGGGCCATGAAATCGGCATCGGACCGGCGACTCTCAGGGAAATCGTTGATCACCTCAAAACCACCTATTGTCGTTCCATTGGCGCTGAATTCCGGTTTATCCGGCACCCGGAGCGTGTCCAGTGGCTGCAGAATAAAATGGAGTCCACCAGAAATTTACCCGATTTCACTCCGGAGGAAAAACGACATATTCTGCACAATCTCAATAAGGCGGTCGTTTTCGAAAACTTTCTGCATACCAAATATGTGGGGCAGAAACGCTTTGCTCTCTCCGGAGGAGAAACCCTCATTCCCGGCCTGGATGCTGTCATCCAGCGGGGATCAGAACTTGGCACCGAAGAAGTGGTGCTGGGCATGTCGCACCGGGGCCGCCTGAACGTGCTTGCGAATATCCTGAATAAATCCTATACCGAAATCTTCCATGAATTCGAAGGTGCGGAATACGCCGATTCGGTGTTCGAAGGCGATGTGAAATACCATCTCGGCTATACCAGCGAATATACAACCGATGCCGGGAAGAAAGTCCGGATCAATCTGGCTCCGAATCCGTCGCATCTGGACTCGGTGGATCCGGTGGTGGAAGGGATGGCCCGGGCCAAAATCGACCGGAAATTCCAGGGCGATCTCAACAAGGTGGTGCCCATATTAATCCATGGGGACGCTGCCATTGCCGCCCAGGGCGTGGTCTATGAAGTGATGCAAATGTCGCTCCTCCGGGGCTATCAGACCGGCGGCACTGTCCACCTGACAATCAATAATCAAATCGGATTTACCACCAATTACCTGGATGCCCGATCCAGTACGTATTGTACCGATGTGGCCAAAGTCACCCTGTCCCCCGTGTTCCACGTGAATGCGGATGATGCCGAAGCCGTGGTGTTTGCCATTCAACTGGCCATGGAATATCGTCAGCGCTACCATACCGATGTGTTCATCGATCTGCTGGGTTATCGGCGCTACGGCCATAATGAAGCCGATGAACCCCGGTTCACCCAACCGAAACTCTATTCCATCATCGAAAAACATCCTGATCCCAGGGAGATTTACTACAAAAAGCTGCTGGAAAGTGATGAGGTGGAAAAAGGCATCGCCGAAGAGATGGAGAAAGAATACCGGGATATGCTCGAGCAGCGATTCAGTGAGGCCAAAAAAGCGGAAAACGGCGAACTGGAATTTAAGACCCACGATATCAGAGATGCCTGTGAAGACGAGCGAAGAGCAGAGTATAAAGACCTGGTGAATTCCCCGGAGACCGCGGTATCTGAAGAGCATCTGCTTTCACTGGGCGAACGACTCTACACCATTCCGGACGACTTTGACATCTTCCGGAAAATCCGGAGATTATACGACTCCGCGAAGAAGCGGCTGCTGGAAGAAGATCGCATCGACTGGTCGATTGCCGAACAGCTGGCCTACAGCTCGCTGCTCACAGAAGGGCACCCGGTGCGGTTAACCGGCCAGGACTCCGAGCGCGGTACCTTTGCTCACCGGCATTCGGTATTGCTGAGCAGAGATGCCGAAGAGCGGTATATACCGCTCAATAACCTGTCGGAGGATCAGGCGCCCTGTGAAATCTACAATTCGCCGCTCTCGGAATTCGGAGTGATGGGCTTTGAATACGGGTTTGCGTGCGCCAGTCCGAATGGACTGACCATCTGGGAGGCGCAGTTCGGTGATTTTGTGAACGGTGCGCAAATTATCATCGACCAATATCTTTCCTGCTCGGAGATGAAGTGGAACCGGACCAACGGTCTGGTGCTCTACCTCCCGCATGGCTATGAAGGCCAGGGGCCGGAGCACTCCTCGGCGAGGATCGAGCGGTTTCTCCAGCTCTCGGCGAATAACAACTGGCAGGTTATTTATCCCACCACACCCGCGAATTTTTTCCATGCCCTCCGGCGGCATATGTCCTATCCCTTCCGCATCCCGCTGATTGTATTTACGCCCAAGAGTTTACTGCGGCATCCCCGGTGTATCAGTTCCATCAGGGATCTTTCCCGGGGAGGATTCCGGATGGTGCGGGATGATCCTGACGCCCGGGCGGACCAGGTGAAAACCGTGTTGCTGTGCTCCGGCAAGATCTACTATGATTTACTCATGCGCAAAGAAGAAGACGAGCGAGAAGATGTTGCCATTGTCCGGCTGGAGCAGCTCTATCCCATCCCGGAAAAACAGCTGGCAGAGATTGTGAACAAATATGAAGCCGCCGAGCGGTTTCTCTGGGTACAGGAAGAACCGGAAAACATGGGGGCGTGTTCCTATCTGCAGTATAATTTCGATCTGGTAGATCTTCAGGTGGTCGCCAGACGGCATCGTGCCTCCCCCGCCACCGGATTCCACAAACAACACGTGCGGGAACAGGAAAACCTGCTCAACCGCGCGTTCAATCCGGAGAGCGAACTCTCAACCAGGGTGGAAGATAATACTATTCAAGAAGAAGTGTCATAAAAGGTAAAGACTATCCCGATGAAGCACGAGATCACAGTTCCCGAGGTGGGAGAGGCGATCAGCGAAGTCGTGATTGCCGCATGGCTGAAGCAGGACGGCGAATATGTCGAGCGCGACGAACCCATTTGTGAAATCGAATCAGAAAAAGCGTCCTTTGAAGTCCCGGCCCATGAGGCAGGAGTTTTGGAGACAAGAGCCAATGCGGGTGATACCATTGCCGTAGGAGCGGTTCTGGCGGTCGTGGATACCGAAGTGGATGCCCCGGAAACTGCTGAAGCAGATGCAGAAGAGGAGGCGGAGGAAGAACCGATCCCGGAAGAAGCAGAAGTGCAGGAGGAACCCGAAGAAACGGCAGTTGGGGAAGCGAAGATTTCTCCCGTGGCCTCGAATATCCTGAAAGAAGCGGGAATTAATGCGGAAGAGGTACAGGGCACCGGTGTTGGCGGAAAGATAACCAAAGCGGATGCCCGGCGGGCTGCTCAGGACCGGGAAACAGCGGAATCCGAACGCAAAGCACGGCCTCCGGCGGAAAAACAAGACTCCCGGGCGGAGCAACCCGCAGAGAAAAAACCATCACTACCCGGATTGACCGGTGATCGGTCGGTACAGAAAGAACCCATGTCCACACTGCGCAAAACCATTGCCCGGCGGTTAGTGAGCGCCAAAAATGAAACAGCCATGCTCACTACCTTTAATGACGTGGACATGACCGGGGTGATCGCTACCCGGAGCAAGTACAAAGAATTATTTGAAAAGAAGCATGATGTCCGCCTGGGCTTTATGTCTTTTTTTACCAGAGCATGTTGTATTGCCATGGAAGATTTCCCCATTGTGAACGCCCGGCTGGAAGACGACCAGATTGTCTATCATCAATATGTGGATATGGGCATTGCCGTATCCACCGATCGCGGCTTGGTGGTGCCGATCCTCCGGAACGCCGACAAGCGCTCCTTTGCCGACCTCGAAAGACAGATCAACGAGTTAGCTACCAGGGCAAGGGATAACAAGCTGACCATAGATGAAATGCGCGGTGGCACGTTCTCCATTACCAACGGCGGCGTGTTCGGCTCCCTCTTATCCACCCCCATCCTGAATGCGCCGCAATCGGCAATACTGGGCATGCACCGCATCGAAGAAAGACCGGTAGCCGTGGATGGAGAAGTGGAGGTGCGTCCGATGATGTACCTGGCACTCTCTTACGATCACCGGGTCATCGACGGACGGGACTCCGTCCGGTTTCTGGGTCGGGTGAAGGAATTAATCGAAAACCCGGAACGTATGCTGATTGACGTGTAACTCGATTCCTGTTGATTGCCCGGCAGAGAAAAACCAGGGTTGCTTTATTTTTGGCCGCTCAGATCCGGAATATTGATCGCATCCGATCAATTAAACCGCCCTGTAAGTCAAGAATTTGCTGTATATCCTCGATACTGAGCTCGAAATCGAAAATGTCTATGTTCTCCTGAAGATGCTTCTTCTTGGACGCCTTCGGAATCGCGGACACATTGTCCTGCTGTATCAGCCATCGGAGCGCAACCTGGGCAGCCGACTTTCCGTATTTTGCGCCGATATCCCCCAACGTGTTGTCACGAACCGCCCGGCCTTTCGCCAGCGGACTGTAAGCGGTCAACATGACATCGTTTTCGCTGCAAAATTCCAGCACGGATTGCTGCTTCTTGAACGGATGATACTGGACCTGATTCGTGAGAACAGGAGTCTCGGATGCTTCCATGGCCTGCTGCATCTGAGACACTGAAAAGTTGCTTACTCCGATATGTTTCACCGCTCCTGCATCCTGCAGTTCATTCATCGCTTCAACGGTTTCCGGAATCGGCACGCTTCCGCTGGGCCAGTGAATAAGTAACAGATCAATATACTCTGTTTGCAGCTCTTCCAGGCTCTGCTGAACGGACGGAAGAACATTCTCGTACTCTAGATTCGACCGGTAAATTTTCGTGGTAAGAAAAACCTCTTCTCTGGGAACTGCTGTGTGCGTCAGCGCATTGCCAACGGCGTTTTCATTCCCATACATCTGTGCAGTATCGATGTGCCGATATCCCAAATCGAGTGCCTGGAGAATAACCTGTGTACAGGTGCTGCCGCGCATTGCCCAGGTTCCCAGACCGAGAACGGGTACCTGCACTCCCTGAATTTCCAGAAACTCCATATGCCTCTCCTTCGGAAGTTCACCATTTAAAATTGACTTTCATACCCAACACATTGTAAAATAGCAGTAAGAAGATATTTATTAAACCCTGAGTTTCTTAATACGGCTGCAGCGCTATCTTTCGAAATCAGAGGTTCCGGCAGGATGCCCGCCGGGAAAAAACTTACATTAGCTACGGAATGAAATTATAATACGAAGGACATACCGTGCTTCTGCCGGAGAGAATCGCCGAGCAAAAAATTCAGGAAGCGATTGACCGGGGAGACCTGGATAACCTGCTGATGAAAGGAAAGCCCCTCTCATTTCATTCCGATCCACGGATGCCTCGGGCAATACGTGGTGCTTACAAAATTCTAAAAAATGCCGGGATGCTTCCGGAAGAAATGCAGCTGCGAAAAGAAATCCATTCCCTTGAAGATCTGCTAAAAGCCTGTGCTATAGATCAGGAAAGAACACAGATTGCTCGTGAACTGAATGAAAAACGGCTTCGATACGAAATATTGATGGAACGCCGCCGCAATCAGGCATACTCTCGCTATCGATCAAAAATCATGAAACGCTTTCGGTAATGTCGTATTAATTGAGTCTCTTTAGAAAACGTGGAGTTCACCTCGAAGAGTTCCCGTCAGGACGGGACAAAGGACGAGGAGAAATGAATGATGCTCCCCTGTATCTCGAAAACAATTTGGCAAGCATGATTTATCTGAGGTAACCCGGATTCGACATATTGTAGATCCTGCCAGTTTTTAAACACTCTCTATTTACGATCTCCAGTACATGCCCCCCTGAGCGAGTGGAGTTCTGAGCACTTGATTTCTCATAATCTTGTCTTCTTGGTTTCTATTTTTTCTTGGTTTCTTGTGTTCTTGTCTTCCAGGCTGGGGAGCCCTGGATTCTGTGGTTTTAAGTATTGAGTAATGCGTATTGAAGTTTTGAATACAGCGGGTACATGAAGTTTCACAAAGGACGCACTAAGTTCCACAAAGTGAAAAAAATCGAATATCATGCTCTGTTCTTTGTGTGACTTTGTGCAGAACTTCGTGATACTTGGTGATCCTTCTTTCCCGGGAGGGGAGCCCGGGTTTTTGAATTATTGAGTATTGAAGTATTGAAATTTTGGTCTGTTGAACTACCCGTTTTCTCCGGCCAGCCGGGCAATTTGCAGCAAATAATAGCGGAACAATGCCTGATCCTTCTCTCCCAGTGCCTGTTCCTCAATTTTTACGATCCGTTCCACATCCCGGAGCGCCCGGATCACATCGATGGGCACGTCGGACATGGTTTCCGGGATCTGCGTAAGATACTGAACCACTGCCGACAGGAACTGCCGCATGGAATCATCGCCCACCTCTCGCAGTGATTCTGCCACCTGTGTGCCCAGTCTCACCGCCCGGGCCGGATCCGTGGAAAAGGGCAGTTGATCCGTCCCGGTTCCGGCAGATAATGCATGAATAGCCATCGCCAGTTTGACAAAGCTCTCCACCTGCTGGCGGATTGGCTCTTCTATCAGGTTCCAGATTTTAGTACGCCATGCCCGGATTTGTTCCGGGAGCCGCATCAGCAGTTCGATTTCTCGGCGCCAGTCGCCATCAAGATTGTCTCCGGTTTCGGCGTACAGGACTTCGGGAGTGGTGTTAAATACGTCCGGTTGCAGCAAGATGGCGATGTCGGGACGGAGGGCGGGTAACAGCCGGGGATTGATGGAATCGCCCGTGAAGAAATCGGTCGGGGTCAGTCCCTGACGGCGGAGCAATTCCCGTTGAAATAACGGAATGAAGTCGGGAATGGAGTCCGTGTCTTCCTGGAGACCGTAAAATGCAGAGTTACCGGCCGGAAACATCTGTTCCATTCTATGCACATAATGCAAAGTCATATCATGATAAATGCGGAGGGTATGAAGGATATCATGTACCGGCAGGTGGGGGAGAATGCGCTCACTAATTACCGTGTTTCCACCTCCGACACTGCTGCGGGACTCGGCAAATTCCCGAAGCGCCCGGAAGAGGCCGGTGGTCAGCTGATTGACTCCCATAATCATAGTCTGTGACCGGCTGTGCCCGATGGCTCGCAGGAGACTGCCATGCCGTGACAGAGGAAGCGTCTGTGCAATGCGTTCCACTATTTGCTGTCCCCGCTTTTCACCGGCGCCGGAACTGGGACGCACCACCGGGCGGTCGCGCAACGGTGGGGTGGACCGGGCAATGAAATATGAAATGACGTGGATTCCGACCACATCCTCTTCTCTGCCGTACAGAATTTGCCGGAAATTGCTGGTGACCAGATCAAGAAATTCATGGTACAATGTATCATGCTGTCCCAGAGTCAGCATTTCCAATTCCTGCAGTCCGCGTTCTTCAAACCGGAGCCGGGTTGCCAGTAACGGTTCTGCAGCCCGTGCCAGTTCCCGTTCATAGGACTGCTGGGATTCCGCGACATGATGGAACAGCTTCGCCCGTTCTTCAGCGGAAAGCCGCCGCAAATGCTCGAAAATATTACTCTGAAAGGTCCGAAATTCTCCGCTGGCCCACACACCCCGGAGTGGACTGCGTGCGAATTCGGCGCTCTTACGGGACGCTGAATCCAGGTTCTGGGACAACCGCTGAGTGGCTAGTTTCGATCCGGTGATGACGGCTTCTCCGGAGAATCGATCATAATACCCCCCCTGGCGCTGCATCGGTTCACCACTGCCGAACTTGATCCGGACATCCTCAACTAATCCGCGTTTGGCAAGCCAGCGTATCGCCCTGTGTTTCGCTTCCCTGTAGTGTGCGGCACCGGTGGACTGGCTTACCTGTTGGCTCAAATCCGACCCGGCGACAAACAGCTCGCAAATCATCTCACGGAATCTGTCCTTGGGCTGCTGATCCAGATGCCTGCTGTGTACCGCATATTCCCACACTTTCTCCAGATATTGTTCCAGATTATGCACGGTATCCACTCCTTCAAACAAGGGCACGATGGAGACCGCAGGCAATAGGAGCTCGCGATTCTTCCGCAGGAGTTCTTCCCGGCGGGATCGTAATTTCCGGTCCAGAGCAATAAACGCTTCCGGCTCATCAGACATGCTCACCTGCAGCGCCATGACCATTCCCGGATTCCCGTATTTTCCGGCCAGCTCATTGATTTCCATGATATTATACACAGTCGTATCAATAGGAAACTGATCCTGGGCAAGGATCATCTTTTGATGAATGCGGGGCGTGAGGACAAACCGTTTCAATAAGCTTCGGTATAATCCGGCTTGCAGCACAATCTCCGGGTGATCCAGATTGCGAAGAATGGCATCCCGGTTTGCATAGAGCGTCTTTCGTAACCGTTTATTCAGTGAAAAATAGTAGGCCAGATTTTCCCGCCGCTGCCGGCGCAGTTTGACCATTTTCCGTTCCAAACGATCATTATGCTGCCAGAGCGCCCGCATGGGATCCCGTGCAAGATGCAGCCGCATACCCAACCGGCGCAGTTTGCCGGGCCGGAAGTTGAAGGGCAGCACCTGCTGATATCGCTTCTCCAGCTGATTGGTCAGGGAGGTGATTTTATTGAGCAAATCCCAGAATTTTTGTTTCTTTACATCAAGGCGCCGGATCTCCTCGAGCAAATCTCCATCCACCGATACTCCCCCGTCACGTTGAAGCAGCAGCTGGAGAATCTCTGCCAGATTGCTGACATTTCCGGTGAGCGCCGCAGCCACCAGCCGATGGCCCTGCCCGGAAGGCCGGGTGCTGCCATCCCAATCTCCCCAGAACGAGAGTAACCGTGGTGAATGCAATCCGGCACGTCGCAAGGTACACTCCTCGGTTTCTATCATCGCCCCTAAATCGGTGCGTAATTCATCTGTCTCTTCTACCGATTGGATCGGCACATTGAGGCCAAAATATTCCTTCACCAGGGCCTGCGCCGCTTCTTCAACCAGCTGCCTGGATACGTCCCGATGGTGGAGCAGCGCCGCAATGATTTGATTTACCAGGACATCCACCTGCAGAGAATACATTTGCGTGGGATGAACAGTGCGATCAAAGAGCCGGTGCCTGAATTGCGAGTCGCGTGCCTCTAATGATTCTTTGTAGAATTCCTGCTGTAAGATTTGCTCCAGACGATCCCGTTTTCGATGGGTGGATTCGGATATAATAGAGTCCGCAAGGGACAGGCGTTCCCGAAACCGGGTGGTGAATGTCTCCAGGCGTTCCGGCAAATAGGATCGCATCAATTCCGATTTGGGTACTTCATCACCTTCCTTGAGAAATTGGCTCCGGCCTTTTTCAAAATGTTTTTCGCAAAGACCCTCAATCCGGTGAGTGATGTTTTCCCATTGATCGGGTGCATCCTCGAGATAGGCTGACAGAACCGATGAGGATGATTCCGATTGTATCGGCAACGCTTTCCGGGTATAATTCGCGGCTTCGTCAGCGATGATCCGATTCAATTCGATTAAGACCCGGCGTGTTTTCCGGGCAAGCACCTTCGGACCGTCGGTCCCTCCCAGCGTCAGCCGGAACGTTTTTCTCCCAAGTTCATACCCCCGGGCCGTGCGCGCAAACGTGGTGAGCGGAACCAAACCGATCCCCCGGGCCGCAAGTCCGGATGCCAGCCAGTCGAGCGAAATCCCTGCCGGTAAGTCCTGAATAATCAACTGCGGATACATGGCCCCGGCCGGCCGGGTGATATTTATGTGATAGGGATTGCGTTCTTCCGGCAGGTCATGAAGGGCTCGTTCCAGGGCATCCATGCGGGCCAGGAACACCTGGTTGCGTGCCTGCCAGAATTCCCGAACCGCCTGCGAATGATTGCGATAAAAGAGATACGCAACGAATGTTGCCATAGAATTTAATTGAATGGTGGTATTGGCCTTTTGAAAAGCGGCCAGTATTCCGGGATGGAGAATCTCAACCACAGCCATCCGGGCTCCGGCGAAACAATCTGTTTTGGAGAGCGATTGCACCGTAATGAGATATTGCGCCTGATCCCGGCGTAAATACCCGCCCCGGATAAGATCGTTGACAATCTGTCGCAGCGATTTCGGCCCGGTAAGATTTTCACTGGGTGAAACATTTTGATACGCCAGGTCATCGATGACAAACACTTCATGTCGCAGCAACCAGAGCAGCAATCTGGTCAGTTCTTTTTCGTCGAACACCTGTCCACTGGCATTATGCGGATTGTTTAACGCGACCGCGCCCCGGTGACCCCACGCCGGATCCACGGCCAGTTTTTGCCGAACGGCCTCAATAACCGCGTCAACGTCTAAGGAAAGATTCTCCCCCAGGGAGACAGGCGTGATTTCAGGAAAGCAGTGATGATAGGTCCAGCTGAGGTCCAGCACGATAACCTCCCGAATACCGCAATGAAAACCCAGCAAGCTGAGGGCTGTTCGGGCCGAACCACTGACGACTTCACATTTGTCAGGCGCATACTCAGGATGATGGTGCAAAAAAGCTGAAAGAAACGCCTGTGCCAGATCCTGCATCCAGGATGGAGAATGGAGATTTTCAAAAAAGGCTTGTATCAGTTCAGATCGGGATAAACCTGTAAACGGATCCGGGGCGCCGGACTGGCTCCCCGCAACTTTCGTGGTGTGTTTATAAAGACGCGCACTAGTCTGTACCAAACGCTCGGTAAACGACACACCGGGAGTGGACCGCTGTGTAAGTAAACGGCCGATGCGTTTGGCGATCTCCGATCCCGGCGAATATTGCGTCTCCTGCTGTTCCAACCGGAGATTCTGATCAAACTGATCACCATTCCCGGGAGAGAATTTCGAGGAGTCAATATCCGTCTCATCAGACTGAAATTTCTGCTCCAGCATGAACGCCAATAATTCCACTTCAGCGGCAGAGGGAGACCCTTTCAGCTGAAAATGAATCGTCTCGAACACTTCGACATAATCTGCATTTCCGGCAACGGTAGTGACGGCACTTTCAGCCAGACGAGGGTCCATAGCGGCCGGCGAAACAAACCGCAGCACACGGTTGAGCAACCCGGCTTCTCGGGCCATTGACAGGTGGTTCGGAGCGTTATTTACTTCGATGAAAAAAAGCGGTTTTTCACGACTCAGGCGGCGGAGACTCCGCCGGAGTTTCTCGCTGGGCACTTCCCCGAGCAGGAGAAAATGGGGCTGCTCCGGATTCCGGTTGATCCGGTCTTCGATCTCTGTTAGCGCATTCTTCTCTTCTGCTGCTAACGGAATAAAATGTACATCTTCATAATGGTGCAGGAGGTGGTCAGGAATAGTCTGGTGATACAGCAGGATGAAACCAGGCAGGTGAACAAGATGGCGGTTCAGTGCGAGAAAGAGTACCCGGAGACTTTCAGAGATACCACCACTGGCGAACACTAATTCTCGACGCCCCGAATCCATACCCAGATCATATTCGAGCGGCTCCTGCTGAATCTCTTCGAACCATGTTTGCATCAGCCGGGCCAGAGCATTCGGTGATTTGCTCGAAAAGCCGCCCCGGGGCATATATTGCACACTATTCTCAATCGCCCGGCTGATCACTCTGAGGGCTGCATACTGGCGTTCTTCCCACATGGATTCACGGAGCCATTCATCCGTATTCGAAACTGGATCCCCGGCGGGCGGAGACGGCAGATCCAGTACCAGCTGCTTATACCGGGCGATAAGGTGCGGATCCCACACCGGATGCCCGATATGAAAGTTCACCCGATCTTCCGGCGGCATGGCGGACGCAGCCGTTGCCTCGCTGATTTCGGAGACCTTGGCAGCTTTGAGTGGGCGCAGCTGAAAAAAGCGCAGGGTATCTCGAGAATTGGTCATAACTTCAAGTAGGATGATTCTGCTTTTCGGGTGAATCCACTATCGTCGTGGCTACTCCGTAACATTTGAGAAATCCTGATTCACATCGATGACAATGGTCCGAATGAATGAGTATATTGCGAGTGTGAAGGATTCTTATGAGTTCTGCTTGTTTTCCGCCTGGATATTATCCGCCGCTTTGCTGACGTTCCGGAGTAGTTTCTGCAACATCTGAAGGATCGGGGAATTCTCATTCAAATCGCTGCCGGATAAGGACACTACCGTCCGGGCGTTCTTTAAACTCTGGCTGGCTTCAGCGAGCCGGGCTACCTGCGGATTCAGCACCAGTAACTCCGGATTCTTCCGCAGCATGTCTATTTCTTCGCGATCCACATCCAGCTGCATTCGACGACGCTCCAGTTCCTCGGACGTCCGCTGCCTGGCCAGAGCCGCTTCCCGTTCCTCCTCCGTCTCCTGCAATTCCAGGCGCTTCACCTCCAGATTGTGCTCGGAAATCGCAATCTCTTCGTCCGCTTCCACCCGGGCACGGGATGCAGACACGCGAGCCCGCTGGTTGATCTGTTCGGTCTGCTCCAGAATTCGGGCCGATTCCCGCTTCCGCATGGCATTGGCAATCTCCTCATCCATCGGCTCAATCGATTGGACATTAATCGAGATAATTTCCAGACCGAGCTGCTCCACCTCCGACCCAATCTGATCCTGAAGATAGGTCGAGATCTGCTCGGTGGTGAGTTCTTCCATTTCATATTTTTCAGCATACCGTCTGACCAGCGATTGCACCATCAGCTTCAATTCATCAAGCGCTTTGTCCACGGCGTCCTCCTGCCATCCTCCCGCCCGGATCAGCCGCTGTAAATGGGTGGGAGACGCAGCAACCGAAACATCCATCCGGACCATCGCCCCGAGCTTTCCCTGGGCTTCCACAGTAATTTCCAGGATCGACGAATGCACGTGCGCAGGGATGGAAAGACTGAAGTGACGCGGGTAAAACCGGGCCTTCCGAGATTTCACCATACCACGTGATTCATATAAAATGATTCGATCTGGATGGCGAATTCTATACTCAAATAGAATCACAGCTGCCAGCACAACAAGAATGGCGATTATCCACCACATGGAATCTCCTCCGGATTACCTCAAGATTACCTTACAATAGTCAAATGCATCTTTCAAATATAATATAATTATACCCGTGATTGTTGAATTAATTTCATGCCTATTAACTTTGGTGAGGCGGCTGTTCCGGGCAGGGAGCAGGGGCGGTCATGCCTCTCCTTGCGTGCCATAGGCATCCCTGCCCGGAAAGGAGAGGGACCGAGGGATGAGGTTGTTGTCTCCCGGCACCAACTCCTCTCTCAGTTCCCCATCCCGCAGGACTGTTCTGCCGGGTGCCTTACCCACAGACTGAGTAAACTTAATAGTCATAATTAATTTTTCCGGGCATCTGTCAACCAGTCTCAGATTTTCTTTTCTTTAAATCGTTTACACACCAGCCAGTACATTTACTTACAATTCATAAGCAAATTACAGACTAGGATTGTAGTAAAACTATCTGACCGAGACAAGGAATTTTGTTGTCCATTTCAACTCATCCGTCGCGGGCTCGCCTGCCGATTTATATAAACCGCCAGTTTGCAGCAGCACCTGCGCGATTCCTGATCTGGCAAAAAAGCCCCCCGGGTTTAACGAGGGGCTTTGCAGGGAGCAAGACCAGAAGAATATATCCTGGCCCGATTTGTTATTCGAGGCACCGTATAGTAAAACATACCATTTCTTCTACGCTATTCGATTGCCGCCTCTCCGGATTCTCCGGTTCGGATCCGAACAGCATCCAGCATCTCCGATATGAATATCTTGCCATCTCCAACGCTGCCTGTAGAGGCGGTTTCAACGATCGTTTCCACGATGTTCTGATATTTCTCATCCGTGGTGACTATTTCAATTTTCACCTTCGGCAGAAAATCGATCTGATATTCACTGCCGCGATAGATCTCGGTTTGTCCTTTTTGCCGTCCGAATCCCTTGACTTCAGTGATAGTCATTCCATGGATGCCAATGGCTTCCAGTGCTTCCTGCACTTCATCCAATTTAAATGGCTTGATGATCGCGTCTATTTTCTTCATGCA
The DNA here is from genome assembly GCA_964413425.1 of uncultured bacterium. GTDB lineage: Bacteria > Fidelibacterota > JAANXI01 > JAANXI01 > JAANXI01 > DATFLS01. The sequence continues at coordinate 61,683 of CAYPST010000002.1, forward strand.
TTTCTCTCCTGAGTTCTATTGTCACCAGTTCATTCGGTTCATGATGATTCTTATGCCAGCTCCAAATGTTTATTCCTGGATCAACTGGAAATCCGGATACGCTTCAATGCCATGCTCACCCACATCCAGTCCATCCAGTTCCTCTTCAGGCGACACCCGCAGACCAACGGTAGCCTTAATACCCTGAAAAAGCAAGAAAGCAGTACCGAACACCCAGATGAACGCAACAACAATTCCCAGGAGCTGCACACCGATGATCTTGAAGGATGTCCCGCCGATATTAAACAATCCTGCTGCCAGTGTGCCCCAGGCACCACACACCCCGTGAACCGAGATCGCACCGACCGGGTCATCGATGTTGAGTACATGATCAATAAACACAATAGAAAGGACAACAAGAACACCGGCAATTAACCCAATCACTATAGTACTGAACGGAGCCACGTTGGCACAGCCCGCAGTAATACCCACCAGCCCTGCCAGTGCTCCGTTCAGCGAGAGGGTGGGATCGGGTTTTTTAAACCGAATCCAGGCGGTGATCATGGCCCCGACACCTCCTGCCGCAGCTGCCAGGGTGGTATTCGCAGCGATGAGCGCAATATCGGTGGACGCCGCCGTGGTGCTCCCGGCATTAAAACCATACCAGCCAAACCAGAGGATAAACACTCCGAGCGCTCCCAACCCGATATTATGCCCGGGAATGGGACGCACTCTTCCTTTCACATATTTCCCCAGTCTGGGCCCGATGACAATCGCACCTGCCAGCGCTGCCCATCCCCCCACGGAATGAACCACTGTAGAACCGGCAAAATCAATAAATCCCAGGGATTCGAGCCAGCCACCACCATTGAATAATCCACCCCAGGCCCAGGAACCAAATATCGGGTAGATAATTCCCGAAATACCCGCAGAGTATATGAGATACCCGAGGAATTTGGTCCGTTCTGCCATGGCGCCGGAGACTATAGTGGCGGCTGTTGCGGCAAAGACCACCTGGAACATCCAGAATGCCAGAGTCCAGGAGTCCTGTGTACCGGCATAGTCACTCAGGAAGAAGCCGGTCCTGCCGAACAACCCGGCCGTAGATACGCCGAACATCAGCCCGAACCCGATTGCCCAGTACATGAGGACCCCGACAGACATATCCATTAAGTTTTTCATAATGATGTTGACGGTGTTCTTCGCCCGGGTAAATCCCGCTTCAACCATGGCAAAACCCGCCTGCATAAAAAACACCAGAAAAGCAGCAACCATGGTCCAGACATAATCTGTGTGCACCTGCACCTCCGCTGCCGAGGCTGCCTCCTGCGCTGAGAGCGGAATGGCGGCAATGAAAGTACATACACATACAAACAACACACCCGAAATTGTTTTCAGTGGGTTTTTCAATTTAAACCTCCTCTGACTGTTTATTTGCTTTCGAGAAATAGTCGCTATGCTCTTTCCAGAGGAACCTTCCTCCTCTGTCCAGGTAAGACCGTGTCAAAAATTTACCCCAAACACCAACCAGGAGATCCTGGCTTCAGGATTGAGAATATAGGAAGCCATATATGAGCCCTTCGTGACGTTCAATGCCATACTGACCGCATTGAAGCCCGTATCCTCGGACGACACGTAGATCGCATTACCTGCGCCAATTGTAATGTCTGCACTCAGATTTTCCTCCGAGAATATCAGATAAGTGCCTTCCAGATAAACGGAATTCTCCGGATCGCCCAGAAAATTCACTGCGGCCGTTGCTGTCAATGGGCCAGCTCCCACTGAGCCGGCAATCTCCAGAATATGACTGCCATCCTCGGAATTGAAGTTGAAGACATCTGAACCAGGGGCTCCTGCCTCCACCGGGAAATAGTAGTCAGTCAGCGTGACTCCCACAAGATCTCCGGAATACGAGACATAAAGATCATGCTCATTTGCCCCTGCAGACGTAACGGCCCAGGAAGACCAGGCACCTGCCTCAAACCCACCGGAGGAGTACGAGATGTATGGCTGGATACTGACAGAATTACCAAAATCCGTCCCCCGCCAGATATATCGACTGACAACATCTGACCCTAGGTCGAGCTGAGCATGCAGAGGAGTGAAACTCATTATCGCAGAGAACAACAGGAGTTCGAGCTTTGTCTTCCGGGTAAAGGCTCCTTTCGATTTATATATTGAATCACTCTTGACTGATGAAAGTAAATGAAACAACTCATGGATTGCTCCCATTTGTAGTCCTTTCTATTCCTGCAGCAATTTCCAGGATGGATGTCTTACTGTTCTCGTTTTCTTGATCTGACCATATTATGATGAACTATTTAACCGGCGGCCCGAAACAACAGAATATTCGGATATGCGGCTGGCGCCCAGTCCAATCGTGAACGCATAGGACATTTTCAAGCACTCCCGGATTCTCCTGCAATTGGTACCTGCCATGATCCCCTCCTTTCCCGTCAGATTGGTATTCTCTAGAATTGAACAAATGCATTATTTATCCCACCCGATACATTCATTTTTATAATTAAGTGCTAAATATAAATATATATATCCACTATGCAAACGTTTTATTTGTTATTTGAATGATATTATGAAGTATTTCAACAGAAATAATCATTTTTCTCCGAATCTCTGAACATGTGTTGATAGTGAAGACAGAATTGACCACAGCAATACGCTGCAATTCCACTGAGGGAAAGCAAACCGGTGGGCTGCATTACGCAGGAATGGAGAGAGGTTTGATGTGATGGCATGAAAAAAGGATCATAACGTAGAAATGGAAAGCATTCGCAATCGATTGATTTGTCTGGTTTGGTATCTTCGGAGAGAATTACTCAGGTGGACCTGGAATAAAGCACCTCAGTAACGATGTCCTATTAGGGTGAGGCAGGAGATGAGCCGAATTTTAGACGGGGAAGATAGATTAAAAATTCAAACAGAATCTGCGCGATTCAGGTAAGCGTTGAACTCCGAGAGGATCGCGTGGCTGGAAGACGTGCTGTCCTGATCCGAGGGATATTCCGTGTTATTCAGGCCACATACCAATGCCTGGATGCAGGGCACCACATCTTGATGATAGCCCCCCTCCAGAAGCACAAAAGTATTCCCTCCGAGATCCTGTACCACTTTCCCGAACTCGTAATATCCCCGCTGCGAGTAATTCAGGCTGAGGAGTGTATCCTTCTGGTACCCGTCAACGCCCGCGGAGACACCGATATAATCAGGGCCGAACTCTGTAATGCGGTCTATGTAGTGATTCAGGAAACCCAGCAGCACATCATCACCGCTTTTGGCCGGTACCGGTATATTGTAGGTAAACCCTTCACCGCTATCCTTTCCGTGCCGATCTACCGTTCTATCGTAATCAGTCCCTGCATGGTAGCCCTGGCCGTAAAACGGGTAAACGAACTCCTGGTGTATCGAGAAAAACAGGACTTGGTCCGAGCCGTAATATATGTACTCGGTACCATCCCCCTGATGTCCGTCAATATCCAGAATACATACCTTGTGCCCTTCATTCAGAAGAGCTTTGGTCACGATTGCCATGTTATTAAAGAAGCAGAATCCCTTGGATATAGTTGCTGTGGCATGATGTCCGGGTGGCCGGGTGCAGGCAAAATGCCCGCCCTGCGCAGCATACCATGCCAGGGCTGCCGACCGGATTGCCGCCTGTAAGGTATCACCGTCCGTGTGTACTTCTGCCAGGAAGGCATTCCGTTCACCGGCTTTCTTAACCTGCCGAATATGTTCTTCGGTGTGAATCAATTTGATTAATGAAAGGCCATCAATGTCGGGATTGACTTTCCGGCCGATCTGGTTGATTCCTTCTAACCGGTATTTCCCTTCCGGAATTTCGTTTCCCTTGTATTCAATCGCTTCTCTGGTATATAAAATATCCATTGAGCCCCTCAGATATTGTCAACCTGAAATCAATCTAAACCTCACACGTTATTTACTCAATACAAAATACAATCAGGAGAACAGGCCGGACGCTGATAAGCACCTCCCGTAGAGATCATCCTGAGGGCCTGATACAAGATGCTGAATCTGACGTATAGTGATTATGTATACAAAATATTCGCAAAATGTATTCCGCTATTTGGACAGAGATATGTTGTAGTTTCTTTGTCCCGTCGTCACGGGATCTTCGAGGCGTTGTCTGAATAGCCTCAGATCTGCACAGATCACTTCGGATAGACTCCATCAAAAAAGCAGGGTGGTAGAGGAACGGCGGTGTTCTTGTCTGCTGGCATTCTCATGCAGACTTTGTCGTGCGGGCTTGTTAATTTTATTCCTTATTTCAATTCGCTACGAGTCAGGAGACAGGATGCGGGAAAATTTGAAAGTGTTTGCCACTGAAAATCACAGCAAGGAACTGTGGTTCGACCACTACGAAGAATTCCGCACCGGCACTGCCCTTGCGACCCATGATGTGCGCTTACGGGATATCGATGCCGATCATATCATCATGCGAATGAAGATCGGTGATCATGCACGCCAGCCTTACGGGATGCTCCACGGCGGAATCAGTATGATGCTTGCGGAATCGGCTGCGAGCCTTCATGCCTGCTGGGGTGTGAATCTGGGCGAGCGTATCCCGGTGGGTATCGAAATTAACGGCTCACATCTCCGCCCGGCAACCCAGGGAACAGTCGAGGTGGCGGCGGAAGTCATCCGCCGCAGTAACACGCTCATTCACCATCGGATTGAAATCACCCATCTGGACACCGGCAAACTCCTCTCCACTGCCCGGGTGACGAATATGTATCGCCCTGTGAACAGAGAGTACATAAATCGGATTCTGCATTAATGAGCGTGTCTAAAATAGTCCCAACGGTCCGTGCCGAAGGCATCCCTGTGGGAAAGGACTCCCCCAACGGGATCCTCCGAATGAGTCCCTTGGACCTTCTGGGACTTCGGAGGATCTTTTCGGGTCGTTTGCCAAACAGATCCATTAAAGAAAAAAACGCGCCAATGTCCCCAGGGAAGGCATTCTGGTTTTTTACGCTTCCGGAGGATCCTCCGGAATGTTATCCTGATCGTGCGGGGATGAGCTATTCTGCAGGTACCGTTTCCAGATATATCCCAGATCCTCCTCGACATCATCATGGCTGATGCCAAAATTTTCCAGGGGTTGATTGGTATGCTTTTTCCTATGGGAGCCGTTGTCTTCCTTATAGAACTCTTCCCAGAACTTCTTCCCGGGATGAATACCAGTGAATGTGAAGAAGCGCTCCAATGCATTAGGTAAGTCAGCAGTCACCTCACCAAAGGGGATCACTAACAGCTGTTGCTCCGGAATGCGGTTTTTGATGTCTTCGAAATAGTGATAGAGCCGGACACTCCATTGATATTTTTTCCGGAAAAATTCTTCCTGCTCTTTTTTGGAGAGTAACGGCTCCACAAAGCGATTGGTAAAGGACATAAACGAACGCATGGTCTTATGGGGTGCGCGGACGATATAGACAATTTTCGCATCAGGAAAGACGTCCAGAATGCTCTCCAGTCGGAAGACCGAGGGATTGGCTTTTGCCACAATCTGTCGTCTGCCGGTGTACAGAACCTGCCTTTTCAGACACTCCCGGAAGAATCTCAGGGATCGATGGTTTTCACGGGCGTCATTCCATCCCAGCCGAAACCCGATATCGCCGAATTCATCGTCAATCAGAAGCCATGGTGCAAACGTGGTGACCATTTCGGTATCCAACCGATGCAGGAACAGGCCTTCGTCTTCCTCCACTGCCTGCAGCCTGATTTCATGACCCTTTTTGGCGGATTGCAACAGATCCAGGTTCAACTTTTCCAGAATCCAGATCACCGGTGAAAAGAACTTCCGCTGGATGAGGGAGGGCAGCGCCATCTCCCAGGTGGAGAACATGGTCACCTGCCCGGTATTATAAATTTGTTTTTGAAAAAACGTGGTACCACTGCGCGGATGCCCCATGATGAAGATCGGCTTCTCAATCTCCATCTTCCAGAGCTCGGGATAAAAAATGGTATCAAGCAGGAGGCATAAACGCGTAAAGAGATAAAAAAGAGGTCCCAGAATAATCCAGAACAGCCACAGTCCATACTGCCGATGTTTCCAGAGGACATACAACAATGCCCCTAATCGGCGGAGCGTTCCCCGTATAGGTTTCTTTTTAGTACCCATGGATATCCAGATTTCAATTAGCCATGCTTCAATATAGGCAAAATTCCACTTATATGTGGAAAAGATTTTCTGACGGAGTTCAACCCCACACATCACCTGCAAAGGCAGAACGCTATTTCTGCTGACCATCCTCCGGCAGCATTCTGGATTTTGTAGTGAAATTCTGCAGCAGGGTGTCAATTCCGAGGGCAATGAGCGCCAGTATGCTCAAGAAATAGAAATCCAGAAATCGCCATCCGACCAGGATCGTGCCGATGGCTTCATCCGGGAGGACGGCGCCGAACACGATTAAAAAGACGCCTTCCGCTCCTCCGGTCGCACCTGGGGTGGGAATAATCGACATCACTGTGAACACAACCCACTGCAGCACGAAGAACCGCATCGCATCCACCTCATAGCCCAAACTTAACACGAGCGCTGTTACCACTGAATAGCGTGCGCCCCAGTGTATTGCTGCCAGCAGCACATTCACAATGAATCTGAACTTCCCACGCCGCAACATGGAGAAATACAGGCTTTTGAAGTCCTTCCAGAAATTGTGGATTCGTTTTCGGAGTCTGGAGAGAAAGTCTGCTTTCCGGATGGCAATCCAGAGAATAATTACCGCCAGCAGCACAATCCCGGCGATCAGCAGAATTCCCTGAACGTTCCCCATTGATCGCTGCAGGAACTCCTGAATCCTTCCGACCTTCCACGCGGCCGACAACCAGATTGCGACGGGAAGCCCGAGTATATAAAATGTTAAATCTTCCACTGCCGCTATGCTGGTTAAGGAGGCCGACTCACCGAAAGAGACACCGCGCTGATACAGCATTCCTGTTTTCACCGGTTCGCCGCCGATGGCAGTGGGACTCACCGCCGCCCCCAGTTCGGACATCATGGAAATGCGGAACCCGTCCCGGAACGAGAAGGGATGTCTGAGAAATTGCATCCAGTTGAGTAACCGGAGTGATTTCGTAAACCAGGGGACCAGCCTCAAGGCAGCAGCCAGAATAAAAAAGCCCGGGGTGAACGTCCGGATGCGCAGCAGCTCTGAGGAATCGGTAAAGATCAGCGCAAACCCGACATTGACGGCTACACTGACAGGCAGCAGCCAGAGTAAGCGGCGGACAAACTTTTTCGTGTCAAAAGAGGCCTCGTTTCCGATAACGCAAGCCCTTCAGTCGTTCAATTATTCACGCCCGGATATATACGAAAAGAACTTAGAAATCAGAATCGGTGGGAACAAGGGTGTCATGTGCCTTCTCAACAGATCCATCCGGATGGCCACGGCCAGCCGTCAATGCATGATAGCTATCCAGCAGCTCCTGATTGACCGTATCCCACGAATGCTGCATCACCAGGGCCCTGGCATTCTGCCCCAGCCGCCGACGTAAGCCGGGATCCTCCAACAGCAGCTGGACTTTTTCGGTAAATTCCGGAGGATTATTCGGCCCAGTCAGGAACCCGTTCACCTCCGGCTGAATCAGGTTCTGCACCCCGCCCTTCCGAACCCCCACGACCGGAATGCCGGACGCAAACGCTTCCTGAACCACCAGACCGAACGTTTCCGTAGTCGAGGGAAACAGAAAGAGATCAGATGACGCATACCACTGTGAGAGCTCATTTCCCGTAAGCGACCCCGTAAAATGGGCGTCAGGCAATTGTCTTTGCAGTTCCTGTTTCATGGGGCCATCCCCGATAAAAACCATTTTGAACCGAAAACCCTTCTCCAGAAGTAATTTATTGACTATCACCAGCTCCGCTAAATCTTTCTCCTTTACCAGCCGACCCACAAAGAGTAATACCGGAATGTCTTCATTGCCCACCAGATACCGCCGGATCCGGTTGCTCCGATATTCAGGAGAAAACCGGTCAGTATCGATACCGTGAGGCAGCACATGGATATTCCGAATTCCCCGGGAGTGCAAATCTTCCCTGACGCTCTTGGAGGGAACGTACACCCGTCGGCACTGGTTATAAAACCAGCGGATATACCTCCAGACAAGAGATTCCAGCTGACCGAATCCATAATACTTCAGATAGGATACAAAGTGCGTATGGTAACTGCCCACCGCCGGAAGATGGCGATCTCTGGCATACTTGAGTCCATAGATACATAAAAAAGTCGGACTGATTACATGAATGAGATCCGGTTGAAAGTCATCCAGATAGTCATCCAGATTTTCAAAAAGAGGGAAACTCACCCGGTAGGCGGTATACATGGGAAATGGAATGGATCGGACCTGCCGGACCCGATCGCTCAGCCAGTGGGAAGGCTCCGGCTTAAACGGCGAAAGAAAGCGCAAATCCACTCCCTTGGAGTCCATATATTTCGAGATCTGGAGAAGGGTATGACTGACCCCGTCCATGTTAGGGGGTAAACTTTCCGTGAAGTAAGCTACTTTCATAGCGATCATCTACCCGATTGCAATTACCAGCACATAATATTACAGAGATCTCACGTTAATTGAAAGCGAAGAGTGCATACACCGGGTGAATTCATGCTGAGCTCGACGCTTCTCTGAAGATCCGCAGGAGGGAGAGGCGTTAACGCCCCTGAATGTGTAATGAGGTCATGCCATCCCCTGCCCGGAAGGGTGGGGCTGACAGGACTATGAAACTCTCCAAAAGTTACGATATCCAGTAGCCCAGGCGTTCACGCCGGGGGAATGCAAACAACACTCCCTCTTCCTGCGCCGTTTACGGCGCCGTGAAGTGGCTGGAAATCATCTGACACAACACACGCAATATGCAGCGAATGAGCACTCTCTAAAGCTGTTCCAGCCAGACCGCCATAGCCGTCACGCCACGATGCGACCAGGCATAATACGGAATTAACCGCACGTCCTGCATGCTGCCACTGTCGTTCGCATCGGATCCCGTCCCGTGGATTATGGTGATGCCGCCAAGCAGATCTTCCCGGTACTCAGCCGTCAACTCGGCGCCGTCCGCGAGCCCCAGGGTCAGCACATCGCCCTCATTATCCACACGCTCGGCGCAGTAGACGACAGGCCCGCGCTCTATCGCCACGTGTCCGGCGTTCTCTTCCACCGCCGGATGGCTGAGAATCCGCCTCACGGATATCGGTAATGTGAGATCAACCACGTCCCCGGCGCGCCAGGTTCGCCGGATCCGGGCATATCCTTTTTCCAGCCGGGTAGAATAGGCTTCGCCATTGACATGGAGTTCCACTCCCTGTTCCGGTTCCCCGGCATACCGGTATAAATCGCTGGGAACGGGTTGATTCCGTGCCCAGCCGGGAATGCGCAGATGGAGATCAACTTCAACAGGCGCTTCAGGATCTATGGTGATCTGAATTTTGCCATCCCAGGGATATCGGGTGTTCTGGGTTACGGTCACCGGTGTGCCGGCGACAGTTACTTCCCCGGCATTGGACGTATAGAGATTCACGTAGAGTTGATTTCCCTGCCTGGCGTAGATATATCCTGGCAGAGAAGGCATGAACCGCACCACGTTGGTCGGGCAGCAGGCGGTGCTGAACCACGGCTGCCTGGTGGCGGCGCCGTGATTGAACGGGTATTCGCCGTCCGCTTCCAGGGGATTCACATAGAAAAACTTGTCGCCATCCATGGACACACCGGCCAGATACCCGTTATACAGCACCCGTTCCAGGACATCGATGTATTTCGCATCACCGTGCAAAAGAAACATGCGCTGATTCCATAACATATTTGCGATGGCGGCGCAGGTCTCGTTATACGCCGTTGCGTTCGGCAGCTGGTACGCGTCGCCGAACGCCTCACCACCGTGCTGGGCTCCGATGCCGCCGGTAAGGTACAGCTGTTTGGACACCACATTACTCCAGATACGATTCAGCGCCCTGACATAGGCGGAATCGCCGGTCATGGCGGCGGCATCTGCCATACCGGAATACAGGTACCCCGCCCGCACGGCATGGCCCACCGCCTCCCGTTGCTCGACTACAGGAACGTGATCCTGGCAGTACCGGCCGTACAGCTCCCGGCCCTGCACATGGCCCCGCTCATCCAGGAAAAATTTCGCCAGGTCCAGATACCGGTTCTCCCCGGTGACCCGGTACAATTTTATCAGCCCGATTTCCACTTCTTCATGTCCCGGCACGTCCCGCTTTTGATCGGGACCGAACACACTGTCGATTAAGTCTGCGTTCTTTATGGCCACATCCAGCAGGGATCGCTTACCGGTCGCCCGGTAATAGGCTACCGCCGCTTCATACATGTGCCCGCCATTATAGAGTTCATGGCTGTGCCGGAGATACGACCATCGGGTGTCGCCTGCACCATCGGACAGTGGACCTACCGTACGCATGGTGTAGAGATAGCCGTCCTCTTCCTGTGCACCCGCAATGAGGGTGATGACGCTGTCGATGTAGGCTTCCAGCACCGGATCCGGCTGCAAAGCCAGGGAGTAAGCTGCGCCCTCAATGACCTTGAAGACATCGGAATCATCATACCGTCTTCCCTGATGCTCCCCCGGCATCAGACCGGCTGCTTTCGCAAAATTATCAATCCTTCCGGTCGCTTCGCACTTCTCGAAATCCGTGGGCACGGTAACCCGGCGGTTCGTCTCCAATCGCGAATACCAGAATCCGCCGGGAATATCCACTCGCGTAAACTCTACCGGGGTGATCGGGTAATCATTTTGCGGCTGCCTGCCGCAGGCGAACACAAGGCTGCCAAGAACGAAAAGAAACGCAATGCATCTGGGCAATTGCTTCATCATGTACTCTCTTTCATTTCTGATGTGTGAGATATACGATCCTTGTTTGCAAATTATATCGTTCACAATTTGCGAACAACGCGAGATTCTCCAACACCTGCAGCTTGACTTCAGCGGTTAATATACCGATAATAGAATTAAAGACAATATATCAAAGTTGGAATGCATAATGTCTGAAGAACAGACACAACAAGAAATAAAGGCGACAGATCGAATAGCCGTGGATGCCATGGAACGCATCCTGAAACAGAAGTTCGATGACCCGGAACTTCTTGCATTGCAGGCCTACATTCAGCGAAATCAGTTGCAGGTGATGAAGCAGTCGGATGCCCGGTTTGACGGGATGGACGAGCGATTTGACAAAGTAGATGCGAGATTTGGTGCAATAGATGTGCAGTTCGACAAGATCGAGGAGCGATTCCGGGAAATTGATGTGCGGTTCGATACGGTCGAGGAACGTTTCCGGGAAATAGATGTACGATTCGATACGATCGAGGAACGATTCCGGGAAATAGATGTACGATTCGATACGGTCGAGGAACGATTCCGGGAAAT
>CAYPST010000002.1:73171-87761 GCA_964413425.1 uncultured bacterium
GATTCCGGGAAATAGATGTACGATTCGATACGGTCGAGGAACGATTCCGGGAAATTGATGTACGATTCGATACGGTCGAGGAACGATTCCGGGAAATTGATGTGCGGTTCGATACGGTCGAGGAACGATTCCGGGAAATTGATGCGCGATTCGATACGGTCGAGAAACGATTCCGGGAAATTGATGCGCGATTCGATACGATCGGGGAGCGAGTCGGTAAAATTGATGAGCGATTTGACAAACTGGAGCAAAGATTCGAATCGAGACAAGACCGGAATCTCTATACGATTCTCGGATTCATGATCGCCTGGTCAGGTGTGCTGCTCGCTGCCTTCAAGTTGCTATAAACGTAGAATTCACACTACACTCCATTTCGTACCCACCCTCGAAACAGTTCGGGGTGATTTTCTTGTAGCTTTTCTTCGTATTTCTTCGCGGCTGCCTGGTGGTTCACAAATAAGCCACGAAGAGACGCGAAAAACCGCTAATTCCTTTTATATGTATAAAAAGACCGGCCGGCTTCTGAGGAATTCACAATGAGAAAACGCCTCCTTGCAGATACCGGATCACCGGAAAGGGCCAGGTGCGGTGCCCGCCGGGAGAATTACTTCCTCACATAATTTCTCCCATAGATATCACCCTCAACACCCAGGAATCTGACCTCGAGCACACGCCAGGTAAAACAATTACAGGGGAGTCTCCGCCCCGCTTATCTCTCCGGATTCGCCCGGGGGCGAGACGTGTCGAAAGACGTATTCCGGGATGAATCTCTGCCCACCGACAGCAGTGATCGGACAGCCGCCTGCACCTGACGCACGGTAATCTGGCGGATGCAGTGGGCTTCTGGGGCACTGCATGCGTCCGTGCACGGTTCCTGTGCCGACTCTGGTTGGAGAATGCGATGCGGTACCTGCCAGGGACCGAACCTGACCGGGGAATTGTAGTGATCCGGCGCCCCCTCTCCGGGATGGGCCGAAATCTCCACCACCGGCGCCCCGCCGGCCGCAGCCATATGCATCGGTCCTGAATCGTTCCCGAGATACAGATCACACCGCTTCAGCAGCGCGCCGGTCTGCCGCAGAGTCGACTTGCCGATGGTATTCACGACTCTGCCACCGCACTGCTCAACTAATCGCCGCCCCTGCGCCTTTTCCGCGGCTGTGCCCACCACCACTATCCTGGCATGATGCTGTCTGACCAGCCATCGGACGACCTCAATATATCTCTCCGTAGGCCAGATGCGTTTCGGATCGCCCGCACCGATTCCTATTCCAATTAACGGGCCATTCCTGTGCACTCCCTGGGATTGCATTAACATCTCAACAAATAATTCATCCCCGGGAGCCGGCCAGAGTTCCAGATGGTTCTCACGGATACTGCCGCCAAGAAAGCGAATTACATACAGATCATGCTCCACTTCGTGCTGCAGCGCGTAATCCTTGATGATATGCGTAAACAGCCGATCTTCCCCCGCATTCAGCTGGGATTTGGACGGAGTGGTTTTTTCCGTATGCGCGATTCGCCGCAGGGCGCCGCTGTAATAGGCAAGGTAGTTCTCGTGATAAAAATCCGCATCCCAGCGGGGAACAACCGTAAGGTCGTGGTTTCCCGGCCAGAGATGCTTCCGGGCATAGCGCAGCGCATGGAGATGACGGCGCGCCAGGCTTTTCTCCCGATAAGATTCCCAGTCAAATGCGAATACCTCGTCCACATAGGGGCAATATTCCACCAGATTATATACTCCCGGATTGACGACTAGCGATATCCGGGCATCGGGAACGTTCCGCCGCAACTCTCTCAAAAACGCGCTGGTTATCACTACGTCGCCGATTTTATCCACCCGCAGCACAAGGATGCGCTTCGCCTGAAGGAATCCCACTGGCCGATGCCCGGAAAATCTGTTCTTTCCCCGGTAATATAATTCACCAACTGAAGTAATAACCTTCGGCGACAATACTTTCGTCTCGATCTTTCTTCCCATGGATGGCATCTGAGATTTATTCCGCCGCCAGGCAAAGGTTTCCTCGTCATCTGATCTGCCGCAATATAAAAGGTCTGTGCCACTATTCGAAATAATTTTCATCTGTCCGGAAGTGGCTTGCTAATCCGTTTATTAGAACCAGTGATGCGAAACCGGATCAGGCCCCGGCAGCTCCGGTGTTCAAGCCAGAGAACACGAGCCCCTCTTCTCCCTGGCACATCAGAGTGTCTCTGGCCACACATGCGTGTATCCGGGGACACAAATTTCCGGGTACAACCCCTGCCCGGATTCATGACCTGTCCCGGGATATGCCATTAATATCAATGAAGTTGGAAGTGATGTTTCCCTCCGATATCACTTCCAGGCATGGTAGTTGTATTTCATCTCTGGTGTGGGTGAGATCATGGGACGCGAGCAGATAAGGAAACCGGAATGAGGAGTGCGAACAATGCAAGATGCCAAAATCAGCGACTTCACCGGACAGGGCGAAACCATACTGGCCATAGAATCGGATCCCCTTATGCGCGAGCTCATCAGCGAAATCCTCGCTATGAACGGATACAGAGTCTACGTGGTTCGGGATATCCGGGAAGCCAGGCAATATTATCGCCAGCAGCCGGAGCAATTTCAGCTTATTCTGGTGGATCTCTGGCTGGCGGGCTTAAGTGATATGCTCGCTCAGATACTGCACAACCAGCCGGACATGTCCATCGTACTCACCAGTCATCAACCCGTGGAAAATCGGTATTATCGCCATATCGGCCTCAGCATCCTCGAGAAGCCGTTCGATGTGGCGGAATTATTCTTCGCCCTGCGGATGGCGCTGGACGGCGAGAAAAATCCCAGGAACAGGAGTTATTTAAACTGAGAGACCCCTTGCACGAATCCGCTCCGTCACTCCCTGAATTCATCAGAGTTCAGCTGTTCAGGCCTCCCGGTCCATCCTCCTTTATTCGATCACTCCCAGGGAACGCATCCAGGCTTCACACAACACCGGCCAGGCGGACAACGGCTGCTCCTCCGGCACCCGCATTCCGTAGCCGTGCCCGCCGTGTGCAAACACATGCAGCTGGGCGGGGATGTCACGACGGGTCAGTGCAGCATAGAAATAAATGCTGTTCTCCACTCCCACCCCATCATCCTGCGCCTGTATCAACATGGTCGGCGGCGTATGGTTGTCCACCAACACATCCTGCTGAATCACATTATTATCGTCCACCAGGTAGGCGGGATAAATCAGCATGGCGAAATCCGGCCGGACCGAGCTACTGTCGGCGCCGTCCACCGGTTGATAGATGCGTTTATGAAAATGCGTACTCACCCGCGCACTCAGATGGCCGCCAGCAGAGAACCCCATAATGCCGATTTTACGCGGATCGATGTTCCACTCTGCCGCCTGCGTCCGCGCAAATCCCACGGCCCGCTGGGCATCCGCAAACGCCCCTTGCTGGTTTTCGGGCACGCGATATTTCAGCAACAGCGCCGTCACTCCCAGGGAATTCAGCCATTCCGCGATTTCCGTCCCCTCATGATTCATCGCCAGAATGCGGTATCCGCCACCGGGACAAACCACCACCGCCGGTGCGGAGCCGCTCCGCTCGGCAGGAAACACCGTCAGAGTGGGATGATGCACATTGGTCAGCCGGATAATATTATCCCCGCGGCTGGGCAGAATCCGTTCCGACGTGGTATCCTCCCCGGCAAACGGCGGCTCACCAGGCCAGAGTGCCGCCTCGGTTCTCTCGCCTGATACACTTTCGTTACCCTGAACTCTTATCATGGCCGGGAAACTGCACCAGACTATCACAATAACCAGAATCGTTCGCTTCATGAACACTCTTCCCATAGACTAATCTCCTTCTCTTTTCAAAGCAGTCAGGTCTCTTTCCACCTGCCGGAACCCTTTTTATTCAAAATATCGGACATGTTCAGCCTTCTTCCCAGAGATGTTTTGGCTGATTAGCCCCGGAAAAGCTGCCGCATACTCCCTCTCCGGTGTGGCATATCGCGTTCCGCAGAGAAGTGAACCGCTGGTGAACTTGAAGAGAATCAGGGACAGAGGAAACGGGAAATTGCATAGCCGCTTCCGGATTTGCATATCTCGCTCAAATCCGGGTTGTTTCTACCCTCGAACCCCTTTATCCAAAAGTTGCGGAGCCCGTTCCCTGGTCTGAGGAGCTCACCTCCGAGCCCCTGCAAGTCATTTCAGGACCCCTGCAGGTGATTTCCGAACCTCTGGAGCCTTTCTCCGAAGTCCTGGAGCCGTTCTCCGAGGCCCGGAAGCTCTTCACCAGGGGATTACTACACATGATCAGAATGCCAGAGCATTTCATCCAGTCCTGGTTCGGTCCCCTCCTTGTCCGGAGCCGACGGTAACGGAATCACACCGCAGGAACATCGGTAGAGATCCCTCCGGCGTGCCACCGGCACGCCGGAGGGATAACCATGTATAGTTCACGTTGATAAATGGAACCTTTATCCACTGCTCCGAATGTGCGTTTCCAGTCATTACTTGCCCACCTGTCATCCCAAACCCCTGCTTCTCTCAAGGGGTGAGGGATCTCTACCGGGGATAGAAAGGATTGACTGCGTGACTCTCCGGAGAAAACATGACAGCGGTTCTACCTCCCGCACGGGCGGTATCCAGTAGCACTGCGAGCCTTACTCCACCTCCCGGCGGTTCAGCACCTGGCAGAACTGCTGCGCCTGCCGCCGTCCCCGGCTGACCCGGGATTTTACAGTCCCCACCGGTACTTCGAGAATCTGGCTGATTTCCTGATAACTCAAATCCTGGATATCCCGCAGAATTACCGCCGTGCGATACTGGGAGGGGAGGGAATCGAGGGCCTGCTGGATAACTCGTTCGGTCACTTCACTCTCTATGCTGACATGCGGCCGGTGGAAATCCCCGGCAAGCTGGTACTCCCCGTCGCTGAACCCCATGGTTGATATCGGATACATCCGCCGGCTTTTCTGCCGCTTGATTTCCGTGAGGGCCAGGTTTTTCGCTACGGTGAACATCCACGTGGAGACTCTGGCGATCGGCCGGTAGAGGTGCTTTTTTTGATACACCCGGAGAAACGTATCGTGCAGGATATCCTCTGCCATATCTTCACTGTTGAAGAACCGGAACAGGAAGTTGTAGATGCGATCCTTAAATCGCATTACCAGTTCTTCGAACGCCGGGGACTCGCCGGCCTGAAACCGGGCCATCACCTCCTCATCGGTGCAGGCCGAGTAATCGCCGGGCTGGTACTGCACTCTTTCGGATGGGTCTGATGGCATCATTGTTTGTTCCCGCTCTGCTGAATTCACCGGATATTGCAGACGAAGTAAACCCCACGTTAATACAGGGGAAAACCCCACGCAGCTTTATTTTATAGGAATCAGGTCTCACTCTCATAGAGCACGACTTCAACGTGACAGGTTCCGTAATTGAACGCCGTGAACACACCGAGGCCGCCATTGATGTTAGTAAGCGGTTCGTTCAAATCCCGGCTGTCCTGCAGCCTGGAGGTGTAGAGGTCCACGTACTCGGTGTTCACCCTGTACACCTTGACTTCATGCGTCCCGAGATGCGTCAGCAAAGGAAAACGGAACCGATACGATGTATCGTTGACAGGTGGAAATACAAAGGTTCGCAGGGTATCCCTGATAAACGTTTCAATCTCCACCGGATTCTCTTCGAGATTCTTCAGGGTTACATAATACCAGGCATTGGACTCCTGATCCCAGGAAACTTCCAGATCCTCGGCGTTTTCCGAAAACCGCCATTCCCTCATAGTGCTGAAATCTTCCAAACTAGGCACTGCGATGGTATTCGCAGATAAGGTTACACTCTCCGGAGGCTCCGGAACCACGGCCTTTGCGGTAATAAACTGATCGTGGTACTTGATTTCCAGCTGAAAGCGATCCCCGGTTTGCACCTGCAGATCATCGCCGGGATAATGATAGTATCCGCTGTCTCCCGGAGTGGAGACGCACTCGAATCGCGTGCCGTTTTTCATCAACACCACCTGGGCATCATTAATGGGTAGGGCCTTTGAGGTGTCTTCATCCAGTGGCAGCGTCGAGGTTAACCGGATATCATCCACCGGTTCTCCGGCATATAAATAGGCCTGCACCACAACCAGATCCTGTTCGGAGATCAGTGGATTCCCGTCCTCGCAGGCGGTGCCCAACAACATCGTGAGAATGATCAGACAAAGGGTAATATATCGCATTGGTTAGCTCCTTTTCATTTTCCACGCAGCAATCTAAAAGTTCAGTTTGACGAATAACGACGGAGTAAATCCCAGCATCAGCACATCGGAGGCAACGATGGGAGTCACATCCAGATCGTATTCCCGGTAGGCCACGTTATTGTGATTATAGACGTTATATATTGAGAGGCCCACATCAAGATAGTACCGATAGTCCATGGGTTGAAACCGCCTGGAAACGCTCAGGTCCAGCCGATGGTAATCGGGGAGCCGGTAGGCATTTTTGTCTCCCACATGGATATAACTCAACTGTGTGCCATCCAACATTGTCAGGAAGTACTGGCTTTCCGGTGCGGTATAGGGATTCCCCGAGCTATAGACCCAGGTGCCGGAAAACGTCCAATCTCTGTATTTATAGGTGCCGACGGCAGTGAACTCATGCGTGCGGTCGTGGGGTGCCGGATACGGCTCGCCATCATTCAAATTCGGGAAGGTGGACTCCACCTCACCAAGCGTGTAACTGACCCATCCCTTGAGCGCTCCGAATTTCTTCTGGGCCAGCAATTCCACTCCGCGAGCGACGCCGTGGCCGAAAAAGAAATAATTCAGATAATCAGCCCGCTCCTGAAATCTGCGGGTGAATTCCACCAGATTGTGCAGGGTTTTATAATACCCCTGAATTTCAAACAGGTAATCCGGATCCTCGTATGTCAGCGCCAGAATATTGTGTACAGATGAAGCCGGCCTGATGTTGGTATCCGCAGTGAGCCAGAAATCTTTGCTCCCCTCCAGCACCTTTTCATTGGTAATGGCATTAATAAACTGATAGTATTTCCCCCAGGCTCCTTTCAACTTCAGTTTATCTGTCAGCTGCCATCCCAGGGAAATCCTCGGCGCAAGGTACATCTCATCTGTCTGATCATAGTAGGTGCCCCGGAGCCCGGCAGTGATATTGTAGAGCGCATTGATATCCCAGGAATCCTGCAGATAGCTGCTCATGGCAACGGATTGGGATCCCACATTCAGGATGGAAATGGAATCTCTTGTAGTGGCCTCATAATCCGTGGCGATATCCGCTATCTCGATTCCGAAGCCCAGTTGATGATTCCGGCTAACTTGCCAGAGATTGTCCAGTTTCAGCCTCCTGTCATAGACCCGGTTCAGTTCATTCTGTGCAAAAGCGCCGATTCCACGTCCCGTGCTGTCATCCACACCGGTTACCTGCGCGTTATTAAACGTTCTCTCCTGTTCGAAATTACTGGCATATTCGGAACCGGTAATTAACAGGTTACTGAACATGCGGTTGCCCCACTGATGACCCCATTTCAGGCTGCCGCCGAGGTTTCCCCAGTCGGTCTCGTTTTTATTCACCAATGTCTGAAACTCTTCGCCAGTGTCGGTCATCCATCTGCCGGCCTCAAACTCTGTTTCCCGGGATTTATCCAGGTAATCTTTGCCGTTATAGAAACTGAGCACAAGAAAATCCCGATTGGTGGGATTCAGGGATAACTTACTGTTCAGGTCATAATAGTAGAAACTGGGGACGACTTGCTGTTGAAACGCTCCGCCGCCGCCGAAACCGCCGCGGCTGCCCGGCATATTGCCTCTCCCGGAGGTTGCCTCTTCACCGGTGATATACTCAAACAGATTATTATAAAACGATGTCTGGATGATATCGGTGTAAGAGCGCCTGCCCGTGATCATAAAGGAGCCAAAATCACCCCATAACGGAGTTGAGTAATACATATTGGTCGAAAGGAAATTCGCACCCACGCGGAACTCCTGCTTATTCCCGCCTTTTCGGCCAGTGAGCTCGACGACACTGGATAATCGCCCGCCGTATTTCGCCGGAAAGCCGCCTTTAAATATCTGCACATCCTTGATGGCATCGGCGTTAAAGGCGCTGAACATCCCGAAAAAATGATCCACATGATAGATAGTCATCCCATCCAGGATCACCATATTCTGGTCCGGTGTACCACCACGGATATATAAGCCGCCCTTTCCTTTGCCGACACTGCTGATGCCCGGCAGCAGCCTGAGTGAACGAAAGATATCGGTTTCCCCCAGGGAAGGCAGGATCTGCAATTCTCTGGGAGACACGGTCATTTGACTGATATCCTTGCCTGTCGCGTCTAACACTGCATATCTTTCGGCGACCACTTCCACAGTCTCGCCTGTCAGACTCATCTGTTCGAGTGCAACGGTGAGCAGATCTCTTGCCTGGCCGGCCTGATTATCAATCGCGATTTCTTTCGTCCGATATCCAATGTAGGATACTTTCAGCGTACATGTCCCCGCAGGAACATTCACCAGGACAAAATACCCATCAGGGTTGGTCGCCGTTCCCTGATCATATTCCGGAATTATCACGTTGGCATAGGGCAGCGCTTCGCCGTTCTTGGCATCGACCACATAGCCCCTGATATCGCGGCGTTCCTGCTGCTGTGACATCACTATTCCGGGAACCAATAAAAGGACCAGCAACAACAGTATCATTCGAAGCTGCTTCATTCTTTGATCGTTCATTTGATACCCTTTCTCTTCTTGTAATTCATGGGTTTAGCTCACCGCGTGTAGCCAGTAAGTAACATCTCGCCACTATACTTCTTATATTGGAAATCCTCCGGGGCCGTGCCCGCGTCCACGCCCGGTTTCTGCGCCTCCTGAAAAGTTGCTGAGATTCCACCGCAGGCCGAGCATAACAACAGGGGCTTCCCTGGTGCTGGATTCCCACGTCCGGAAGCCCGGACCTTCGGAGGTCGATGTCTGGTCCATCGTCCCGAAGAGATCCCGGATCTGCAGGGTGGCCGCAAGCTTGTTGTTCAGGAACTGCTTGCGCACGGCGAGATCCGACACAAAAAATCCGTCCCGGTGACCCTGCGAGGAGACGGTCGGGCTGCGATAGCTGCCGTTGAACTCCACCTGCAGAGAGCGACCCAGTGAAATCGTATTGTTCAGCCGGACACTCCAGCTGAAGCTTTCCCTGGAGAACGATTGCTCATTCAGTACCCCTTCAATACGATAATCATAGAGATTGCCCATGAAATTGATATTCCATCGCTCCAGGGGATTCCACCTGAGACTCACCTCGCTGCCGAGCGCATAATCAGCGCCTACGTTATCCACCGTGTGCAGGGTGACGGTTTCGTTATATAAGGATTGGATTCGTTCGATGCGGTTATGGGTCACCCGGTAGTATGCCTCGATATTCAGGAGACTTTCCCCGAGTCGGGTTTGATATCCCAGATCATACGAATCGATATATTCCGGCAATAAGGAGGGATTCCCGGACTGCAGATTATAGGCATCAGTCCAGGTTTGAAACGGTGCCAGCTCCCGGTCGCGAGGCCGGTTGATCCGGCGGGTGTAACTGACCATCACCTGCCGGTTCCCGCTGAATCCATAGGAGAGATGTATCGACGGGAAATAATCCCAGCGATCAATATGAAAATAGGAGCCGGAATCGGGAGGTGCAATATTCCGGTAGGTATATTCACCCCGCAATCCTGCCTGATAACCGATGTTATTCAATTGCCCGGAGTACAGCGAATAAATCGACTGTGTACTACGGTCACTCAGGGTGGTATAACTGAATTGCGGCTGGAAGAGATAGGCCTGCTGTTCCGGATCAAACTCGTACTGTTCACTCTGATCTTCCGATTCATTCATCCGGCCTTCGTACCCGGCTTCAAACTGTCGTCCGTTCCTCAACGGGAGTGAATAATCTATCTGCAGACGAGCCTGTTGGGAAGGTCCCGACTCTCCCGAACGCTTGCCACTGGTGACCTCGCCAAGCGTGTTTAACAGCTCGCTGGTGGACTCCCCGTTTCCCTCGTTCCGGCTGACGAACGCATCCATGGAAAGCTCATGCCCCGACCTATCAAACTGGTGGAGATACGACATATTTGCCGCAGAAAACAATCGGTTATTTAAACTTTCAGAAGCATCGATGTAATGATTCACTTCAGGATCTGACGTGTTCCAGCGAGTGAAATTCAGGTCCGAAGACTGCCGGAACTGATGCTCTCCGTACCGGGCACCCAGGGTAATCATGTCGTTATCACTGATATGATATTCCAGACCGCCATGGAACCCGGCACCATCCCTTCCCCTGGAGGACTCACCGGATGATTCGAAATAGGTGGTCTGTTGCTGCAGTGAGGTCTGCCGTTCCTGCTGCCGGGTCCCGCCAAAGGTCCGGTGATTATAATTCGCCCCCAGATTCACTGTATACTTTTCCTGTTTATACGTATAGATCCCGTTGCCGCCATATTTATCATTGAGCCCGCCATTCACCTGCACCATACCGCTGCTGCCCGTCAACCCGCCTTCTTTCATAACAATGTTGATGATTCCGGTGGAACCTTCCGGATTATACTTCGCCGACGGATTGGTAATCACTTCGATGTAGGCAATGCTGCTGGCGGGAATTTGCTGGAGGGCTTCCTGGGGATCCAGGACAGTGGGGCGGCCGTCGATGTGCAGTGTAAAGTTGGAGCTGCCGCGCAGCGTCACAGTTCCCTCAATATCCACTGCCACCGAGGGCACATTCTCCAGAATATCCACGGCGAAGCCGGAAGTGGCCGTTCGGAATTGGTCCACGTTGATGACTTTCCGGTCAATACGATACTCGATGGCGGGTTTCTCCTCTTCCACAATCACTGCCTCCGATTGCAACACCCCTTGCTCCAGCATGATGTCACCCAGATCAACTGCCATCGCTTCAGAAGTGAGACGAATATCCGAATTCACCTGCGTGTTATAACCGATGAAGCGAATTTCCAGAATATATTCTCCCGGACGGAGCCCGGTAAGTCGAAATCGGCCGTTCGGATTTGTGACAGTCCCGGTAATCTGGGTGCTGTCTGCGAGCGTATGGAGAATGACGTTCGCATCCTCCACGGGTTCATCCGTGGAGTTGTCCAGAATCCGGCCGGTAATGCTGCCCTGATTAGTCTCTACTCCGGTATCCGATGACGGGATTTCCCCTGCCCGGAGAAAACCGAATGCCAGGAAAACAACGAGCAATACGCCGCAATATTTTATCTTCATTCCAATGTCTCCTTCACTTCGCCTCTCTGATGAGCCTGATTCACATCTCACCACCAGTTCGCACATCCATTATTCTCAATCCGCCTTTTCACCTAGGGGATTACCGATATGGGGGAGTGAGTTGTATTTTACCCCAGAATTTCAGAGACTCCTGTTGGAAATCTGCCCGGTTCCTTCCTTCATCTCCACCAGGTCTCCCGGGAATCTTACCGGAAGGCCCACCCCCGCGACCACCCGGGAAGCCACCGCCCGGCCTTTCCCCCTGGGAAATATTCCGCTCCCCTGTCTCAAGCCCCAACCCCACCACTGTACCTGCCACGGGTGCACTCTCCTCTTTCCGGACTATTTCGCTCAACGGGATTTTTCCTTCATACACCAGCAGTTCGTCCGTCTGCCGGATCTGTAGTTCAATGCCTCTGTCATTATTCTGGGCCGGCAACCGGAAATGCAGAGGTGCCTCCGTCTGAATCGACAGCTGGCTGCTCTTGCCGGTCTTATCGATCACTTCGCAGTCCGTCAGCATTCGCTGTAAAAATTGACGTGGGTCCCGTCTTTCAGCCTCGGCAGGACTCTGGCGATCCTGCATCATCTGTGGCCGCATTCCCGGATTCTGGGACATCAGTCCGATGGGATATTTAATACCATAAGTCTCGGACTGGCCGCCGTTGGGATCGAGCCAGACTGTCAAACCACGCATGACCATCTGCCGGGTCACTGCAGGATCGGAAACCACGACACAGAAATACAGGTTCTCGTCGTCATTGGCTATCCCGAGAGCAACCTTGTTCTTCTCTATGAAGCGCAACCGATCCTGCCAGTCATCTCGATTGCCATTAACCTCGATTTGTTCACCAGCCCAATGGCTTGTCAGTTTCGTTTGGGCGCAGCTGAATACGAGAGCAATAGTGATACCCAGGATAATAATTACCGTGAATTTCTGTTGAAACTGTTGCATGATCCTGACCTTTCGTTTGCTTTCGAGAGGCATCACATCAACGCCTCCGTCGTAATTCCCCTGATTGATGGAAAACTTTTCACTTTTTCCTGGTACACAGATTTGGGCTTTCATATGATTCCATAATGCCGCTTGCCTTCGTAACTTTAGACACATCGATGGGGAAAAAGTTAAATGAGGATGGGAGTTTGCTCCGGATAGTCATGAGGAGCCTCGGAGGGAAAACATAAAGCACGTTTGTTTAAGCGCGTTCACGGTATGACTGCTAAAGACGCTGCAGAATTGCGAGAAATTCTACTGGAAGAAGTGAAAATAAACGAGGCACAATGGAGCAGGAGTGATAAATACGGACAACGTTATACAGTCAATTTCGCTCTGGAATGGCATGGGATGAAATCCAAAATCCGAAGCGGTTGGATTATTGAATACGGATCGGATATACCAAAATTAACAAGCTGTTATCCTCTTTGAATTAAACTGGTAATCACTATGAAAGATGAAATCAAATTACTGGATGTGGTGGCGCTCACTGTTGACCTCCCGGAATATAATCTGCAACGTGGACAAGTCGGTACGGTCGTTGAATTCCTTGCAAATGGGGAGGCATATGAGGTGGAATTCTCTGACCGGCAAGGCCGCACCTATGAATTGGTGGGTTTACGCCCGGATCAAATCATGGTTTTGCGCTACCAACCGACAGAATGATATACCTTTCGGAAGAGTAATTACCCCTTGCCGCTCTGTGTTAATCCCGGAGGAAAGGTGCCACAAATCTGGGCTACTCCCGGCGTTTTAGGGCAGGGAAACTTACTCCACAGCCACCCGGTCCAGCACCCGGCAGAACCGCTGAATCTGCTGACGTCCCCGGTTGACCCGGGATTTCACAGTGCCCACCGGCACTTCGAGTATCTGGCTGATCTCGTGATAGCTCAGGTCCTCAATATCCCGCAGGATCACCACCGTGCGATAATGGGAGGGAAGGGAACCGAGGGCCTGCTGAATGACCCGTTCGGTCACTTCACTCTCGATGAGTTCATCCGGCCGATGGAAGTCACCGGGAATCTGATATTCCCCGCTATTGAAGCCCATCGTGGAAATCGGGTACGTCTGCTGAGTTCTCTGCCGTTTGATTTCCGTGAGGGCCAGATTTTTCGCAATGGTGAAAATCCAGGTGGAGAATCTGGCAATCGGCCGGTAGAGGTGCTTCTTTTTATAGACCCGGAGAAAGGTGTCGTGCAGGATGTCTTCCGCCATCTCCTCCCTGCTGAAAAACCGGAACAGAAAATTGTAGATTCTGTCCTTGAATCGTACCACAATCTCTTCGAACGCCAGCGAGTCGCCGGCCTGAAACCGGGCCATCACTTCCTCGTCCGTGGACGTCGAGAAGTCTCCGGGCAGTCGCCGAATTCTTTCGGATATATATGATGTCATCGTTGACCGTTCCTGAACATCTCTTTTTACTGTTTAAAATCACTCGCCAACCGTACTTTTTCCGGGAAGGGGACGGCATTTCGCTGTCCATTGAAATCGGTAGAACACTACTCCCGGAGTACCGATACAATCTTAAAGAGGAATTCTGTAGGAAATTAGTATTCCGGATACACCTCCGGAATTTGTCCATCTATGGAGGTAATATTGGGTACAAAAACAGAGAGGGGGTAATACCACCGGAGGCTGATGGAATCATCAACCTCCGGTGATGATGAAGCCTATTCTTCTGCGCTGCCTGCTCCCATACTCTTGCTTCGCTCAATGGATTGCAGCGCAAGATACCGATCCCCGTACTTCTCCATATTTTCGACCTCGATATCAAATTGATCGTAATGGCGTTCTTCATCCGCCACCAGATCCTCGAACAATTTCTTCGATCCCGAATCGGCATTCGCCGCACATTCATTTGCCCATTTGTTATAATCCAGCGCACTTTCTTCTTCCATACCGGCTGCGGTTTCCAGCATCTTCCTGACATCCTGTATCTTCGCCACTTCACCGGCGACCTCCATTTCGACTTCTCCCTTCAGAAAGAGAATCCGTTCCGCCAGCGCCTCTACGTGTTTCATCTCTTCGATGGCAGTCCGCTCAAATAAATTCGCCAGTAAATCATAGCCCTGGTCATCACAATGAAAGTGAAAATACATATACTGATGCACAGCCATCAGTTCGTCGGCCACTGCCTTGTTCAGGAGTTCAATACTCTTCTCATGCATGGTGTGTCCTCCCATCTTCGAATGTTTATTATGTTGTTCGCAAAGGCAAATATAACCACCTCTTGCAGCAAAGAAAACCGGATAATACCAGATTTCTACAGAAGAGAGAACCTCCCGATAAGCGATGCATTTTGTGAGGAGCGGACACACGGGTGGATCAATGTCCCGGAAATTCAGAATACAGAGACAT
>CAYPST010000002.1:87861-113553 GCA_964413425.1 uncultured bacterium
ACATCTTCTTTTTTTATTGTTCTTAGAAGAATAATTGATATATTTAACCAGATAGACTGATTCCGGCTTCTCATTGAACGATAAGGTCTCGTTTCGTGGGTGTATCAACGGGTTACAGACCTGAACCGGCTCCAGGATTCCTGCTGGCTCTATCTTCTTAAACATCCTGAAATCATCAAATAGTTGAATAGAATCTTTATACATGAGGGTGCTCCTACTCCGGAATTCCGAGGGGATGCAGCCTGATCGGAACGCTTCAGAATACGATGAATGGAAATTCTCTCAATGAATAGAGCAAACCGGAAGGAGTACAAGATGAATAACCAGAAGACGATCCTGGTGGTGGATGACGAGCCCGATGCCATCACGTTTGTTAATGCGGTGCTTTCCAATCTTGGTGATTTTAACATTATTTCTTCCAGTGATGGTCCGGATTGTCTGGAGAAGGCACAGACAGAACATCCGGATTTGATTATTCTGGACATCATGATGCCGGAGATGGATGGGTTTAAGGTGTTTTACGAGCTGAGGAAAAACGAGTCCACCAAGGACATACCCATTATCATGTTAACCGGTGTGGCCGACAAAGTTGGTATCCGTTTTTTCAAAAAGGATATGCAGGATTATATGGGCAGTGAACCGGCGGAGTACATTGAAAAACCCCTGGATCCGGAAAAGCTCCGGAATGCTGTGCAGCGAGTATTCGAAACGCATTCGGTGTGAACCGTGAGTTCCTTACTGGACTTTTTATCTGCATTGAACCGGAAAATCGCCCGGAGAACGGATGTTGACGAACTCCTGGAGGACTTGACCTGTCAGGCGATACGAGCAACGAACGCAGAATCCGGCATACTAAGTTTGTATGATAAGATTACGGATGAACTGTATTACCACAGGAGATGTCTCTCGATAGATGATACCGGAAAGTGCCGTCCGCTGGAGGAAACCTTCCACCGGACAAAGCGTGGAGAAGGAATTATGGGCTGGTGTGCTGAACACAAGAACTCCGTTAATATAACGAATCCCTCCGACGATGGCCGCTTTCAGCACATCCTGAATGGAAAAGATGGAGAAACTCTAAGGTCTGTGCTGGCGGTACCTCTGGTTTTTCAGGAAGAAATCCATGGTGTTTTAGTTGTGCTGAATAAAAAAAGTGGGCGTGCCTTCACGAAGGATGATGAGAAAATTCTCTCTGTCCTTGCCGTTCAGACTACCCTGCTTATTTGCAATTACCGGCTGACTCAGGAACAATTGACCAAAGACAGGCTCACCGATTTAGGGCAAAGTATTATCAACTCCGCCCACGGATTAAAGAATATTTTAAATAACATGGACGGCGGAACGTATATCGTACAATCCGGAGTTTCCCACAAAGATATGGATACCGTCTACGAGGGATGGGATATCATCAAACGAAATTCCCACCGGCTGAGAGAACTCGTGCTGGATATGCTTCTCTACTCGCGTCCCCGAACACCGGAATATCAAAAAACAGATATCAGCCAACTCTGTTCGGATTTGATCGAACTGGTATCTGAGAAGGCCCGGAATCAGAATGTTGAAATTGTACTGGAAACAGACCAGGATATTGGCATGGTGTATATTGATCCCAAAGGAATTCACCGCAGTATTCTAAATTTGATTTCGAATGCCATCCATGCCTGTCAGATGAAGAACGGCGGCCAGGTAAAAATCCAACTTAACAAGAAGGATACCGATTTCCTGGAAATCCGTGTTTCGGATAATGGCGTGGGGATCAGTAAAGACAACCTCGAGAACATATTTGAAGTGTTCTTCACCACCAAGGGATCGAAAGGCACCGGCCTGGGTTTGCCGGTGACACAGAAGATTATATCGGAACACCACGGCACCCTAAAAGTGGACTCAGAAACCGGTGTGGGAACCACGTTTACCATTACACTGCCCCGGATCCGCCCCGGCGGAGAAGGCCCATTAACTTCAGTATCCCGGGCATCATCGGGCTCCGACACTTCTTAACCCTGATTCCCAGGTTAAACGTTTTTCCATCGGTCCCACAGGGTACTGGAATCCGGAAGTGCGGGGAGAAGGGGCCGCACTTCCGGCCGGCGTCTGGTGTATTGATACCTGGTCTACCTAACCATCGGTTTATCAGTCGTTTACAATAGTGATACAATCTGAGGCGTCAGGCTGCTGTATCTTGCCTTCCCCGATTGTATAGTTCTTGATATTCACACCTGGATATCACATCACCATTGGTGATGAGTGATATATGCACTCATATGAGTCTATGTAGAAAACGCCTCGCCCCGGCCCGAAGAATCATGTGGGGTAACATACAAGGGATCCCTCTGGGACAAAGAAAATATATAAATATGACTATTCAATCAGCTCAGTATGCTCTCCCCATCCAAGGAATTGGAGAGCAAATGGATCGCATGCTTCTTCACCCCGGGATTTCCCAACGGGATCCCTTACGGGACATCCCGGGGATCAGATGCAAACCACTCCACACTGTAACCGTTTTAACGGTTTTACTGAGTAGACTTAATAGCCATAATATACAATATAGCCGTCCAAATAGCGTAATACATTGTGCGTATATCTTCTCTCCCTACTAAACGGAAGCCAGGTGCACCACCTTGTATCAGACGTATGTTTTCTAAACACTCTCACTCATATCGATACAGAACTCGCAAGTCTATTGCAATTATTTCTGAGCGAAAGCCAGATCCAATGGTGGAGACTCCCTGGATTCGGCCACAATACTATATTTTGTCTCATGGTGAGTTCATCTAGAAATGTATTGCATTTATGATCGTCGCAGTTTAGGATCAACTATCTCACTCAGAAACATACAAGGAGATAGTGATGAACCAATTTACATATACTATAATGATACTCACCGGAGTACTATTCATGCTGACCATGTTTCCGCGATCGCTGTATACGCAGGCATTACAGGAGAATCCGGAACTGGATGCCCGGGTGAAACAATTCCTGGAGAGCCATAGGAATCAATGGGATGATTGGAACGTCCCGGCCACTGACGGCAAACTATTGTATGACCTGATTATAGAGAATGGGTATACCCGCGCTCTGGAAATCGGCACCTCGACAGGGCACTCGGCCATCTGGATTGCCTGGGCTCTGAGCAAGACCGGCGGGAAACTCATCACCATCGAAATCAACCGCTCCCGGTATGATGAGGCGCTGAAGAATTTCAAAGAAGCCGGCGTGGCGGAGTATATCGATGCCAGACTGGCAGACGCGCATGAGCTGGTTCCGGAGCTGGAGGGCCCTTTCGACTTCGTGTTTTCCGATGCGGATAAATCCTGGTATACCCAATATTTTAAGGATGTTGCCCCGAAACTAAAAGTGGGGGGCTGTTTCACTGCGCATAATATGAGTATGCCATCATCCGGGATTCGGGAGTTCAAAGAGTATGTACAGAGCCGATCCAATTTCGACACCACCATTGATAATTCCAGCGGATCCGGAATGTCGATCAGTTATAAGCGGGCAGAATAACCACTCTCCGCCACTTCCCGGAAGGGGAAAGACTCCATAGAGATCTCACATTACGACTGAGGATATAGTTCACCCATACTACTGGGCGAGACAAATGTCATAGCCCTTGTACAGGCCGGTTACGCAGACATTTCCCCGTTCCGGACAATCCGGAATACATGTTGTCCCTCTTCATACTGATAGGTAATCTGCAGTTTGCTGACCTCACAGATCTTCTTCACCAGAGAAAGACCCAATCCCAGTGATCCGTGGGAATCGCTGTTTCGATAAAACCGTTGAAACAGCTTGTCCGGGTGTTCCTCCATGGGCGGGCCATAATTGCTGACTTCGAGAGCCTTCCCGGTGGTGGTCACCCGGATGGGCCCTTCCTCCGTTCCGTACATCACCGAATTTCGCAACAGATTTTTTAATACAATGTCCAGAAGATACGGATCAATCTCCAGACGGTGCTCCTCAGTCAGATCGGTATCTATGGACAGCGATTTCAGACCGGCAAGTTCCCGAATTGCATCCACATGTTGCTCAATAATGGGTCGGGTGTCAATTTCAAAAATGTTATCAAATTCCCCGTTTTCTATTTTCGTAATCAGATTCAGCGTATTCCCCAGCCGGGACAGATGATTGGTTTCCTCATAGATGGTCTTTACGGTCGCGCCATGTACATCCATCAATTCGTCATCCGCAATCAGGTTGTCCGTTTTATTCCGGATGACTGCGAGCGGGGTCTGCATTTCGTGAGCCATATTCTCCGTGTATTCTTTCAGATGCTGATAATCATATTCAATACGGTCGATCATCTCATGGAAGAGATCCTGCATCTTGTTGAATTCCCGGGTAGTGGTGGCAACTTTCTCCAGCTCGGTCCGCTGGCCGATTTTGTAGGATCTCATGATCTCAAGGATTTTATTAAAGGGCCGGAAAAAATACCCGGACATGAGAAAATTGAAGAAGACAATGCCCACGACCAGCAGGATGAACGCCGGGAGCATGGTTTGAAAAATATCATCCCGAAGGCTGAGATAATCTTCAACCAGCTCGGTCATGGTTAACCGGAAGAGCTGACCATCCGCTTCGATGATGACGGTCTTATTCCGGGCCCGCCATGTCTCCTCTAAGCGCGAGATATAAATTGTGGTATCAGAGTAGGCGGGATAGGCGTCTTCCGGGGGGGCCTGATTTACCGGAGCGATCTGAATATTTCCCGGCAACTTGTCGAGGTTCTCAGGTCTCTGGCCCTCTCTCTCAATCGTAGAGCGAGTCTTGTGCTCGATCCTGCGATATTTATGTTCCAGCTCCCAGTTGATAAATTCATTGGCCTCGTGCGTTAAAAACAACCCGCTGCCTACGAACGCCACCAGGGTAAATATGAGATAGATGAACGTGGTTTTGGACAGCAGTTTAAATTCATGTCGCTTTTTCATATCAATACTTCATTATCTATTTTGTGTTGATTTGTGTTGAAAATTTGTACCCCATGCCGTACTTGGCCTGGATGCGGTTCTTTCCACCGGCATCGGTGATCTTTTTTCGGAGATTCTTGATGTGATTATAGAGGAAGTCGAAGTTATCCGCCTGATCGATGTGATCCCCCCAGAGATGTTCGGCAATACTTTCCTTGGTCAGCACCCGGTCCGGATTATGCATAAAATAGAGAATCAGATCGTATTCTTTTCGTGTAAGGTCTAACTGTGTTTCATGCACGAATACCTGGGAGGCAAGGAGATCCACCTTGAGTTCCTCGATTTTCAGGGTATTACTCCGGTCGAATTTGTGCCGGCGCAGAATGGAACGGATACGGGCGTTGAGTTCTTCCTTATGAAAGGGTTTCGTCATGTAATCATCCGCGCCCAAATCCAGACCTTTGACCTTATCCTCCACCGCATCCCTTGCCGTTAATATCAGAATACCCGCTTTGGTCTCATTGTCCTTCATTTCCCGGATCAACTCCAGCCCGTTGCCATCCGGGAGGCCAAGATCCACAATGACCAGATCATACTTGTAGAGCCATAACTTTTCACTGGCATCCTCATAGCTCATGGCACTCTCCACAACATACCCACTTTCCTCAAGAAAGCGCTCCATGTCTTCCACCAGCTGCTCGTTGTCTTCAACAATGAGTAGTTTCATTGGGTTCGTACCTCTCATATAAATACTCTTGTCCGGGCACAGAGAACGCGGAAAAATTATGAAGTGCATCAGAACGAATGTTCGAGTTATACTCCGGGATCTTCCCATCCAAGTGAAACATACTCTGTTTGGCCGTACGAATTCTGCAAAATTCCACAATGCTTATACCCGATAGACCCTCGCCGGTTTCTCAATACTTCAATTTTTTATCCGGTCCTCCCTCCTAGGTGAATTTTCGATTCCCCATGTTCATCTTCGAAGAATACAGGTGAATTCTGTAGAAATTCTATGGAAACAAAGATAATGAATATTGAACAAACCCGAGAAAGTTCACTATTCGCTTGTGGGAGTGACCCGGCTCAGTTCCGGTTTACTATACCCTGTCCCTTCTCAGTACCTGCTGAAACTCCGGCCTGATGTGTGCGAATTACTCAGCCCAAATGGCACCGTCAGCCCGTCTTCCGATTCCGTCCCCAGATCAGCACCGGCACACCCACCAGCAGAATACCCACTCCGAACAGTGCCCCGATTCCGGTAAACGTTAAACTGGAGTACAGCATGAAGACAGTGGTGGCCACGAACAGCACCGGTATCACCGGATAGAGAGGAACCTTGAACGGACGGCTCCCATCCGGATATCGGTACCGGAAGATAAACAGGGCCATCCCGGTGAGCATCAGGAAGAACCAGAACACCGGCGCCGTATAGTCGACCATCGTGGTGATACTTTCCTTGGTGAACGCCCCAAAAATAACCAGGAGCAAAGCAATGGCCCCCTGAATCAGGAGTGCGTTGATGGGGGTATTGTTTCGCTTGCTCCATTGTCCCAGGAAACCAATAAACTGAAAATCACGGCCCAGAGCATAATTCGTGCGGGCACCGGTAATAATGGTGGCATTGGCAGTGGAGGAGGCCGTAATAATCACAATGACCGCCATGAAGATGGCCCCGCCGGACCCTACCAGATACTCGGTCAGGTCTGCACCGACGGTTTCGGCATTCCGGAGTGTTTCAAATCCCAGAACATCCAGATATGCAATGTTAATCAAAACGTAGAGCAGAGTAATCAGGCTGAGGCCCAGCACCAATACACGAACCATGTTCTGACGCACGTTCTTCAGTTCGGCGGAGAGGTAGGCCGCCTCATTCCAGCCGCCATAGGTCAGCAGAACGAATATCATGGCCATGCCAGCTGAGCCGGAAGATGACGGAGGATTTCCCGGCGCAAAGAGTGGCGCAGTAGTGGAATCCTTGAGAAAACTCAGTACCGCCACCACCATCAACAGGACGATGATAGTCCCGGTCAGAACATTTTGGGTACGTTTGGAGGGATGGGTGCCCCAGATATTCAGCATAGTAAGCAGACAGACGGTGATTCCGGCATAGATCGGCGAGCTATACGGCCCCAGATCCAGCAGGAGAGAAGCGTAATCCCCAAGGATGAAAGCGGCCAGCGCAATAGAACCGGTCTGAATAACCGTCATGCGGCCCCAGGAAAATAAAAATCCCAGGGAAGGACCGAACGCACGATGCAGAAAATGATATTCGCCACCGGCATCCGGATGAGCCGCGGCCAATTCCGCATAGCACAGCGCACCCAGGATGGAAACAATTCCGCCTGCAATCCAGAACAGGAGGAATTCCCAGGCGCTGCCGGCGTTCTGGGCTACCAGCGGAGGAAGACGAAAAATACCGATTCCGACCACAATGCCTACGATTATGGCAATCGCATTGAAAATAGAGAAAATCGGCAGAGGGCGGCCGCCAGAGAGTTTCTGGTCGTTCACGGATTCGATGGGACTAGTAAGCGTTCCGAATGATCAGACAATCAAGAATCATCTGGTCTCCGTACGAGTGGCTGACCACGACTCTATGCGATGATTATCACCTGTGTGGATTTGCACTGAGCCGGTAATCCGATCCCCGTCTGTCTCGCCGCTGTATACATAGTGTTGATTTCCTCTGTCTGCCATGAAACTGATACGTTTGCCCCGCAATACCGCATTGCTCGTTTTCAGTACACCATTTCCGGAATTCAGTGTGACATCAACCTGCTGGTATTGCTGAGCCACAGAGAGCGCATGTGGCCGGCCATCGATATTCCATTCCCAGCGACCGTCCACCCGGGCCGGAATAATCCAGAAGTAAATATGATGAACCACATTGGAATCGTACGGCTCGACTTCAACGGTTTGTTCCGGTTCCCAATCCCCCATGTCGAAGCTGTGAGAGACCACCCTGGTTCCGGGCCGGAGTTCTTCGAGAAGCCGGGGACGGAGCCGCCGGTTCACACTGGAGAGCAGATACATAGTAATCACCGATGCCTCACTGAAATCCTCCTCGAAAATGTCCCCTTCCACAAACATGACCCGATCCGTCACGCCGGCCATCCGGGCATTCTTGTTTGCCTGTTCTATACGTTCAGGATCCAGATCAATCCCGTGGGCGGTGGCACCCAATTCCGCCGCCGCGATAACAATCCGGCCGTCACCGGATCCCAGGTCAATGACGTAATCACCAGGCCCCACATCCGCCAGCTCCAGCATCCGATCCACTACCGGCTGGGGGGTGGGCACGAAAGGCACATCGAGATCCTGTGTCCGAGTATTGGCATTACACGCAATTAGAATAATTAATGAAAATAATATGCCGTACGAGAGTAAGGTGCGGGATAAACTCAAAACTCTCTTGTAGATAGTACGTTCCACGATCTTGTTCTCCTTCTCATTAGTTTGCATTCTCGACTCAGAGTGTCATTGCAGCAACTATCCATTTGCGTGGCACTTTCCACCATATTAATTCTGAGAATGGAAGCGTCTCTCCCGAACATGGAGAATCTTATGGGTGTCCATACATAATATCATCGATTGGATTCTGCCGATTCCTCCGCTTTCAAACAGTCTCATTCAATCGGAGGCAATATAGACGAACTTTTTGTCTTTAATACATGAGTCCAGTCTAAAAAGTGTAACGGAAATCTTTCGCATTTATCATAGCAGAAATATATTCTCTCTTGTTATGTTTTTATATATCAGCATGTGTATTTTTTGGTTTTTTATCTACTTCGTGATAATTCCCCGAGGAATCGGGGCAGGCTGTGTTCATTCTCCGACGTGTCCGGGCAGGCAGTGGTTTCTGTAGCAGTCTCATACATTGTGTTTTTAATTGTTTTTATAGATATGAAATAGTACTTGAAAACGCAATAGATTAATTTCAAGCCCGGAGAGAATAACGACCCCCCCCACAAAATAAATGAATGTTTGGATTCTTGCGTTCTTGCTTTCATCATGAATATTCGTGTCATCCGCGGTTTTACCAGGGATGTGGAGGTGAAATTTTGTTGTTTTGAGTTTTTGAGTTTTGAATTTTTGTATTTCTGGAAACCTGGCGGTTCTTTCTTGCAAGCACTCCCGGTATGTGGTAAAATTAACCGAGCTATCGTAATGGTAATTAAAGCAAAATATTTATGTACTCCTCCCATAGCATTCTCCTGGTAGACGATGAACTGATGCTGCTGGAATTAATGGAGCAGTACCTGACGGATCAGGGATATGCAGTTACCACCTGTGCCAGCGGCAGTGAAGCCATCCGGGTGATGAATGAACTTGAGTTTTCCGTGGTCATCAGCGATTTGAGAATGGGCGAGGTAAACGGACTTACGGTATTACGCCACTACAAGAAACGTTTCCCGCACGGAATCGGTATTTTATATACCGGAACGGGGCGAACCGATGCCGCCAGCTATCCCAATGTTGATGTGTTTCTGGCCAAACCGTTTGAACTCTTTCAGCTCAGCGATCTCCTCGACCAGCTCCTCAAGGAATAAACCGGTGCGTACGCACCACGAATCTCTTTACTGTAAAGTGTCAGGCGTTGTCTGAGCCTCTATGTCTCCCGTTCATGCCCCTTCGATCAGGATAGCCCGGGCCGGTGCCGCCTCACTCCCGACCAGTTTCAACGGCAGACACACCAGGTGGTATTTACCGGGGGAAATGTGTCGGAGACTGATTGTTTCCAGCAGCACGACACCCGCTTCAAGCAGAATCCGATGGGTGGCTGTGTTCTCCCGATACGCCGCCACGGATAAATAATCCACCCCAATTAGCCGCACACCCCGTGAGACCAACCATTGAGCCCCGTCTTCCGTGACTCCGACATAGTCCGGGAAAAACTCCTCTCCGCCTGCCCCGCTCCAGCGTTCAGAATTCCGGGTGCGAAACAAAAGCCGGTCCGTGTCTTGCGGGATTGAGGCCGCCGCTAAAGTCTCTTCGGACAGGGCGCCGGCCTCGCCCGCATCCACAACCATTGCCGGCCCCACCAGTACGTGTAAACTGATATCCTCCAGACCCGGCGCGTCCGGCAGGAAATGGGCGGGAGCGTCAATATGAGTTCCGGAGTGCGTCGTCATTCTGAGCTGGCTGACGGTCGAAGTATCCCCTTCCTCCAGCCGCGATATCCGAGTAACCTGCACTGCCGGATCCCCCGGCCAGATGAGTAATGAGTCCGATACCGGCACCGAAATATCATGGAGTATTTGATTTCCCATACGTCTCCTTCAATTTAATTCAATGAATCACCTGGACTTTAACCGTTCGGGTAATTCCAGGATAACTTCTTTCTATTATCCTTCCAAGACAGATAGTTTACGTCATCCTCCGACAGAAGGCAATCGGAACTCAGAAATAGATTCTCCGGGATGTGATTTTGCAAACCGTATCAGGGCACATCATATGAAACAGTCCGAATGAAAGAGCTTTGATACCCATCGTTTGCTATCCTATATTGTCCCTAGAATATCTGCTGCTTGTAACAATGGAAAAAAGGCGATGAAGACATATTTAGATTGTTATCCGTGTATTTTACAAAAGACACTCCAGGCGGCCCGGCAGAACCAGCTTCCCGAAGAAAAGCAAAAAGCAATACTTGACACCGTCCTGGAAATATTACGTGAGACTTCCCCGGAGACCTCCCCACCACAGATCAGTCATCAGGTGCATCAATTGATCCGGGAATCAACCGGAGTGGACGATCCCTACGAGCAAATCAAACTTGACTATGATGTCCAGGGTCTCGATTTGATGCCACAAGTCCGGCAAAAGATCCGGAAAGCCCGGGATCCCCTGGAAGCCGCCGTCCGATACGCCATTGCCGGAACGGTGCTGGATATCGGTGCTGATCACGACGGGCATGATATTCAGCGGGAACTGGACCGTGCTCCCGAGGCGGTCTTCGGAGTCAATCACCTGGACAGTCTCAAGCAGGATATACGGGCAGCCGGTACCATTCTGTATCTCGCTGATAACGCCGGCGAAATCGCCTTTGATCGGCTGCTGGTGGAGATCCTCCGGGAGATGTTCCGGGCAGAAATTGTATTCGTTGTACGGGGACAGCCGGTCCTGAATGATGCTACCATCGAAGATGCCCGATATGTGGGCCTTGAACCGCTGGTGCACCTCATTGCCAATGAAAGCGAGGCGCCCACCACGCTGCTGGCTGACGCAGGCGGTCGGGCCAGAGAGTATATCCGTAAGTCCGATGTGATCCTGGCTAAAGGCCAGTGGCATTACGAATCCCTCAGCAATGAGGATCTTAACCTGTATTTTCTGTTTAAAGTAACCTGCGGGGTAATCAGCCAGGATATCGGGGCTGAGATGAACCAATACATAGTAGCCGGCAGGCGGACCCGCTCGGAATCCGAATAAACACTTTACCTCCGGAGGATATGGTTTCTCCGGCTACTCAGCAAATATCCGAATGGGATCACCCTGGAGAATCAGGGTGTCCTACTCTCCGGTTCACCTGGGATCGCAGATACACTGAAATTGCAAAGACTGTGGTGAAACAATGGCCTGATGCTTCCTCCACCGGTATGTACTAATCCCCCGTTTTCCAGGGGGTGAGGGATCTCTGCCGGGGCTGGAAGGAATTAATTACCGACTCTCTGAGGAGACGCGAGACGGGCTCCTTTTCATACAAAGGGCAGCTGGTCATTCTGAAATAGCTATGAACTAATATACTGGATCTTCACTACTGCATCATTATTGGTGGAGCTCAATAAGAGATCAGATATCGCCAGCTTCAACTGTTCCCATAATTCTTTCTCGTCCTCAGTTATTCCGTCTGTACCGTTCTCGTGGATTCGAATCACCCGATCCGGAGTAATACGCATATCCAATACCAAGTCCAGCTCGCCATGGTTATCCGTCAATTGAGCCCCCAGGGCATCCAGCATCTGATAGATCTCCCGGTTAAACGGCAGTTCATTCTGAACCTTCAACCGGACATGCCGCACGTCTTTCGACAAAGCCGTGTCACCTTCACTACCTGCAGTCAAATCGGAAAATTTTTCCACACGCTGTTCATCGGACGAATTTATTTCTGCTTCCGTAGAAGTGGTGGATGGATCATAGCAGGAGGAAAAGATCATCGACAATGCAATCAATCCGATTAGTTTCCTAATCCTCGACCGTCTTTTCTTGCGCACCGGCATATTCTCTCCTTTTATCTCCTGCTCTCTTTGCCGCCAAATCACTCAGTAACTTTCTCTGTATAACCAGGATGCTTCAAATTCTATTCCACCGGAGAAATCGTGATTGGGAGCAACAGGGGCAACCGGTGAATCCGGTTGACTCCGGGCCGCACAGGTTCCGGGTTTTTACGGAGGATATGTGATTCCTGCAAACCAGGGTGTACCCGGACACACACCTTTGTGTAGAGAAACACACAACGTGCGAGGGGAAATATCCTGAAATTGACAGTTGACCGGAGACATCAAATCCCTTCGGGGGGAGGCGTTTTCTGAACAGACTCAACTATAAAGAAAGCAGAATACAGCAGAAACCTGAAAGCCAATATCTCCCGGTACCGGGAAGGCTTCCTGAAAATCGTCCTTGAACAGGCATCAGGGAAGATGCTATGTAAATCGACTTCGAAACGAAGGAGAAGAAACCTATAGTTCCTCCTGAATGCTTGTCAGGAAGGTAGCGACACGAACAGGAACTTCAGCCATTGTTAAGGTGTCGCCATGTTCGTTTTCCAGATGAAGCAAACTCTCTTTGCTGTCATATCTTTTGGGTGAATATCCTTGTTCAACAAATTTCTTCACAGTCTGCAACTGCGCCAGATCCCGATGGCTCACCGGCCGATCGTAATTTAAATCGTGGTTATTACCCCTTCTGCCATTTCTGCGGCGCAGTTTCAGTTTCTCTAACAGACGACCGTACATCGTTCAACCATCCTTTCTTCAGCCATTCCGTTCAAACCGTTAGACGTTTCCCTCATCCGGTTAATCTCAGTCCTTTTTCTAGTATCGGCGTTATCCCCTGTTTCCTTCAGTTCCGTACCATGGTTTATTACTTCGCACACACCCCCAGGGTTCCGAAAGCGGCGTCAGGGTGAACGAAAACAGGGTATGCGGCGACGTTTAGTCTTCATCAAGCTTACTTGGACCGAAATTATAAGCATACTCGAAACGAATTGCAAGGCTTGATGACAGAATTCGGCCGTTAGAGTCACCGTATCGCTGGGAAGGAGGGAAACCTCGAGGATACCATTGCCAGCGGAGGACGATCTATCGCGATTTGCCGTGGCTGATTATCCTCCGCTATCGATTATCAGATTCTCATAAGGATTGATGAATAATCGCGGAAATATCAGTATATTAATCGCCTGGAACGGAAGAAAATATGCTAATCAAGCGGACAAAGGAGTGACACGATGGGATTTCACGAAGAGATTTTCTATGCAAACCAGGATAAAAACAAGGACGAGAAACCCAAAGATCTGATGTTGGAAAAAATGCTTGAAACCCGGTCTATTTTACTGACCGGGCAGGTGAATAAAGAAATGGCAGAGCGGGTGGCCCGGCAGTTAATTCTTATGGAAGCGATGGGAGATGACCCCATAAAAATTTATATAGACAGCCAGGGCGGAGATGCCGACTCCGGATTTGCCATCCTGGACATGATCCGATTCGTGAAACCGGATGTGTACACCATTGGGATGGGACTGGTTGCCTCGGCCGGCGCTCTGATCCTGCTGAGTTCCCCTAAAGAGTACCGTATCGCCCTGCCGAACAGCCATTATCTTATCCATCAACCACTGAGTGGCATTCGAGGCGTGGCTTCGGAGATTGAAATCTATGCAAAAGAGATTGACAAAATGAAAAAGAAAATCAATAAACTGATTTCCGAAGAAACCGGCCAGGCGTTGAAGAAAGTTGAAAAGGATACCGACCGGGACTACTGGATGAGTGCT
This sequence comes from uncultured bacterium, assembly GCA_964413425.1. Classification (GTDB taxonomy): domain Bacteria; phylum Fidelibacterota; class JAANXI01; order JAANXI01; family JAANXI01; genus DATFLS01. Next base: position 101,755 of record CAYPST010000002.1, read on the forward strand.
GAAGAAGCGATGAAGTATGGTCTGATCTCCAGGGTTGTTTCCAGCCACGCTGACATTGAATTCTAGTGAAAGTCTCTGGTATGATGTTTGATCATTTAAGAGAGTGATGCACTATTGTACTGAATCATGTTTCAGCTCGGCACCAAGGGAGGCATGGATAGCAGCAATACTCTACATCCCCGAGCATAAGATGACGAGAGGCTTTCCCATTACGATGGTGCTTCCTGTGAATCGGGGCATCACGAGATATACATTATGATAATACTTTCTAAATTTTGAGAACAGACCAGTCACTGGGAGCAGAAGTACGGTTTTTTGAAATTACGGATATCTCCGAGCTCACTCTCTACAGATACTCACAGTGTCCATGAGATGAAAGCCGACAGGGTCAAACGGGAAACCGTTTCACCTCCCGAACAGAGGCAGTGATATCCTCTGGAAATTGGAAAGGAGCGAAGACAATTTCTATAGCCTTTGCATTCTAGTTCGTCAATGTATGAGCCCTTTCCCTTCTCCGGGGAAGAGGGCTTTTTTTATTATACAAGTGCCGGTGTCAAATTTTCGCATATTCATCAGGCCTATGAAACACCAGCAGAATACGCTCATCAAGTTCCGGAAGACCCGGTCTCTGCGGTACCGTTCCAAAGAAACACTTTTTATTGCGGCCTTCGGCGTCCTCTGGGGATTATTGGAGATGACTCTGGGCACGTTACTGAAAAGTCTGCGGCTTCCGATGACGGGCTTTATTATGGTCTCTCTGGCGCTTCCGCTCATATTAACCGGCAGATACTTCACTCCGCGAAAGGGAAGTATTCTGATGATGAGCGGGGTGGCGGCTCTTATGAAACTTTTCTCCATCGGAGGATTTATGCTGAGCCCGATTTGGGCGATCCTTATGGAAGGGGTCTTTGCAGAGTGTATAGTATCAGTATTGGGAGCGAGACGCCTCTCGTATACACTGACGGGAAGTGTACTGTTTGTTTACACTCTTATTCATCCTTTGATTACACAGGGCATACTATACGGGGGAAATATTTATAAAGTCTATGTGGGTATCATCCATACGTTACTCGACTTCCTGGGACAGCCAGGGGAGAATATATATATTCTCGGGGCATGCATAATTGTGTTGGCTGCCTTGGGAGGGGGATGCATTGGATTTATCAGCTATTCTCTTGCTCGTCAGGTGGATATGAATCTCCAGGAGAGACGACACAATGCACACACAGAATAAAATTGTCTGGTATTTTCTTGTATTTTTCGCTCTGTTCTTTCTTGCTTTGTTCGTCTCCTATGACAACCAATGGTATACTGTTCCAGCGGCAATTACCATACTCATGGCAACAGATACAACATCGTTCAGGGTATTTATTCGCTGGAGACTGATTTTCTCATTCTTTGCGCTCATGTTCGTTATCCCCTTGATTCTTGGCACCAAAGATGCAGTTCTCTGGGGCATCCCTTACTCGTCCGAATATTTCCGGGTATGTTTGGTTATGGTATATCGGGGCGTAATCATTATGATGGCCCTGAAAATGTTAACGAACCATATTTCTCTGACTCAGGTCTCCGGAATGATCGAATCTTCGCATCTCCGAAATTTCGGCAAAGTATTCGGTACCGCCGTGGAACTCACACCGCATATCAGAACACTCGTTACCCGGTCTTACCGGGAACTGCAAAGAGAACGCAAATCCAAGAATAAATCAAATTACCTCTCGCGTGCTGTCACTCTGTTGTCCGATATTATTCTGTTTGTGGAGCAATATCCTCATGGGGAAGAGGAGGGAGAAGAGAATGACTGAACCATGGCAGGCCATTATATACGGAGGACTTATCATTGCAGGATCTTCTCCTCTGCCGGCCCAGGATTTCTTTCTATTAGATACCACCAAAACGCGCCCATCCTTCAGAATGAGTGAAATTGTGGTGTATGGGGAACGTCCTTCCTCAAGCGCTGCTATGCATGAGGTGAATCCGACGCTCATGGACGACCTCATAGCTCGTGACGCTCGGCAATACCTGGAATTTGCACCGGGTATCTACTTTTCAAAAACCTTCCGGAACGAATACTCTTTTCGGATCCGCGGCATAGAGCAACGCCAGATACAGGTGTTCTGGGATGGTGTACCGGTTAGCGTCCCCTATAATGGTGTGGTCGATGTCTCCCAGTTTCTGGGTGCCCAACTAAACAAGATACGACTCACCCGGGGAGTCTCCTCTTCACTCTACGGTGCCAATACACTCGGTGGGAGCGTGAATTTTATCACCCATCCGCCCCGGCAGCAGCCGAACCTCCGAATGCAGCTGGAAGCATCTCAGTATGCACAGATGTTCGGAAGCATCCATGCCTCCGGAGGCTGGGAACATCTCCGGTTCAATGGCTACACCGCCGTACATCAGAGCACGGGAATGAGGCTTTCTCATGCATTTACTCCCACTCGGAATGAAGAGGGTGGCATACGGGATAACAGTGAATTTCAAAAACGCAATTTTGGTTTGAAGACCCACTATATCCCCAATCAGCTGCATACAATCGGATTCCATCTGAATCTCATGGATAATTCGTATGGCGTGCCACCCAATGCAATTTCCAGCTATCCTCGCTACTGGAAATTCCCGAAATGGCAGAAGGGCCTGATGAGCCTCAACTCCGAGCACCTGCTCCACCCGCGGATCAGCTTGCGGACTGTCTGGTATTATGACAGATATCATAATATCCTGAACTCCTATGATGATGATACGTATAGCACTCAAACCCGTCCGTATGCCTTCCATTCCGAGTGGAACGATGCGTCCTTTGGCACTATCTTGTATCCCAAACTGGAACTCTTCACATTCGGATCCACCGACGGAATGGTTTCGATAAAACAGGATATCCACCGGGAAGCAAATAATTATGAGCCTTATGATACGTACAGCATCTCCACATATTCTCTTGCCGTTGATCAGGATATTGTACCCACCAGTCAAATGAAGGTGACTCTTGGTCTGAATCTGAATTATCTTCAATTAGGATCGGCAGAGGATTTGCCGCTCCGGGATCCTTTGTTGTACCTGAACGGACAAGTGCGGTTTGTTTATGACTGGACTGCTGCGTTCTCCACACATATCGGTATGGGAAGAAAAAGCCGGTTTCCCACGCTCAAAGAACTTTATTCCAGCAGACTCGGACGAAATATCCCGAATCCGCATTTAGAGTCAGAACACGCATTCAACACTGAAATGGGAATGCGGTGGAGTAATGAGAACACCACCCTCCAGGCGACTCTATTCTGGAACACCCTGACTGATTTAATTTCGGATGTCTATATGGAAGAAGGCCGGAGCCAGCTGCAAAATATCTCGTCCGCCGAAATTGGTGGGCTGGAGTTACATTGGAGATATGAGGTACCTGTTTGCGTTCTCTTATTAAATTATACCTATCTCACTGCTGTAAATACCTCGCTGAATCGAACGTCACAACATCTGGAATATCGTCCATCCCACAGCATTCGATCCTTCCTCCGGATCTTCCTTTCGCAACAGGTGCAGGGGGGTATAGAAATGCAGTTCGCCTCCGGACAATATTATCAGAACCCGGATTCCGGTCAGTGGGAACGGCTGCCGGATATCTTCCTTCTGGACGTCTTTTTCCGGTATCAATTTTTTGAAGCACTGGAGTGGTATGTCAAAGCAGAAAATGTGTTTGACGGAAATTTTATGAGCGAATACGGCGTGCCGATTTCCGGCAGGGAAATTCGCAGCGGATTACAGGTAACGTTATGAAATCATCGCAGTGTGTGGTCCGACCGGTATTAGTGGTGGGTTCAAAAAATAGTGGCAAAACAGCATATCTGGATGCCATCATCGGCCGGGGACGTGCCCGGGATCTCCGCATTGGCGGTATAGTGAGCTGCGGGCAGTGGAAACACCGGAAAAAACACGAGTACATTATCCGGGATCTTGCCACCGGTGAGCAAAGAACCCTGGCATCTCTGAACAAACCTTCATCGCCTTCGGTAAACGTCGGCGAGTACTATCTGTTGTGTTCCACACTGCGATGGACAAACGAAATTTTTGTGAAAAGTATCGATTGTGACGTGATTGTTCTCGATGAATTTGGTCCCCTGGAAATGCGCGGAGAGGGCAATTATCCCGCATTACTGTATCTGCTTGAGCACTATACCGGGTATCTGTTTATTTCAGTGCGACCGGAATTAGCAGATCATCTGAAAGAATTAATTCTGACCAGAATTGCCCGAAAATATAACGGGAGTCTCTTATCACAGATCTCCGGATCTACTTATCAAATCGATTGACATATCATGGGAATAATTACTGACATTCTGCAGCAGATCCCCGACGAACGGGCTGATATTGTCACCGCAGGCTCCCGCACCGTGGCGGTGAAAGTAGAGCACAGAATAGGGGTTGCCCATCGCCACTTTCGTTGGAACGGCCCTATTGAGGGTGCGGAGTACACCGGCCGGCGACTCACCACGCTGGTATGCTCGGAAAATCTCACCGAGAAGGCTGTGGGAGCAGCGGCCATTAATGCTCAACTCCGACCGACCTGCTATCAGCGCATTGAAGTTTTTTCCCACATTCTTGCAATTGCCGAGAATTATCACCGGATTAGCGTGGTAGGGTACTTTCCTTTTGTTGGCACCCTCCAAAATAATGTCGGTTCGGAAAACCTGTTTGTCTTTGATCTCCGCGACATCGACGGTTGTCTCCCCGTGGACCAACAGGAGGATATCATCCCGTCCTGTGATCTGGTGGTGATCTCGGGCAGCGCTTTTGCGAACGGCACGCTTGAACATCTGCTGGAACTCAGTCAGGGCTATACCATGGTCATCGGTCCGACCACACCTATCAGTGAAGTGTTATTCGATTACGGCGTGGATATTATCGCCGGGATCATGACCACCCGGGAAGATATCCTCGGGATTATTGCAAATCATGGCGGTACCAAAGAATTCAAGCATCTGGTAGAGAATGTCTTTATGGAACGATAGGCAAAAAACCAAACAGATCTTTGATTCATTATTCCGACACTGCGATGTTTACGTGGATGACGGCTCCAAGAGATCCCGTGACGACGGGACAAAGATCGCTCCGAAGGAGAGCCTCTGGCTCAAAGGGCGCCCCAACGGGATCCTCCGAAGTCCCACAAGGTCCAAGGGACTCCTTCGGAGGATCCCGTTGGGGGAGTCCCTTGGACCTTCGGGACAAAGACCGCCTCGCCCCGAAGAATCATTTGGGGTAACATACAAGGGATGCCTTTGGCAAAGAGATCCCACTGGGACAAAGAAAATATACAATATAGCCGTCCAAATAGCGTAATATATTGTGCTTGTATCTTCTCTCCATACTAAACACAAGCCAGGTTCACCACCTTGTATCATACGCATGTTTTCCAAACACTCTCAGGCATAATATATATTTAAATGACTATTAAGATAACTCAGTACAATAGCAACCTGCTTCCCCAGGTGGACTATCTCTCCGCCGATGGACAGAGCGATTTCAGTCACTGAGGCAATTTACCAGCCATAAGAATTCTTAAATAGTCCTTTGAACATTTGTCGGCGTTCCCTACCTTTAAAACATAACAATCTGAATCATATATATACCGCCCCTGGAAAAAGCGTTCAGCGGAACTTTCACATGGCTCGGACTCCCGTTACAGGTAGTCGACGTCCCGATAACATCATTCGGAGCCACGATGGAATCATTCGGCGCCATGATAGAATCGCTCGGCGCCATGATGGAATCGCTCGGCGCCATGATGGAATCGCTGGGCGCCACGATAAAATCATTCGGAGCCACGATGGAACCATTCGGAGCCAGGATGGAATCGCTCGGCGCCATGATAGAATCATTCGGAGCCATGATGGAATCGCTGGGCGCCATAAAGAAATGATTCGGCGCCACAAAAAAGTCTCCGGGACGCAGGAAAAAGTCCCTCAGGAGCATAATTAGATCTCCCGGGCGTGGGATGGCAACGAGGCGTCCGGGATTTCCATAAACCCCTCTGGGTTCGCTCCCCGTCCCGTCGGTGCCTGGTCGGGGGGCCTCCTCACGGTCCGGAGAGAGGCCGTCCGCCGTCCACGGCCCCGGAGCCGGCTGTCCGGATCATGCCACCGGACGGGTTGCCGTGGGAACCCATATTCTGATACAAGGAGTACCCAACATGCCACGATCTCATGAATCCATAGAAGCGGCGCTGAACGAGCATTATACGGTGCTCGAGAATATCACCTCCAGCGAGGATCTCCGCGGGTACGCTGCCCAGGCCGGGTACCAGGAGGATGAGTTAACCGAAATCCGCAATCTCTGGCAGACGGCCAAAGATTTGACCAGCCAGCAGCATCTGGAATCCCTGGAAGCGGAGGAAGCCACCACAACGCTGCGGCGGTTTTTCGGCCGGCTGTGGGACACGGTGGTGGAGCTGGTGGAAGCAGGCCGGCTGCTGTACGCGAATGATCCCGCCAATCCTCATGACCGAACAAAAGACGCAACCACTCGTGATGACACGGGTGTTTTCTATAGAGACGCCGCAGTTATTCCGGGCCTGGTCCGATCCGGCTGTGATGCAGAAATGGTTGTTTCCATTTCCGGCAGGAGTATCCGTTGAAGTGGAGAACAGTTTCGAAGTCGGCGGAACCTATCAACTGGATATGCACACCCCGGACGGGGAGGTCTATACGATGACCGGCGAATACCGGGAGATCATTCCCAACCGAAAGATCGTGTTTACCTGGAATACCACTCAGGTGCAGGATACGGTCGTGACCGTGGAATTCACCCCAGTGGAGGACGGGACGGAACTGATGCTCACCCACGAACTGTTCCCGGATGTCGACTCCCGGCAACAGCACACCGAAGGCTGGGAAGGCTGTCTTGCCAATCTGGAAAAGAGTGTGGTTCGGGCCGCATAACCGTCGGAAATTCTATCTGAACGTGAGGGACGTGTGAGCAAGCCTCCACTGGAGGATCACCGGCGGCGAAACGAAATGAAACCGGGAAGCGGTTGCCCGGCCGCCGATCCCGGCAGGAATCGGCGGCCAGTTATGTTCACACGGCTTTTTCCGTCCGGAGCCGTTTTCCGAATATGCCGCCCCGGACCAATTTGCTGATAATCAGGTCAACTCCCAGATATTTTCCGGTGGGTGTGACGGCAATGACGAAGAGCGCAACCATCTCCACCAGGTTCTTGTTGACGATCAGGTAGCTTCCTTCCATGGGAATGGAATAATAGAAGCCCGGGAAAACCGGATTGCAGAGATAATAGAGCAGAATCAGTCCTATGCCGGCCACACTGGCGGTTCTGGTGAACGCGCCCAGAATTAACCCGATCCCTATGGCAATAAGTCCCCAGATATTCAGGAAATTCACGACCTCCAGGACCCCCTGGGTATCGGCAATCCAGCGGAACACTCCGGCGAACAACCCACGGGACTGCAACAGATATCCGCTGGCGGACCAGTCGGGTTGCATGAGTTTGGCAATGCCCTCATACAAAAAATGCCAGCCGATGAATATACGCAACGCCACCAGGGCGCCCAGCTGCAGATGACCGAATTTATACTCTTCCATGGTGTTCCCTTTCTAGTTCAGCGCTTGCAGTTCAGACCTCGAATTCGTCCGGAGTATAGGGCAAGCGGCGTCCGGCCCCGACTGCCTCGTTCACCTTCAGCACGGTAACCGCCGTCTCATAGCCCACTTCCGGTGGACAATTCAGCTGTTCCAGGCCGCGGATGGCGTTAAAAAAGTTCTCCAGATGCGGCTTATGATACGGATCGTAGAATTCAATGGGAATGTGATGCTCGTCGGGAGAAATCGTTTCCCGGACGTCCAGGTTGATTTTCACTTCCTGTTCGGCAATGTTTACGGTGGGAGAAGTCAGATAACCCTTGCGCACCCACTCATCCCATGGTGGAGCGGTGGGCTGCCGGTAGACAGATCCACGTTTCCCGGATTCCGATTCGGAGATTACCAGCGTTCCTTCATCCCCCATGAAGTTCTCGAAATAGCCCTGGGCGCTGTTGGTTGTCTGGGTTTGATAGTATGCGTGAGTACTTCCCTCTGCCGTCTCATATTCAAAGATAGCCATGACCCGGTCATACCACTCGTGGGTGGATGCCTGGTAGTAATCTCGTCCGCCACTGGCCATCACCGAAGCCGGCCGCGCTTCCAGGAACCAGTTATAGATATCAATCTGATGCGATCCCAGGTCCACGATTGGTCCGCCCCCTAACCCTTTATACCAGCGCCAGTTTCGAAATTGATGCATGGATTCGTAGCCATACTTTTCCAGTTTTTCCTGCGGAATGGCATAGCGTTCCGGCCAGGCATTGTCCGGCTGCACACCCCGGTTCCACTGTCCGTTGACAGTCACGATGCGACCCAGCAGGCGGGCTTCCCGGAGCAACCGGTGATAGCTGTGGAGATACCGGGGATGGCTGCGGCGCTGATGCCCGATCTGCATCAGCTTCCCGGTATCCCGGACCGTCTGCACCATCTGGCGGGCACTTTCCAGAGTATTGGACATCTCTTTCTCGCAGTACACATTGATGCCGGCCTCCAGGCAATCTATGGTATGCCGGGCGTGCCAGAAGTCCGGTGTGGCGATAATCACGGCGTCCAGATCCGGTTCATTATCCAGCATGTCCCGGTAATCTTCATAGCCGTTGACATCAAAATTATACCGCTGCAGCAGATTCACTGCCCTGGTCAGATGAAACTCCGTCCAGATATCGCAGACCGCCCGGAACCGAAGGTTCGGGATCTTCAGCATGGCATCCAGTAACACTTGCCCCTGAGCCCCGGCACCCAGAAGGGCTACATTGAGCTCCTCCTGGTTCTCGGGAGGGGCCGGGGAGCCAACTTTCGCTTCCCGTACGGCTCGTTCATAACTGACCTGTTTGTACAACGCGTAGCCGAAAATCCCCAATACCGGTACAGTCGAGATCCCGCGAAGGAAATCACGCCTGGTGATTTTGTTTGTCGCCTCCGGCTCCTGGGACGGAGCAGCGGTGTTCTCAGTCCGTTCGTTCATGTTAATAGCTCCTCCACCATGTCATTCGGAGTTCTTGGAATTACGGATTACAAAGCAATACGCTATAAAAAATGCGTTCCATTGACCCTGATGTACCTTTTCTGAATCTAATGCTGTTCTCCCTGTCCTCCCACAACTTGCTGACCTTGCCCATCCGGTCCTGACAAAAGAATCCTTGCACATGTTCACCAAGACCATATCAAAAATACACACTCCCTTCAGGCAGTGAAAGCTTTTTTTTACTCATGGCTTGTTACACACACCCCTCTGCCGTCAGCATTGCAATCCTTGCTTCATTACAGAGAAAGCATGCCCGGGTTTTTCCGATTGAACGGGACGCATCCTTCCGGTTTCGCGGCGGGAGAGAGATTCTACAAATGCGATGTCGATATTCCCGATCTTTTCTCAACCGATGTAATGCCCGTAAAACCAGAAAATAATTTGGTGGTACTGGCAGAACAGCTAGGACACCTCTGACGATTTTTTCTACCCGTTCAATAGAAAATTTTCACTTTAGAAATGTATCAAACCACCATTTGGCCCGGCGGAGGACATCCCGGCGATGATTGGGCTCGCCGCTGAGGCCATGCCCTTCCCTGGGATAGACAACAAACTTCACCTCGCGTCCCAGTGTTTTCAGCGCCTGGTACATCTCCTGGGAATTGGAGAGATTGGTATATTTATCCTCCGTGCCGTGCATGATGAGGGTCGGGGTATGTATGTTTTCCACATAAAAGGCCGGAGAGTATTGAACGTAAGGGTGATCCTGATTGATGGGCCGCTCCCAGTAATAAATCCCCAGGTACATCTTCTCCCAGGCGGGCTGCCACGAGTTGCTCCAGTCGGTGAACAGGCTGAAAATCCCGTACATGGATACCGCGGCCCCAAACCGGTTTGTCTGGGAGATCATCCAGTTCGTCATGTACCCCCCGTAACTGCCGCCTGTCACGCCCATCCTGGTAGAATCCACATATCCGTCCCGGATGAGGGCATCCACTCCTGCCATAATGTCCTGATAATCAATTCCGCCCATGTGACCGCCCTTCTCATGCCAGATGGCCTTCCCGAAGGCATCGCTGTAGCCGCTGCTGCCACGGGGATTCGGCGCGAATACAATGTAGCCGTCGGAGGTGTATTGCTGCGGAAAATAGTACTGCAAAAACTCCCGGCGAAAGCGCCCATACGGTCCGCCATGAACGGTTACAATCATCGGATACTCCCTGCCCGCCTCGAAACCAGGCGGCAGAAAAAGCAGCCCTTCGATGCCTGCGCCATCCACACTTTCCCAGCGATAAATTTCTATTGTGCCGGTCTGGTATTTGTCCAGCTGCTGACTATTATTGGTAAGAAGAGTTTCTCTCCCCTCCTGATTCACTGTGATTTCCGGGAGATGGTCGGCATCCTCCCAGAGATAGAAAAGCGGCTCCCGGCTTCCTGCCGGCAGGCTGAGGTCAGAGACATTTCCGGTCTTCGGAGTCAATCGCGTAAAATTGTTGAACAACCGCCTCCGGGTGAGTTTGACAAGCGGCGTCTCGGTGCCCTCTGCGATTCGCAGCACCAGTTCATACCGGTTGAGCCAGTTATACGAGAGCACCGACCGGTCGTAATTCCGGGTCAGCGTAGCGGTATCCGCAGCAGCCCGGGTGGGTCGGAAGCGGCACCAGGCGAGATCGGTTTCGGCGAATTCGATATGGGGAGTGGTTTGCGTGGTATAAGCAATCCGCAAACCGGAGGGCGAGAATTTCGGTGCCGTCTCCGGTCCGGGGAAATCAGTCAGCCGGGTGGTCTGGCCGGTGGCGATATGCAGCGTCCAGAGATCATACTCCTGGCCATCGTTGTATTCCCCGGTATAATTGGTTTCATACACAATCCACTTCCCGTCGGGACTGATATCAAACTCCCGCACTCCGGGGTCGAGCACTGCAATTTCTCTGCTTTCTTTCGCAGCGACATCGAATGAATAAAACACTTTATTCACCCGGATACTATCTTTCACCACTTCATCCATTATGCGTTCCCGCTGGCGTTCATTACGCGCCTTTATCGAGGGAGGCTGCGCCTCATCGGCCCGATACACAATGTGCCGGCCATCCGGACTCCACTGGTAATCTTCGACGGAAGTCGGTGAAGTGGTCCATAGTTGGGCTTCGCCTCCGGAGAGGGGCATGGCCCAAATCTGCATGGTTCCCAGCTCGTTAGTATCGGCATCCAGCGAAGACTCGCGATTTGATACAAAGGTCAGCCAGCGTCCGTCCGGGGACCATGCCGGGTGATTATGACCTGCCGCGCCGAACGTCAACTGTCGATCCAGACCATCGGAAGGACGATACAGCCATATCTGCGTGCGCCACTCGCTCTCCACCGTATCGGGAGACCGCACGATATACGCTATCTGCTCTCCATCAGGACCCACCGCAATCTCACGGGGATAATGGAACCGCAGGAAATCATCCACTGTAATCTTCTGCTGCCCCTGAAGCAGCACCGGGAATAGCAGCACTATCACCCACGCCTTCATTAATCGTTTCATATGGCCTTCCCACTCTTTCAGAAATGGTTATACCGGCAGATAATTGCACCAAAAATAATGAGTTATTTAGAAAACGCCTCCAAGAGATCCCGTGACGACGGGACAAAGATCGCTCCGAAGCACTCCTTCGGAGGGTCCCTCTGGGACAGCGAAGTATCGCTGTACTTAGGTAGAACCCCGACTGAGAAAATGTGTGTTTTCACCGACTGGGTGCGGAACGTCC
>CAYPST010000003.1:0-112047 GCA_964413425.1 uncultured bacterium
TACATTTTCTTTGTCGATTGAGCGATTTATGGAAATAAATCGCTCAATTTGGGTTTTAATGAAATTCTGAATCAGCGGTTTCATAACAAAAATATTGTATTTATCTCACAAGTTTATAACAAAGCTGGTCCTCGTGACAGAATCGGTAAGTGAAGAATTGGATAGATACCCGGGAAAAGGGAGATAATAAAGATCTTTATTGGAATATAGATCAATGGAGACGGAAGCGATTGGCGGATTGTTCAGCCAAAGGGGTATTATTCGTCGTCATACACAATATACGATTGGCCTTTGTCCGCACCGAATATTTGCGCGTAAACGGTATAACCGCTGGCTCCGAAGTCCGCCTCATAGAGGATGAGTTCCGGTTGAGAGTCACCGGTAACATCCCGGATACTAAAATCGCCGACATACGATTCGAAATCTGAAGTGTACCGGTACGCAATTGTGTAGCGGCCACCAGATTCTTCCAGGATGATAATACCATAGAAGTATCCGAACTCACCGGTTTGGGGATGAGAGTAGACCAGAATATATTCGGGTACACCATCATTATTCAGGTCCGCTTCCGCCTGATGCTTCACCAGAAGCCCTTCCCGGACCTGCGAGATTGCCCGGCGAACTGCCATGTTGCCGATAGGTTCATCAATGGAATTCTCTTTATCGATGGCATACGTTGCCGTTGTATGATGTTCGAGTGTATCGTTTCTCATCAACACAAATTTGTCATCTCCCCAGCGGTAGACGGAGAGCAGATATTGATGGTTTTCATCAGCGGTGCTTTCATCCGTGAGAACGGAAGAATGCAAAGATGCCTCGGCCGTCATGGCAGAATAGACTTTGATGCTGTCTCCCTGAACTAAGATATCACCTTGATATGCGGAAAAGTCGGCAAATAAAGTATAGTCACTGGCAGTCTGCCTGCCGGGGAGCCCGATATCGCGTTCAATGGTTCTGGTAGCAGATGGTGATGAATCCACCTCGGGAGCACCGGATGATTCCGCATCATCCTTTGGTTGACAGCCAACTAAAGAGAGCATGCAGAGTAAAACAATGAGAATGCGGTATTTGACGCTTCTCGGGATCATCACAATAGATTACTATGGTCAAATTTTCTCCTGGTGCAAGGCGGCACAATTCTCGCAGGAGCACCGAACGATACCGGGATTACCTGCCCACAGTCCACTCACTGATTCACGGCACATTCATTTGCCTGTTAGTATGATAATACGAGCATTCTGTGCCAGAAGCAATGGCTTTTTAAAGTGTGAGTGGATTAGATATTCCATCCACGTCGACCCCGAGAGCTGGAATCCATCAATTTGAAGAGCGAAAGGACGTGGCCGGTCATCTCCATATCGAGTTGATATAGCATTATATCAATCAGATATACGTGGTGTGCTCTACTAGCACACTAAAGAACCATAAGTGGCTGTTATTCAATATTTTAATGTTTCGGGGAAATATGCTGGATCGAAGTTTGCACATTTACCAGTGAAATGAAAATAACCAATGTATGAGTGGAGTGTAAGCAATACAGCGGTGATTAAAAAATCTACATGCCCGGAGAAAGGAGAGCCGCAATGAAATATTTCACCTCCCGGCGATGGCAGTGGGTGAGGATCGCACAACGGTCGCAGCAATGCCTCCTGCCGCAGCGAGATCGGGGAATTCTGTGGGATATTCCGGTAAATGTGATGCAGGCCTTATTTTCCGCTGACACTTCTCCGGAAAGGTCAGATTAGTATCAAAATCATCTTCATTATTGTTGCAAGGTTCTTATTTAGACATCAGGTTATATCCCATGAAAATTTTTTCTGCGCACAGAAAATTCTGGTGTTATACTGTAGTAGAACACGAACACTAAGAGGACAAGTGCAATGGCCATAGAATTCGAAACAAATACACCGATTTATCTGCAAATCTCCGAGATGATTCGTGAGGCTATTCTGGCGGGAGATTTCAAAGAGGGAGAGGCCATCCCGTCTGTCCGGCAGATATCAGTGGAGCAGAATTTGAATCCCCAAACCGTACTGAATGCCACCCAGATTCTGATCAATGAAGAGTTGATTGAGAAGAAGCGTGGATTGGGACTGTATGTGCAGAAGGGTGCCCGGGAGAAGTTACAGCGAGATGAACGCCGTGTCTTCCGGGAGGCAGAGGTACCAAAGCTGGTCACCAGGGCACGCTTGCTGGGATTCTCCCGATCGGAGTTACTTCAAATAATCGAGCAGGCATTCCAGGAGAAAAACTAATGGATATACTGATTCATATGGAGAAGGTTCGGAAAAGATATGGGCGCATTGTTGCGCTGGATGGAGTCACAGTCGATATACCCGCCGGAAAGATCGTGGGATTGGTCGGGCCGAACGGGGCGGGCAAGACCACCCTGCTCCGGGCGCTGACCGGGTTAATTTCCTGTGACGGGCATATTGCGGTGCTGGGAAAGAATCCGCATACCGAACGAGCCGCCCTGATGGAACATACCGGTGTAATTCATGATGTCCCCATACTCCCGCAGTGGATGCGCGTGTTTCAACTCATGGATTTTCAGGAAGCGATTCACCCCAGGTTCAGCCGCAGCCGGTGCGAGAAACTCCTCACCAAAACCAGTATAAAAACCGGTCGGAAAATTAAACACCTTTCCAAAGGGATGAAAACCCAGCTTCACCTCTCGCTGATGCTGGCCACGGATTCGGATCTCCTTATCCTGGATGAGCCGACGCACGGCCTGGATATTCTCTTCCGGAAGCGTTTTTATAACTCGGTGCTGGAAGATTACTTTGATCAGGAAAAGTCAATTATTGTGTCCACGCACCAGATTGAAGAAGTGGAGCACATACTCAGTGATGTCATCTTTATCAGGGAGGGGAGAGTCTTGCTGTATGAAAGCGTGGAGAATTTGAATAAAAAATATTCCCAGGTTGTGGTACCCGAACGCTACACTCAAACTCTGCGCCAATATAATCCACTCGCAGAATCGACGCGCATTGGCCGCAGGGTCTTTCTCCTGGAAGACGTCGATGCCAGAGAAGTGGAAGAATACGGGGAGGTTACCAAACCCTCTCTCGCAGACATTTTTGTTGCACTGATGGGGGGTGAAGCATGAAACAGTTTCTGACGTTATTACGAAGAGAATTCCTGGAATGGCGTACGGTTTTCTTCATTGTAACCGGGTTATACCTCCTGCTGCTCATCCTGCTTGCTTATGGATCATATAAGGTCTCCAATGAAATTGAACAGCACTCCTTCAGTCTCAAGCGGAACGGGCAGGAGGTCATTATCCAGTTTGACAATGAGGAAAAAAATCCTTTTGCAGATGATAAGGAAGAACCCGGCCGGATTACCCTGAACGAACAACCGTCACAGATTCTGGAAATCTGGGCGCACGTTGTTCGGGGACTGATGGTGGGTGTTAATTTCCTGATATTACTCCTGGCGATTTTCTATCTGGCCGACGCCGTGTACAAGGAACGGTCGGATGCCAGCACCTTCTATTACCGGAGCTTACCCGTATCCGATGCCATGGTGCTGGGATCGAAGTTAGTCTGTGGCACTGTGGGGATTCTTTTGCTCTCTTTTATTTTGAGTACACTTCTGGTGTTGTATGTACATTTGATTGTGCCGGGGAAAGCCAATGCAATTCTACTTGCCAGCGGATTGTCACTGTCGCAGTTTCAGTATGGGGATCTCATTGGCGACTGGACCGTATTTCATTTGCTGCAATTACTGTGGTTGTCACCATTTGCTCTGTATTTCCTTCTGGTCTCGACGGCAGTGAAAAACCGCCCGTTGCTAACGGCCGTTGGTGTGTTGATCTTACTGGCGCTCGTGTGGAAATATCTGTTCGGCCCGCTTGGCATTCCAAATCAGATTACAGTGAATTTTGGGGTGTTCGGTGATGTCTTAGAACAACAATGGTTAAAGGCCCCCAGCCATATAGATTCGACTTCTGAAATAGAACTCTTCGGATCATTCTGGCCGTATGTGTTTACCTGGCGGACTCTTATTGCCTTGGTGGTATCCGGCGCGTTTGGCTGGATTACCCATTGGGTATATCGGAAAAATATTGAAGTCTCCTGATAAATACCGACACTGCAGAATCATGGATCCCGAGAAATACGACGTCGCGATCCAATGTCCGCCGGTGACCCACTGATGCGATTCGGGGATCAATCCTCCGGCTCGGGACCACCACGGAAAACGGCGTTGGGTTTTATCCGTTTCCGTTGTTATTATTTACCCTGTCATACGAGAGAACGCTGGTGTACCCCCGATTTTTTGTCTGGAAACATTTGGGCAGTTCTATGATTGAATATGCAGGATTGGAGTTAGTGCAGAAGTTCGTAAATAACATCCGGGTGTCCAGACCGGCTGTGGCGCCTTTAACGAGGTTTCTCCTGAAAAGCAGCTGGGCAGATGGTATCTGCGAGCTCCGCCGCACGAAGATGAACTGGCCGTTTCAATCATATGCTCAGCTATCGGGTGACCATTTGAAAATCCGGGCATCATTTATTTTTTAAAATGCAAATTGTATGAACCATCCATCAGGTTTCCGGAAATACCTTGACCCTGAAATATACCAGAATGATATGCATTTATATGAACTTGATATACCACTCAATTGGATTGTGTGGCCGGAAGATAGCCGAGCATGGGTTCTATTCAGGAGTCGATCAGCATAAAATCATATGAAACAACGAACATGGCATAACATTTGTTTAACAGACTTACCAGACAAAGGGGAGAGCCATGAATAATACGTTACAACCAGACCAACCCCAGCGGGATTCATTGACCATCTGGCAGAAGCTGCTCGATGTCCTCACCTCTCCGCGGGAGGTATTTGAGCATATTCGGCAGAAAGTCACCTGGGAAGACTGGGTGATGCCTTTTGTGGTGATTGTGCTGGTGTCCGGGTTCGCGGGAATTCTGAATGCACCGTACACCATGGAGATGTCCAAAAAAATTATCCGGGCCCAGGAAGATCGTATCCTCTCGCGGGATCTGTCCCAGGAACAACGGGAGCAGATTTCCCAGCGGATGGAGGAGCAAATGAAGAAACAGGAGCAGCGGTATTCGCCGCCCAGGGTCTATCTCTGGTCATTTGGCGGTGTGGCCATCCGGGTAGCGCTTTCCTTATTGATCATGGCGGGTTTGTATTATTTTGCAGGGAATACGATCCTCGGCAGGGAGGCGGCTTTTCCCCACATATTGGCTGTAGTCGCATTGCCGCAGATGGTAACGGTGATCCAATCAGTTTATAATACCGTTATCATGCATTTCACCGGAAATGCTGAGGTCCCATCCAGTCTTGCGGCGATGCTTCCCTATGGTGCCGCGGAAGTTTTCCGGCAGGAACGATATCAACAGGCACTCTATACCATCTTGAGCCAGATGGATGTGTTCACCGTCTGGCGACTGGTATTGGTTACAATCGGATTTGGTGTGATATATCAAGTATCCAGGGGTAAAGCCGCCGGAGTGATCTTCGGTTACTGGATCCTCTGGTTGCTGATAACCGCCACCGGGGCCTTTCTCTTTGCCGGTATGTAATGTAAAGTCAGGAAGGAAAGGACAGCAGAAAATGACCAATGTGAAATTTCTCTTGTCAGTGCTGGGGATGCTGTGCTTTACCAGTGCAATTGTCACTGCACAGCAGTATACTGCCGGCAGCCAGGCACCCTTGTCTCTGCAGGATTGTATCCGGATTGCTTTGCAGAATAAGGCCGATGTTCAGATCGCCCGGGATCAGATGCGCATTGCCGGAGCCCAAAGGCAGGCCGCGTGGGGAGCATATCTGCCAAGTATAAATTTCTCGTTGCGCGGGTCCCAAACTGAGCAAGGGGTAGGCCGAAGATTTTTCAGTGGGATCGAATTCACGGCTCCGGCGTCCAGGCGGGAATACTATAGTTCGGGAGTATCCCTGAATCAGCCATTGTTCACCGGCGGCCGGTTGTTGAATGCGAAAAAGTACGCCGATTTGAATTACGATCAGGCACAGGTGGGGTATGAAGCTACACGCGAACAAGTGATTCTGGACGTGACCGATGCCTACTTCGAGGTGCTCCGGGCCCGCGAATTTGTGCGGGTATACGAACGGACCCTGGAAAGCGGCGAAGCCCAGGTTGAATTAGTACAGGAACGCTATAATCTTGGCGCGGTCGCTCAATCTGATGTGTTCAAGGCCCAGACCCGGGCGGGAAATGACCGGATAAATCTCCTCCAGCAGCAAAACAGCCTGTCCTTGCGAAAACGAAATCTCAACCTGGTCATGGGGCGGGGCCCGTCCGCTCCCGTCACGCTGCCGGAGTTTGACTATTCGCCGCCGGACATCCCGGACATGGAGCAGGCGAAACAAAAGGCGCTGCAGGCCAATCGCGACCTGGCGCAGTACCAGCTGGATGTACAAAAATCCCGCGCGAATCTGGCCATTGCCCGATCCAATTTACTGCCATCACTGAATGCCTTTATGGGATATGATCGCACCGGATTCAGCATGCAGGATCTCTATCATAATTTAGACCTCAACTGGAGTTATTCTTTCGGGGTTCAGATCAGTGTGCCCATATTTAATAATTTTCAGGACCGAACCCGGGTGGATACGCGGCGCTCAGAATACTCTATTGCCCAACAGCGGTACCAGGATGCCCAGCTGGCCATTGAAATGCGGGCAGAAAATCTAATCCAGCAGCTGGAAACGTACCAGGAGATTATCGAGTTAAATGAAATAAATCTCAAGTCTGCAGAAGAGGATTTGCGGTTAGCCCGGGAGCGGTACAATATCGGACAGGCCACCCTGCTGGATGTATTGGACGCCCAGGCCGCACTGACCAACGCCCAGCGAATTCTGGTCTATGCCAAATTTGATGCCAAAACGCAGGAAGCGCAACTGCAGGCCTTGCTCGGTGAGTTAATTAACCGAGCGCAACAGTAAGTGATATGAGATCTATGCGAGGGGAGCAATCCATTTATGTCTAAGAAAAAGAAAGTTGTACTCGGCGGCCTCGGCATCGTCATCATATTGGGGATCATTATCTTCCTGGATGCCCGCAAAGGGGGGGCTCATGCCAATCAGGTAGAGACCCGGCGAGTTGCTCGTGGAGAGATTGTGCAGAAAGTGAATGCCACCGGTCGGATACAACCGGCTGTTGAGGTGAATATCAGTGCCAATGTGAGCGGTGAAATCCGGGCACTGGGTGTCAAAGAAGGTGATGGTGTGAAAAAAGGCCAATTCCTGGTGCAGCTGGATCAGGAACGGTACCAAGCGGACGTGGAACGTAATGAGAGTTTACAGAAGTCCGCGGCGGCGGAAGTGAAACTGGCCCGGAGCGAACTGAAGCGCATCCGGGATCTTCATGAGAAGGGTTTATCGAGTGAGGCGGAATTAGAGCAGGGGGAAGCCCGTCTGGAAAAGGCGGTGAGTGCGCTGGAGCAACAGCAGGCTGCGCTCAAACAGTCGAGAGATGATCTGGCGAAAACCCACATTTCATCTCCCATTCATGGGACTGTAACCCGGCTGGAGAAGGAGGTGGGCGAAATTGCCCTCGGATCGACATTCCAGAGTGATGTGATTATGACCATCTCGGATCTGTCCACCATGGAGGTGATTGTGGAGGTTGATGAAAGCGATGTGGTAGACGTCTCGCTGGGCGATTCCGTGGAGGTGGAAGTGGATGCGCTGCCCGACACTATCTTTACGGGCCGGGTAACGGAGATTGCCCATTCCGCCGTGACCCAGGGGATGGGCACCCAGGAGCAAGTGACAAACTTTGAAGTGACCATTACGCTGGACAGACGAGCACCCGAATTCCGACCGGGAATGTCGGCGGACGTGGCGATTGTTACCGATATCAGGGATGACGCCCTGATGGTGCCGATCCAGGCAGTCACTGTGCGCACCCCAAAGCGCCTGGAAACGCAGTCGAAAGAGACAATCGAAAACACCGGGGCCGATAATCCGGAACCACAGAATTCCGGGAATGATATCCCGCTGACCACAGAACGGGAACAACGGCGCGCAGAGATGGATGAAGTGGTGTTTGTGGTGAATCCGCAAGATATGTCAGCGGAACAGCGCAAAGTCGAAACCGGGATCAGCAGTGATACGCACTTTGAAATTGTCTCCGGCCTGGATGAAGGCGATGAGATTGTGATCGGATCGTATCAGGCGGTCAGCAGGGACCTGCAGGACGGTGACAAAGTCGAGCGGAATAACAGGAGAGAATTCGCCAGCACGGCCGAATCAAGCTGAGGATAAAGCCCGGTATTAATCGAATACTACATCAATAAGGAGTCTGTGGTGCTCATCCAACTGACAGAAATAAAAAAAATATATGATCTCGGCAAAGAGAAAGTCCATGCCTTACGCGGCATTGATTTGTCGATAGAACGGAATGAGTACGTTGCCATTATGGGGCCGTCCGGATCGGGGAAATCCACGCTGATGAATATCATCGGCTGCCTGGATGTGCCCACCGAAGGCGCTTATAACCTGGAAGATGTCTCAGTCCATTCCATGACCGATAACCAGCTCGCGGCCATTCGCAACAGGCAAATAGGTTTTGTGTTTCAAACCTTTAATCTGCTCCCGCGCGCGAATGCCCTCCATAATGTCGAACTGCCACTGATCTACAGTGGCCTGAATAAAAAAGAGCGCCGGGAAATGGCGGAACATTCTCTGGCGAGTGTCGGATTGCGGGATCGCATGAAACACAAACCAGCGGAATTATCCGGAGGCCAGCGCCAGCGGGTGGCGATTGCCAGAGCCCTGGTGAACAATCCCTCCATTCTTCTGGCAGATGAGCCCACCGGGAACCTGGATTCTGAAACAGGCAGAGAGCTTATGTCCCTGTTGACCAGGCTCCATGAGAAAGGGAATACCATTATTCTGGTCACTCACGAGCGGGAAATCGCCGAGCATGCGAATCGGGTCGTGCATATCCTGGATGGGATGATTAGTGAGGATACCATCACCCGGAACGGGATGAAAGCAGCCGAGGCGTAACTGAATGATTCGGAATATCTTTGAAAGCGCAAAAATCGCCCTCCAGGCGCTCTGGGCGCATAAACTTCGTTCGGTGCTGACCACCCTGGGCATTATGATCGGTGTGGTGACGGTGGTGGGGATATTCTCTATCATACAGGGGTTGAATTCCGGTTTTATCAATCAAATTTCGAGTTTGGGGTCGGATGTGCTCTATGTTGATCGGTATCCCTGGGTCATGGACGGCCGCGAGTGGTGGGAAGTTCGCGGACGACAGCGAATCACCCTGGATCAGTACCAATATATTCAGACTCATTCCCGGCTGGCTTCAATAGTGACACCCCAGATCGGAACCGGATCGTCCGTCTCCCGGCGGGAACATTCACTGGAGGGAGTCCAGGTCACCGGCACCAACGAACATGGTTTGCGGGCCGGGTTTGGCCCACAGAATGTGGCGGAAGGACGGTTTTTATCTCCCATTGATGTTGAGCGGCGGCGGATGGTGGCCGTTATTGGCAACCGCATCGCAGAAACACTCTTTCCGGATACGGATCCGCTGGGAGAGCGGATCACCCTTGGGCGGGATCGATTTCTGGTTATCGGGGTGCTGGAACACCAGGGCAATTTCCTGGGGAATGACATGGATTCTAACGTGTACATCCCCTATGGGGCATTTCTCAAGGCATTCGGGGCCTGGCGCTCCTACACGATTGCTGTGAAAGTCAGAGATCCGGAGCTGATGGAAGACGCCAGGATTGAATTAACCGGCCTGATGCGCACAGCCAGACGACTCAAGCCCAGAGAGGAGAATGACTTTGCCATCAATAATCAGGAAATGTTGTTGAACTTTTACAATAATATTACGCGCGGGCTGTGGGCTGCCGCCATCGGAATCGGAGGAATTTCGTTGCTGGTTGGCGGGATCGGGATCATGAACATCATGTTGGTCTCGGTGACCGAACGTACCAAGGAAATCGGAATCCGGAAAGCGCTGGGTGCTGCCCGCTGGCATGTGATGATTCAGTTTCTGATCGAATCAATGACGGTCTGCTCTCTGGGAGTGATTATCGGATTGGGGATGGCTGCGGCGCTTGCCATTGGTATCGATAAAGCAACTCCGTTACCAACGACCATCTCATTAAGCTGGGCAGGGCTGGGCATCGGATTCGTTGTGGTGATCGGCGTGATTTTCGGCTTATGGCCTGCCAGCCGTGCTGCCAAACTAAATCCCATTGATGCCCTGCGGTATGAATAAGCGCTAAGAGATCTCACGAGGTTTGCTATGCAGATTACCGAACCCATTATGATGGCCTTTCACTCGCTGTGGACAAACAAACTGCGCTCCTTCCTCACCTTGTTGGGAGTCATTATCGGTGTATTCACCATCATTGGAATGCAATCGGTCATTGCCGGATTCCGTCGACAAATGTATAAAGAATTAAGTATTTTAGGCTCCAATACTTTTCAGGTACAGAAGTACCCTGCGGTGCAGATGGGGGGGCAGGACCGGCAGAAGTATCGGAATCGCAAGGATCTCACCTGGGAACAGGGGGAAGCCATACAGGACTATGCAATCCATGTCGCGGCGGTCGGCGTTGAAAACTGGGAATGGGGACAGGAGCTCAAGTATCAGGATAAACGAACCAAATCCCCCATTTCCCTGGCAGGAGCCACCCCGGAATTCGCTGTGGCCAATGGATATTTTGTGCAATTCGGCCGGTTTCTCACTGATTCGGATGTGCTGCATAACCGAAATGTGGTCGTCATCGGAGTGGATGTGGTTGAAGATTTATTTCCCTTCCGGGATCCGCTGGGTGCGGATGTGAAGATCATGGGACGTCCGTTTCAGGTCATCGGAGTGCTGGAAGAGCGCGGTTCCCAGTTCGGAGAGAGCCGGGATAACCGGGCCATCATTCCCCTGAGCACCTGGGAACAGATGTACGGACGGCGTCGGTCGGTGAATATCACCGTCCGGGCGGCGTCGTCGGAGGTCTACCAGCAGGCCATGGATGAAGTGATTTCCATCCTCCGGACCGTGCGCAAAGTACCGCCCGGGGAACCGAATGATTTTGAAATATTCTCCTCGGAAACGTTGAAAACCACTTTTGATGATATGACTCGAATGGTCTGGTTTGCCGCCGTTGGTATTGCCTCCATCTCGTTGATCGTCGCCGGCATCGGTATTATGAATATTATGCTGGTAACTGTCACCGAGCGGACCCGGGAAATTGGCATTCGCAAAGCCATCGGGGCGCGCCGGGGGGATATACTCACCCAGTTTCTGATTGAATCGGTGATCCTGAGCCTCATCGGAGGTGTGATTGGTGTCGGAGTGGGAATTACTATCGCACAAGTGCTCAGCAATACCACGTCGCTGCCCTCCGCCATCCCGACCTGGGCGGTAGTGGTGGCATTGTTATTCTGCTCGATGATCGGGCTCTTCTTTGGGATATATCCGGCTGCCAAAGCCTCCAAACTGGATCCCATCGAATCACTGCGATATGAGTAGGACGCCACCGGAGGCGTGTGCCGGTACGGTCATAATGCCGAGTTGAAATTTTTCAGCCTTCCTGCATCCGTTCTCTGCCGGTGCCAATGCCGTAGCCCCTTCACTGACTGAGAGGCATATCAGGTGATTTTCGCTTTCTGACGGGCGTTCCCAACAAATTTCCCAGGGATTCCTTCCAGAGCTGCTGCTCTGTATACTTCGTCTGGGGTCAGAATTTCTTAGACCCACTTGCATGTGTGTTCCGGGAAGGAATTAATTGTTCCGAATACTCCGCCTCAGCTGAAACATAATTGATTCTCAAGGCAACTCGTTCTATATTTTCAAATATTGAACACTAAAATGAAAAACCGAGAGTCTGTTTCATGAGTATTACTATTCAAGAGGTTGAGCATATTGCGAAGCTGGCAAAACTCTCCCTGTCCGAGGATGAGAAAGTTGCCTATACCAAACAACTCAGCGAAATCCTGGATTACGTTGAAAAACTGAATGAACTGGATACCGGGGAGATTGAACCGCTGTCCCACGTGATGGATGTGACCAATGCATTTCGAGAGGATATCTCCCGGAAATGCCTCTCCCGGAAGGATGCATTGTCTAATGCCCCGGAATCCGATGGGAAATTTTTCATCGTGCCAAAAGTAATTTAGCCACACCGGAGCAAAGGCCAATGGAGAAAGTGAATGGTGTATAGAATGCTGAAAGAGGCAGGTCAGCCCTCAGCAGGGATATGAGTATGCACTGTCTTGGAGTTATTCCCGCGCGGTATCAATCGGAGCGTCTGCCGGGCAAACCGCTTGCACTGATTGATGAAAAACCGATGATCCAGTGGGTATTCGAGCGGGCGAGCCGGGCGCACACGCTGGACGACGTGCTCATTGCCACCGATGATGCCCGCATTGTTGACGCCGTCGAGGCCTTCGGTGGAGATGTGGTGATGACCTCTGCCTCCCACCAGTCCGGGACCGACCGCATTGCTGAAGTTGCGGAAGGCGCGGCGACGGATCTGGTGGTGAACATCCAGGGCGATGAACCCCTGATCGAACCGGAAGTCATCGATGCGGCTGTTCGTCCGCTTCTCGATGATCCGGCAATTGAAATGGGCACCATTGCCTGTCCCCTGGCCCGGGAGGATCTCGAGGATCCGAATGTCGTGAAGGTGGTATTTGATAACCAGCACCGGGCGCTCTACTTCTCGCGCGCGGCAATTCCGCATCAGGCGCGGTCCCAGCCTGCCGGAACAATACCGGAGCCGGTGCATTGGCAGCATATTGGGTTATATGTGTATCGGAAGGAGTTTTTATTGCAGTTCACGAGTTATCCCAGGGGAAAACTGGAGCAGCTGGAGCGATTGGAACAGTTGCGAGCGCTGGAAAACGGCCACACCATCCATGTGGAACCCACGGAGTATCGTTCCATCTCGGTGGATACTCCCGGGGATTTAGAGCACGTTCGTCAGATTTTTCAAACTATAGGCCTCACAAAATGAATGAAACAAAATATATTTTTGTCACCGGCGGAGTGATTTCGGGACTGGGAAAAGGTATCGCCTCAGCAGCGGTCGGATACTTGCTGAAATCCAGAGGACTCTCCGTAACCATTCAAAAATTCGATCCCTACATCAATATCGATCCCGGAACCATGAGCCCGTTCCAGCACGGAGAGGTTTATGTGACCGATGACGGGTCCGAAACCGACCTGGATCTGGGCCATTATGAACGGTTTATCGATGTGAACATGAGCCAGGCGAATAATTGCACCACCGGTCAGGTGTATAATAATGTGATCAACAAAGAACGCCGGGGCGATTATCTCGGGGCCACAGTGCAGGTGATTCCGCACATCACCGATGAAATTAAACGGCGGATTCAGGCGGTGAATGCCCCCGGGAGAAAGTATGATGTGGTGATCACCGAAGTGGGTGGTACGGTCGGGGATATTGAAAGCCTGCCCTTTTTGGAAGCGATCCGGCAGTTTACCCACGAAGTCGGCGAGAACAATACAATGATCATTCATTTGACTTTGGTTCCGTACATCAAAACCAGTGGAGAAATTAAAACCAAGCCCACCCAGCATTCGGTGATGCGGATGCGGGAGATCGGTTTACAACCCGATATGCTGCTCTGCCGGACAGAGAAAGAGCTGACCAGGGAAATCAAGAACAAGATAGCGTTGTTCTGTAACGTCAAACCGGAAGCAGTTATCCAGGCGCTGGATGTTGAGACCATCTATGAAGTTCCGCTCATGTTCCATAAGCAGGGGGTGGCCGAGCAGATTGTGGAGCACACCGGCATGGAAACCGAGGAGCCGTCTATCGCGCGGTGGGAAGAGTTTGTCTATCGGGTAAGGCATCCCAGGCATTCTGTGGAAATAGCCATCTGTGGTAAATACACCAAACTCCATGATGCCTATAAAAGTATTCTGGAATCGTTCGTGCATGCGGGAGCGGAGCTAGACTCCCGGGTAAATATCCGGTGGGTGAATTCGGAAGAGATTGAACGAACCGCCGATGCAGCGAGATATCTGGAGGACGTGGAGGGATTGCTGATCCCGGGAGGTTTCGGTGAACGGGGAATTGAAGGGAAGATCCTCGCTGTCCGATATGCCCGCGAAAATAAGATTCCGTTCTTTGGTATTTGTCTCGGATTACAGTGTGCGGTGATCGAGTTTGCCCGGAATGTTTGTGGTTTATCGCACGCGAACAGCAGTGAATTTGATGAGGATACCCCATATCCGGTGATTGATTTGATGCCGGAACAGGAGGCGATCACTGATAAGGGAGGCACAATGCGTTTGGGGGCGTATCCCTGCCGGCTGCAAAAAGATACGCTTGCTCTCAAAGCCTATGGAGAGACCAATATCAGTGAACGGCACCGGCATCGCTACGAGGTCAGCAATGCGTATCGCGAACAATTTCAGGATAACGGGATGGTGTTTTCCGGGCTTTCGCCCGACGGGAAATTAGTGGAAATTATTGAATTAGCAGATCATCCGTGGTTTGTGGCCGGCCAGTTTCATCCGGAATTGAAGTCGCGTATTAATAAGGCACATCCCCTGTTTCGGGAATTTGTGCGGGCAGCACTCTGCCGGCAGGAGCAACAAGATTCCAATGGAAAAGTATCGCCGGAGAGAACGGTTGAAGAAGGCGGTGATCAAACAACCACGATGAGTTCGTGACCCCGGTTTCTATTCAACATATCACCATCGGAAACAAAGCGCCACTGGTATTTATCGCCGGGCCGTGTGTCATCGAGAGCCGGGATCATGTGCTCAGTATGGCAGAGGCACTCGCCCGGATTACCGAAGAAGTCTCCGTGCCGCTGGTTTTTAAATCCTCCTACGATAAAGCCAACCGGTCTTCTCTCCATGCATATCGGGGGCTTGGCGTTGAGCGAGGGATCGAAATCCTTGGAGAAGTAAAAGATCAATTTTCTTTGCCGATATTAACTGATGTTCATGAAACGTGGCAGGTGGAGATCGCTGCGGAGGTGGTTGATGTGCTGCAGGTACCAGCCTTTCTTTCCCGTCAGACCGATTTGATACTCGCTGCTGCGGAGAGTGGGCGGGTGGTGAATATTAAGAAGGGGCAATTTCTGGCTCCGTGGGATATCCGGCTGGTGCTTGAGAAAGTGGAATCGACCGGCAACAGGCAAATTTTAATCACTGAGCGAGGGACCAGCTTCGGATACAATAATTTGGTGGCTGACATGCGTGCGATTCCGCTGATGCAAGAGTTCGGCTACCCGGTTGTGTTTGATGCCACCCATTCCGCTCAGTTGCCGGGGGGCGAAGGATCGCACACAGGGGGATTACGAGAGTACATTCCCGCTGTGGCCAGAGCTGCGGTTGCCGCAGGGGCAAATGGGATCTTCATGGAGGTCCATGACAATGTGGATAGGGCAAAAAGCGATGCCGCAACCCAGTGGCCACTGGAAAAAACTCGAAGTCTCATTCAACAACTACACCACATATATTCTGTGATCACTGAGATGGAGGAATTGTGAGCAACACCGAGACAATAAAAGCGACAGCAAAGAATATCTCACTTCTGGTGTGTGATGTCGACGGCGTGTTTACCGACGGATCTATTTATGTGGGAACCACCGGTGAATTTAAACGATTCAGCGTTCGGGACGGGATGGGCGTCGCACTGGCACGGCTCACACCGTTGCGCATTGTCTTACTGAGCGGACGCACTTCCGAGGCGACAACCATCCGGGCGCGTGAGCTGGAGCTGGGCGATTATGTCTATCAAGGGTATCTGAATAAAATTGTGGCGCTCAAGGAAATACTGGAGCGGTTTCAGGTCTCTCGGGAACAAACAGCGTATGTCGGAGACGATTACGTCGATATTCCGGTGATGAAATCGGTCGGTCTTTCGTTTGCGGTTCCGAATGCCCGTTCGCAGGTGAAGGCGATTGCGGATTACACCCTGGAGACACCGGGAGGGGAGGGAGCGGTGACCGAAACGATTGAGATCATTCTGGAGGCCCGGGGAGAGTTGGAGGAAGCGTTGGCGGAAATGGAACGTGATATCTACATGGTTGATGAAACTCTATGACCGATGAGAGTGTATTACAAGACGGAAAGCGAGTAATTCGAGCAGCGCGAGAGGCGCTGGAAACACTGGAAGGCCGTCTGGGAAATGAGTTTGTGCAGGCCGTCAACCTCATCCATGAGAGGAAAGGTCGAGTCATTGTGACCGGTGTGGGGAAATCCGGAGTCATCGCACGCAAACTGGCCGCAACGCTGGCCAGCACAGGTACTCCGTCGAATTATCTGCATGCTGCTGAAGGCATCCATGGAGATTTGGGGATGATCACCGGAGATGAGTGCATTGTCGCATTATCGCACAGCGGCGAAACCGAAGAACTCCTGAAGTTACTGCCAGCTTTTCAGCGATTGGGGAATCCTCTGATTGCCATTACCGGCAGGCCTGATTCGACCCTCGCCAACCACGCCAGTATCGTACTGGATACCAGTGTGACCGAACAGGCCTGTCCGATGGGATTGGCGCCGACCACCAGCACCACCGTTATGCTGACCATGGGCGATGCACTGGCAATCGCCTTGCTGGAAAAACGGGGCTTCCGGGAAGAAGACTATGCTTTTCTGCATCCCGGCGGATCACTTGGAAATAAACTTTTACTCATGGTCAGCGATTTGATGCATACCGGAAAAGCCATTCCGGTGATAGAGGAGAATACGCTCATGCGGGAAGCGCTTTTCGAAATCACTTCCAAAGGATTGGGGGTCACCGGTGTGGTCGACTCGGAGTCGAATCTGGTGGGTGTGATTACCGATGGCGATCTCCGCCGGGGACTCGAGCAAAACAGCCGGATGCTGGAACAACCGGCGTTCACTATTATGACACGTGATCCCAAATGGATTTCCCGGAACTCGCTTGCTCAGAAAGCCCTGCATATGATGGAACAGTTTTCCATTACCCAGTTGTTCGTCTTTGAAGAAGCACAACACGGGCCACCGATTGGGATTATCCATATACACGATATATTGAAGGCAGGGATTGCCTGATGAAACGAATCGCCGTAATATTGTTTGCTCTGTTCCTGGGCTCGCCGTTATTTCACTGCACCGATCCCGAGATCGAGGAGCAGCCCACCATCGCGGACCGGCCGAGTCAGGAACTGTGGGATTCGGACATTTACTTTACAAAATTAGGCACCACCAGTGCCATCGTCCATGCCGGGCATCTGGCCAAATTCGATGACAGGAGCCTGATCATACTCAACCAGCGGGTGAAAGCAGATTTTTTTCAGGAGAACAAACATACTTCTACCCTTTTTGCCGATAGCGCTGTAATTTTGGAGAGAGACGTAATGCAAGCGTACGGCAACGTAAGAGTTGAATCCGACAGTGGAGTCATCTTAACCACAGAACAGCTTGCATATACCCAGGAAACTGAGAAAATTACCTCAGATACGTTCGTGACCCTCACTTCGGAAGTGGATACGCTGCACGGCAAGGGATTCATCTCTGATCCGGATTTAAGTAACTGGACTATCAATGAACCGCATGGGATTACCCGGCGGGAACTCGAAAAATAAGAATTAATGGCTGAAGTATTAGAAAGTAAAGATCTGGTGAAGGTTTACGGACGGCGGACTGTCGTCAGGGATGTCTCATTTCATGTGCATCGTGGTGAAATTGTAGGACTATTGGGTCCGAATGGTGCCGGTAAAACGACGTCCTTTTATATGGTGACCGGCATGATCAGCCCGGAACGGGGACGAGTGCTCCTGGACGGCGAGGATATCACCGGAGTGCCGATGTACAGACGGGCACGGAAGGGGATTGGGTACCTGTCACAGGAGCCTTCGGTGTTTCGAAAATTAACGGTAGAGCAAAATATTTTACTGGTGATGGAAATGCTGGGGTACGAAAAAGACGAGCGTTGTCGGCGGCTTGAGGAATTGCTGGACGACTTGAAAATCAAGCATCTGCGCAAAAATCGGGCCGATTCGCTCTCCGGAGGAGAGCGACGGCGCACAGAGATAACTCGAGCTTTAGTTTCCCATCCGAGTTTTTTACTTTTGGATGAACCATTTGCAGGGGTGGATCCCATTGCGGTGGAAGATATTCAGAATATTGTCAAAGATTTGAAAAAACGGGGAATCGGCGTATTGATTACGGATCATAACGTACGGGAAACGTTGTCGATTACAGACCGGGCGTATCTGATGTTTGAAGGACAAATTTTAAAAACCGGCTCCTCGGATTTTTTAGCAAACGATGAAGAAGCAAGAAAACTGTATTTAGGGAGAAAATTCAGACTTGATTGATTTACGACAAACACAACATCAGGGATTAGAGCTGCGGCAGACGCTCTCCCCACAGCAAATTCTGCTGTCTTCGCTTATTCAGCTGCCGATTGTGGCGCTGGAGCAGAAGATTAAAACCGAAATTGAGCAGAATCCGGTGTTAGAGATTGAGGAAGATATCACCGAGGAAGCCAAAGAGGAAACAGACGAGCTGGAAAGTGGTCCGGACGAAGCCGCCGGCAATGGAGAATCCGATGAGCCGCAGGAAGAAGAGGGAGATCTCGAAGCGGAGGAGATTGACTGGGATGAGATTTTAAATGATCCCGATGGGTTTGAGCCGCAGTATTCCGCATATAGCGGGCAAAAAGAGCATCCGGATCTCCCGAATCCGGAACGGCTGTCGTTGACCGATCACCTGCTGGAGCAAATCAACTTGCTGCAGTTCAACGAACTGGAACACGAAATCGCCGAGCAAATTATTTACAATATCGATGACGTCGGCTATCTCTCCTGTGATCTGGAAATTATTGCGGCAAACGTGAGTACGACGGTGGAACAAGTGGAGGAGGTGCTGAAAGAAATTCAGCATCTGGAGCCCCGGGGGATTGGAAGCCGGAATTTACGCGAATGCCTGCTCATTCAACTGGAAGATATGGTGGAAGAGAAGCCGGAAGCCGGCACCGCGTACGAAATCGTTGACAAATATTTTGAGGATTTCGCAAACAAACGATTTTCGAAGATCGAACAAAAAGGCGGATATTCCAGGGATCAACTGCGGCGTGCTCAGCAGGTGATTGAAAAATTAAATCCGAAACCCGGTGAAGGGCTCATCGATCCGGAAACCAATTATATTGTTCCGGATCTCATTGTCGAACGCGTGGACGGCGAATTTATCATCAGCCTGAATGATGGGAATATCCCCAAGCTGCAACTGAGTAATTATTATCTCTCCCTCTATCAGAAAGGCAAAAAATCCGGGGACAAGGAGACCCGGGATTTCTTGAAGAAGAAGATTGACTCTGCCCGATGGTTTATCAACAGTATTCATCAGCGTCGCACTACCATGCTTCGGGTGATGCAGGCCATCGTAAACCGGCAGTATGACTTCTTTGACAAGGGCAAAGAGTACCTGAAGCCCATGATTCTGAAAGACATTGCAGAAGATGTCGATATGGATATCTCCACTATCAGCAGGGTGACCAACGGGAAATACGTCCAGACGGAACGCGGGGTATTTGAATTAAAATACTTCTTCACGGAAAGTATAAAAACCGATAATGGCGAAGTCTCGAATCGGGTTATTAAAGACCGGATCAAAGAAATTATCGAAGAGGAAGATAAACAGAGCCCATTAAGTGATAGTAAGATTGCCAGGAAGTTACGGGAAGAAGATTACAACATCGCACGCCGCACCGTGGCAAAATACCGGGAACAAATGAATATTCCCGTCGCAAGATTACGGCGTGAATTGGAGTAATGGATTAACATTATCAGATTCACAGGGAAACTGCTGGCAGCAGGCAATCAAAGCGACACATCCTCATTTAGATTTTTCATTTTTGTTTACCCATTCCTTTCCCGAAGGGATTCTTCGAACTTACTTCAGTCAAAAATCGGCTGTATATTACATTTATTGCAAGATTCACGGGAATCCGATGATAAATCGAATGGTGTCAGGGCAATCTTGCAGGCAGGGAGAATTGATCTTTCCCGAAGGGATTCGTCGGATAAGGAGCGATTATGAATCGACAATATCATGGGACGACAATTGTTGGTCTCAGAAAAAATGGCCAATCTGCCATTGGGGGAGACGGGCAGGTGACCATGAGGGACACGGCCACCAAGCATAAAGCTGTGAAAGTGCGGAGACTCTATAACGATAAGGTTCTGGCCGGATTTGCCGGTGCGTCGGCTGATGCCTTTACCCTGTTTGAAAAGTTTGAAGGCAGGCTGGAGCAGTACAAAGGGAATCTGTACCGCGCGGCCGTTGAACTGGCAAAAGAATGGCGAACAGATAAATTTTTGCGGCGCCTGGAAGCCTTACTGGCCGTGATGAATACAGAGGCCGCGCTGATTATCTCCGGGAACGGCGATGTGATCGAGCCTGACGATAACATCGTGGCTATCGGCAGCGGCGGGAATTATGCACTTGCCGCGGCGCGGGCCTTTAACGAATGTCTGGACCTCACTGCCGAAGAGATCGTGCGCCGCAGCCTGGAAATCGCGGCTGATATTTGTGTGTATACTAACAAAAACATAACGGTACTGACATTAAACAATGAATGAACAATTACAATCTGAAGGACGAGAGTTAAGACCGGCTGAAATTGTAGCGGAACTGGACCGGTACATTGTGGGCCAGGAAAAGGCAAAGAAATCGGTGGCCATTGCGCTCCGCAACCGGTGGCGCCGGCAGCAGGTGAGAGGAGATCTGCGGGAAGAAATTCTTCCGAACAATATCATTTTAATCGGACCGACTGGTGTAGGAAAAACCGAAATCGCCCGGCGGGTCTCGAATTTAGCGAATGCACCATTTCTGAAAGTCGAGGCGTCCAAGTTTACGGAAGTGGGGTATGTGGGACGAGATGTGGAAAGTATGATCCGGGATCTGACCAATATTGCGGTGAACATGGTGAAATCGGAACACGAAAGTCGCGTGCAGGAACAAGCCGCCAGGCAAGCAAATGAGCGCATCCTGGACCTGTTAATTCCACCCGGACCGAGTCGAGGGAGCGATGAGGAAGAAGTATTGGATGAACGGAGACAGAAAACCAGAGAACGGTTTCGGGAACGCCTGAAAGCCGGCGATTTTGAAGATCGAATGGTCGAAATCAAAGTGCAGGATGACAGCACGCCGGTCATGCAGATATTCGGTTCTACCGGGCTGGAAGAAATGGGCTTGAATCTCCAGGACATGCTCGGCAATATGATGCCTTCCAAAAAGAAAACCCGGAAAACCACCGTATCGGAAGCGCGGGAGATCTTAACCCAGGAAGAAGCCGGCAAACTCATTGATATGGATAAAGTGATAAGTGAAGCCCTGCAGCGGGTGGAAAATTCCGGGATTATTTTCCTGGACGAGATCGATAAGATCGCCGGCGGCGAAGGCAGGAAGAGCGGACAGGCCGACGTCTCCCGGGAAGGGGTGCAACGGGATATCTTACCCATCGTGGAAGGGTCCACCGTTATGACGAAATATGGCATGGTCAAAACAGACCACATCCTTTTTATCGCCGCCGGGGCATTCCATATGACCAAGCCTGCGGACCTGATTCCTGAGCTGCAGGGGCGGTTTCCTATCCGGGTCGAGCTGAATAGCCTGACCACGGAAGATTTTGTGAAGATACTGACCCATCCTGAAAATGCTCTGCTGAAGCAGTATCATGCGCTGTTATCCACAGAAGGCTTCGAGCTGGAATTTTCCGAAGATGCTATCCAGGCGGTAGCGGAGATTGCGACCGAAGTGAATGAGACCACTGAAAATATCGGAGCACGGCGATTGCATACGGTTATGAATTTGCTGCTGGAAGACCTGCAATTTGATTTGCCAAACAGTGCGATGGAGTCAATGCGGGTGACCGCCGAGTTTGTGTATGATAAACTCCGTGATGTTGTGGAAGATAAAGATCTGACGCGATATATACTCTGAATGAAGCCGGAGTGGAGTCGGTACGATTGGATACCAGAGTAGATGAACTATCAAACGATGAGGGAAGGATCTTGAACAAGGATTTTCTGGCTATTACGGACTTAACCCGGGAAGAGATTCTGCAGATTTTCGATATTGCGAAAGTCCTGAAAGAGGAAATAAAACAGGGGGTGACTCATCACCGGCTGTCGGGACAAACGCTGGCAATGATCTTCGCGAAACCGTCTGCCCGTACCCGGGTCTCATTTGAAACCGGGATGTATCAGCTCGGCGGACATGCTCTCTATCTGTCACCTTCCGACATCGGCATTGGAGAACGCGAAGCCATCAAGGATGTGGCACAGGTGCTCTCACGGTACAATAACGGAATTATGGCCCGGTTATTCGATCATGCCCACATGGAAGCACTTGCCAGATATGCTGCTGTTCCGGTCATTAACGGCCTCACCGATTACAACCATCCCTGCCAGGTGATGGCCGATATTTTTACCGTGCTGGAAAGCCGGGGCCATTTAAAGGAATTAACAGTGGCATTTGTCGGCGATGGGAACAATGTTGCCAATTCCTGGATCAATCTGGCAGCCCGGCTTCCGATGCACTTCATACTTGCCGCACCCTCCGGGTATGAACCCGACGAAGCGACAGTGGAAAATGCGCGGAAGGAGGGGCTGAGTACCATCGAAGTAATGCGGAATCCGAAAGAGGCAGTCACCAATGCAGACATTATTTATACCGACGTGTGGGCAAGCATGGGCCAGGAATCAGAGAGGGTACAACGCCGGCAGGATTTGCTCCCGTTTCAGGTGAACGGAAAACTGCTCTCTTTTGCTAAGAAAACCTGCGTTGTAATGCATTGTCTGCCCGCACACCGGGGTGAGGAAATCACCGATGAGGTCATAGACGGTCCGCAATCCATTGTGTTCAACCAGGCGGAAAACCGTATGCATATCCAAAAGGCTATTTTAGTCCGACTCATGGAGAAGAAGCACTAGCTCCGGGCTCTCCTTCCGATGTTGAGATTTTGCGCAGGCCGTTCATGTATCTTTCACTCGAATGACCTTATGCTTCGTTATTTATACGTACAGAACAATCTCGAATTCCACCGGGAAAGGAGGGGGCGATATTTTTCGTTGATTGTGGCAGTGAGCCAACGGCATACATTTGACCGCCGATTCGATTCCGGGGTGTCTTTTTGGCTCCTCCCGATCCGGTCATAGCTAGTGTATATCCTCTACGGAAAGGGGCAGCTCATTTGCGGCAAAGACATGCAAGCAGTAACCAAAACCCCGGATATCTTGGCAATTTTTGAACGAATCTAGCATGGAATCTGAACATCATATCCACCTTCCCTTGTTGATGCGAGAATATGAGATAAAAAAAGTAAATGTTTTTTTCTCGCCGTCGATAATAATAAAAAAATAAGCTGCTATTAGCCTATATTTGCGGTTAGCAACGCCGGTGTGGCAAGAGGGTATCGCATCAATTTTGCCTGCTGCTGGATGCTGTTCAGAAGTGCCGGATTGGTACCGGAGCTCATGTTTATTGAAATTATACAGTCTACACCTGCTGCAGTCAAATGGAGGATTGAATCCGTGAGTACACTAATAGTCAATTTTCCTCTATCATGTCATATAATATCACAGCAATCGAGGATGAAGTGGCATGGAAATCAGTGAAAAACACAAACAGGAGAGCATCGATGAAATAATAGATTTGGTAAATAGTTCATATATCTCTTCCATCGAGAAGGTTGTCACAGAAATCATTCGGGTGATAAATGACTCGCGTTCCTCGGCGAAAGATCTGAAAGAAATTATTGAAGTAGATC
The DNA here is from genome assembly GCA_964413425.1 of uncultured bacterium. Lineage (GTDB taxonomy): Bacteria > Fidelibacterota > JAANXI01 > JAANXI01 > JAANXI01 > DATFLS01. The sequence continues at coordinate 23,752 of CAYPST010000003.1, forward strand.
CCCCTCTGACCGGAAAAGTGCTCAGGAGAGCGAATTCCGCTTTTTATGCGAGGCGGCGCCGGATCAGTGAAATTCAGCAGGCTATCATTCTTATCGGATTCGACACTGTGAAGGATTTGGCTCTCAGTCAGAAAGTGTATGAACTATTCACGAATGACATCACAATCTATGGATATTCCCGTATTTCGTTGTGGAAGCATAGCGTGGCTGTAGCGCTGTTAGTGAAGATGATTTATCGGCGGGAATATGGTGAACGCGGCGATAATGCCTATGCGGCAGGCTTACTTCACACCTTGGGAATTATCATAGAGGATCAATTTTTACATGACCGGTTTGTTGAGATATTAAAACTCAGTAAGACTGAAGAAAAAAATCTGGATGAGTTAGAAGATGAGATTTTTGGATTTAATAATGCTGAAATTGGCAGGGCTATTACGGATACCTGGGATTTGCCCGTGGAACTCGTCACAGCAATCGGGTACCATCATCAGCCGGGGAGAGTGCATTCAAAATACGCGAAGATTACGAAAACACTCTTTATTGCAGACTATATCTGCCAGAGACTACAGTTGGGATATTCCCATTCACCGTTTCACGAGGATTCTTCGTTTCAATCGTATCTTGAAGAAATGGATATCCGGGATAAGGCGCTGGAGTATATCATCAACGAAGTCCAACTCCAGGTGAAAAAAATGGAAAAAGAAGGTTGGTTCCAAAATGTTGCCTGAGCAGCAAACCAAAGATCAGGTTATTGCAGAGTTGAGGGAACAGGTCGAAGATCTGCAAATTCAGGTGAAGCATTTGTCCAATGATCTTCGGTTGACCAAGACCGAATATGAAACCACTACCAGCAAATATTTTGAGATCTATTCGAAGATGGAGAAAATCGTCGAGGAACGAACCGAAGAGCTGCAGGAATCCCAGAAGATACTGGAGCAGAAGGGTCGTGAGCTGCAGATCATGCTGGATTCCTCTCCTGCCCTCATCTATTACAAGGATACCCAACACCGGTTTATCCGGGTCAATAAAATGTTTGCGGATGTCCTCGGTGTACCCGTAACCGAGATTGTCGGGAAATCCTATACCGAACTCTTCCCGCAGAAAGTTGATCATGGATTTCAGGATGATGTGGAGGTGATACGAAACGAAGAGCCGATTCTCAATAAGACCGATTTCCTGGAGACGGCAACCGATACCCGCGAAATTCGGATTGATAAGATCCCCTATAAGGACACGAACGGAGAGGTCATCGGAATCATTGGCTTTGCATTGGATATCACTGATTTAAAAAAGGCGGAATCTGAGAAGAAGGAGTTGGAGGAGCAGCTCAGTCAGGCACAAAAGCTGGAGTCTATCGGGGTATTGGCCGGGGGCATTGCGCATGATTTTAATAATGTGATGGCGATTGTTTCAGGCGCTGCCCAAATGCTGGAGATGAAGGTTCAGGATCACTCGCTCCAGCCCTACCTGGACATGATCACTTCCAGTATCACCCGGGGGAAGTCCATTACTGACCGGTTGCTCACCTTCGCGCGCGCAGATTCCATGGAATTTCAAATCCTTTCAGCCAATAAATCGCTGGAGAGTACATTTGAAATCGCGACCCATACCTTATCCAAAGATATTGACATCCATGTGATTCCCTATGAGGGGAACGATTTAATCATTGGTGATCCTGCGTATCTCCAGCAAGTCCTTCTGAATATCTGTATAAACGCGGCAGACGCAATGCCGGAAGGCGGCGAACTGACCCTGGCCCTCGGCGAAGCCCCGGAATCTATGGTACGGCAGTATCAGCCCGATTCGGAAAATGACTTTCTCTGCATAAGTGTGACTGATAACGGCCATGGCATCAGAGAAGAATCGTTGGAGCGAATCTTTGAACCATTTTATACCACCAAAGAACCCGGGAAGGGAACCGGATTGGGACTCTCGGTGGCCTATAAAATTATGCAACGGCATCACGGCTGGATTGACGTCCAAAGCGAAATCAACCAGGGAACGACGGTGAATTTGGGCCTTCCCCGGGCGCCGGAGTCGGCACGAACAGAGGAAATTGGCGATTTCATCGAAAGTTCTCTGGGCAACGGCGAGAATATCTTGTTAGTCGACGATGAAGAATCCCTTCGGAATCTGCTCTGTGAGCGATTAAGAATGAATGGGTATCACATTAATGTTGCTGCCAACGGGGAAGATGCTCTCAAAATGTGTAAAGAGATGAATGGTGACCTCGATTTAATTATTACCGACATCAAAATGCCGAAAATTGGAGGAATTAGCTTACAGAAACATCTGAAAAACCTGATGCCCCATGTTCCCACTGTGGCAATCACCGGGATCGTGGAACGGCACAAATTGGAAGAAGCCGGAGGGTTACAGTTTGACGCTGTCCTTCAGAAACCACTGAATATCCGGGAATTGTTAGATACCATTCGACGCGTGCTAAAGCAGAACCGTAAGCAAGGTTAAATGTTGATAACGCACAACCCTGCGGGGAGAGCATTTTCCGGGTGTTGCCTCTCTCAATGACAGGGAGGCAGAGGCGGCTGGAAACGTTAATTCAAGGGTGTGACTGGCAGTTGAAGGGTTGGTTTGTGAATTTATGAGTACTTATCAGAATGGTATTATGTCTCTGGAGGAGCTGGTGCGACATGTTCGGACCTCAGAAATTTCCTCAATCGAGCCAGTGATAACCAGAATCGTTGGGGTGATGAATGACGAGCATTCCACTGCCGAGGATCTCAAAAACATTATTGAGAAGGATCCTCCGTTAACAGCCAAAATTCTCAAGTCCGCAAACTCGGTGTATTACCATCATCCTTCTTCCATCGGCGATCTCGAAGAAGCGATTATCTGGATAGGATTTGGAGCCGCCGCGGAACTGGCGTTGCAGCATAAGGTATCCGAACTTTTTCGGACACCTCTCTCGCTTGGCACATATACCCGGTTAGCTCTCTGGAAACATAGTGTCGCTGTAGCGAATTGTATGAAGTTGTTTTATCGAAAAGAATTTGGGAAAAAGTGTAAAAGTGCATATGTGGTCGGACTGCTCCATACCATAGGAATTATTATCGAAGACCAATTTTTACATGATCCGTTTAAACACATATTGAAAACCATTGAACAGGAGAAGGTGAATCTGTTAGAGGCAGAGCGGAAGGTCCTTGGATATCACCACGGGCATCTCGGAGCAGCAGTACTCGAACAATGGCAATTCCCCTCGGAAATTGTGGAGGCGATCCGCGCGTATCAACTGTCACGAGAAGTAGAACCACCAACTATCACCTTGACAAACACCCTCTACCTGGCAGATCAATTGTGCCAGCAGGGAGATATAGGATACCAGCACTCTCCGGGTCTGGGGGAGTCGGAATTCGTTGACTATGCTCACAGACTCGGTATAAAAGAGAAAGCACTGGAATATATTTTACATGATGTGAAGGAGGAAATACAACGAATTGAAAAGCAAGGCTGGCTTTTCTGAAGTTCATCCGGAGTATGCAACAGACCGGCTCTGAAGCAGGAGGAGCGTCTGGCGCGTACTTCGTAATCTTCGGAAGATACTCAAGCGATGAAACCAAAAATAGAATAGGATAAACAGTTGTCCACAGAAGTTTTTGTTGCCAGGCAGCCAATATTTGACGTGAACAAGAATCTGGTTGCGTACGAACTACTTTTTCGATCAAATCTGGAAAACTATTTTGATTTGATGGATGGGGATCAAGCCACGACAGACGTTATTAATACCAGTTTCTTTTTCATCGGCATTAAACAGTTAACCGGGGGCAAGCGTGCATCAATTAACTTTACGCAAAACCTCCTGCTCAATGGAGTGGCCTCCCTCTTTCCTGCCGATCAAATCATTATCGAAATTCTGGAAAGTGTCGAGCCGGAAGAGAAGGTCCTTTCGATGTGTGAGCAGTTGAAAAAACTGGGATATACCATCGCGCTCGATGATTTTATGCCCAGTAAACATCGGCATCCGTTTGTGCGGTATGCAGATATCGTAAAGGTGGACTTTGCTGATACCGCGGTCACTGAACAGCAGAGAATACCGGATGTCGTTGACGCTCCCCATGTGAAATTTCTTGCCGAGAAAGTGGAAACAGTCGAGGAGTTTCAGCAGGCGCAAGAGTGGGGGTATTCACTGTTCCAAGGATATTTTTTCAGCAGACCCGTTATCAGTAAGGGCCACTCTATTCCCAGTGTTAAATTAAATTACCTCAATATGTTGCGGGAAATCCATAAGCCGGAAATCCAATTCGATGAAATGGAAGAGATTATCAAACGTGACCTTGCCATGACATATAAATTGCTTCGGATGGTGAATTCCGCATTTATCGGGCTGACCGTTGAAGTCAAATCCATTAAGCAGGCGCTCGTCCTGTTGGGAATCAACGAGGTTAAGAAATGGGCATCACTGATTGCCCTTGAGAAACTGGCGGAAGAGCGCCCCCAGGAATTGATATATCGGTCGATTGTCCGGGCAAGATTCTGCGAAAATATTGCCCCGGAAGTTCACTTGGAAATGCAAGCCTCGGAATTATTCCTGACAGGGATGTTTACCACGCTTGATGCTATTATCGACATGCCTATGGCAGACGTGTTAGAAGATCTCCCCCTCGCAACAGAGATTAAAAGTGCTCTATTGGGAGGCGATAATGCGTTTCGGCACGTGCTGGATATCGTTCTGGCATATGAATCCGGGGAGTGGGAACAGTTTACCCAAAGCGCCTCCGCCCTCGACCTGGGTGAACACAAAGTCCCTGGCCTGTTCGGGGAGTCGGTGGCCTGGGCCGATCAAATCCTCATGCGAGGCTGAAATAATTTTTCTGTCCGCTTCCGTATAAAATCAGTAGATTCCGTTCTTCAGATTCCATACACTAGACAAAGCAACCTTATTTTGCTGGAAGTCCGATGGGAATCTGAATGACGATGGTCAGCGGAGTAGCTGTCCGCGCCGGCATATGCTGCGACTGATGAATATCGAATCACGAACTGCAGATGTCAGAAGGAGTCATTACATAGACCTCATCGTTAAGATTTCAGGCGGATACGAATTTATACAATGAAAGAATAATCACATGCAGGCAGAGCAGATCAGCGAAGAGGCATTATCGGACGGGAGGAAAGTTGCACTGTTTCGTCTCGCCAATTCCGCAGGATTTCAGACGGAGATCAGCAGTTTAGGCGGAGCTGTAGTTTCACTTTTCGCTCCCGACCGGGATGGAAAATTTGATGATGTGGTGTTAGGATTCGACAGCCTCCGGGAGTATCAGGAGAATCCCCCCCATTTGGGGGTGATTGTCGGAAGATATGCCAATCGTATTGCTTCTGGAAAGTTCACTCTGAACGGGATAGAATATCGACTGGCGCAAAATCACGGGGATCATCACCTCCATGGCGGGATTGAGGGATTCAGCAAAAAGATTTGGGCTGCCGAACAGTCCTCGGGAGAGGATGCGATCGGCTTGAAGCTCTCCTATGGCAGTGAAGACGGGGAAGAAGGGTACCCCGGAAGACTGTCGGTGACCGTTACGTATCAGGTCACAGAGGAAAACGAATTAGTCATTAATTATTTTGCTGTGACTGATAAGAAAACGGTGCTCAACTTAACCAACCACAGTTATTTCAACCTCGCCGGTGCCGGATCGGGGGATATCCTGGAACACAGGGCGATGATTAATGCCGATGCCTTTACGCCGGTGGCCGACGAGAACGCTATTCCGACCGGTGAACTCAGGAGCGTGGAGGGCACCCCGCTCGATTTTCGAACACCCACTGCCATCGGCGAGAGGATCGACAGCGATTATGAGCAGATTCGATATGGATATGGCTATGATCATAATTATGTGTTGAATGACGGAGAAGGCGAGCTTGGGCTGGCCGGGCGGGTTACGGATCCTGCATCAGGAAGACGGCTCGAGGTCTATACCACAGAGCCCGGCGTGCAGTTTTATACGGCGAATCATCTGGATGGCACACTCTCCGGGAAATATGGGGTGAAGTATCATCGCCGGCAAGGATTCTGTCTGGAAACCCAGCATTTTCCCGACTCACCGAATAAACCGAATTTTCCGTCCACTGTGCTGGAGCCGGGTGAGGAGTTCCATTCCACGACAATCTATACATTTTCTCTGGAGGAGTGAGTTCGAGGGTGGGACGAATCCCATACCCTAAATGAAACACCGAAACACACTGAAACACACGGATAATGTGAAACTTGACAGGCACCTTTGTCCACTGCCCATCCCGACAAAGTATTCGGGATGACGAAGCGGGGCAGCCTATTGTCTTTATGCCCATTCAAAAACTTTATGGTTTCCACCTGTTTTTTAAACACTCTCAGAAAATGCAAGCAATGTGAGGAGCAAAATAATGCGTAGAATCCAGTGGGGTGTTCTGAGTACGGCGAACATTGGGGTGAAAAAGGTGATCCCGGCCATGCAGCAGGGAGAATATTCTGAAATCACCGCGATTGCGTCCCGGAATACGGATAGGGCTCAACGGGTCGCAGAGCGGTTGGGCATTCCCAAGTCATATGGTACGTATGAGGAATTGCTGGCGGATCCGGATATCCAGGCTATTTATAATCCGTTACCCAACCATCTGCATGTCCCGTGGTCTGTTCGGTGTCTAAAAGCCGGAAAACATGTGCTCTGTGAGAAACCGATCGCACTAAATGCCCGGGAAGCGCAAAACCTGGAGGACGAAGCAAAGAACTATCCGTCTCTGAAGATTATGGAAGCATTCATGTACCGGCATCATCCCCAGTGGCGGAAGGCGAAGCAGCTGGTGGAGGACGGGGAAATCGGCACATTGCGGACTGTTCAGTCATTCTTTTCCTATTATAATATTGATCCCGATAACATCCGGAATATGCCCGAAATCGGGGGCGGCGGTTTGATGGATATCGGATGTTATCCTGTTTCCCTTTCCCGGTTTATTTTCGACGCCGAACCTGATCGGGTATTCGGCGAGATGGAGTTTGATCCGAACTTGAAGATTGATCGGCTGGGTTCCGGGATTCTGGATTTCGGAACCGGGGTGTCAACTTTTACCTATGGAACACAACTCACCCCGTATCAGCGCGTGAATATTTTTGGTACGGAAGGCCGCATTGAAATTGAGATCCCGTTCAATGCGCCACCGGACAAACCCTGCAAGATCCGGCACCAGACTGGTTCCGACACATGGGAAATTGTGTTGGAAGTAGTTGATCAATACACCATCCAGGGGGATCTTTTTTCCAGAGCCATCATTGAGGATACCGAAGTTCCCACTCCCATCAGCGATGCGGTGGCGAATATGAAGGTCATCGACGCGCTCGTTTGGAGCGCTGAAAATAATACCTGGGTACAGTGACCGGCTGCAGGTATCGGGCCGGCCGGACTCAGCTGCCGGAACTAACCGGTTTGCGTCCGATGACCGTGATGCTGTACACACCTTTCTTCTCTGATTGGAACGTTGCGATTTCGTCTTCGGTTAGAAGCGATTGAAGCGTCCCTTCCGGCAGCGGAATGTACCGGGATTTCGTAATCTCCACAGATTCAAATCCTGTCGAGATAATTGTCTGAAGGTACTTGGCCTGTCGCATTGCTCCGGCAATGCAGCCGGTATAGAGTTCTATGGAATTCCGTATGATTTCGGGCAGATCCCCTCTGGTAACGATATCTGAAATGCAAAATCCGCCACCCGGTCGAAGCACCCGAAAGATTTCCGCATACGCTCTTCCTTTATCCGGAACCAGATTTAATACGCAGTTACTGATCACTCTGTCAACTGAGTTAGGCGCAAGCGGGAGATCCTCGATATCACCTGCCTGGAACTCGACGTTTTGGTAGCCCAATTTTTCGGCATTGTTTCGGGCTTTGGCGACCATGGCCGGTGTCATGTCAATCCCGATGATCCGGCCGGTTGGCCCCGTCTGAGAGCGCGCCACAAAAGCATCATTGCCTGCGCCTGACCCGAGATCCAGCACAGTGTCACCTTGCTGTATGCCGGCAGACTCAGTAGGCAGGCCGCATCCTAACCCTAGATCGGCCTCCGCCATATAGCCGGTTGTGGCGGAATAGTCTTCATTCATCCGGCTATAGGCTGCAGACTGTTCCCCGGGAGCACAACACGAGGTTTCAGGGGCACAACAGGACGAATTTTCATCTGTTTTGTGGGCAATAGCCGAATACTTTTCACGTACTTTCTCCCTGAGTGATTGATTCTCTGCCATATGATGTCACTCCTTCCTCATAGCGTTCATTTCTTTGGTGATGCCGGAGAAGAATTCCTCGAAGGTATGCCTGACAGTATTCAGCACCTCATAATCGACGCAATAGCACGTTCTTGGGCCCTCCAGGGTGCCCTGAATGAGGCCAGCCTCTTTGAGCATTTTCAGATGTTGCGAAACGGTAGATTGAGAAAGCGGAAGCGCTTCAACGATATCCCCGCACATACAGGCGTTAGTTTCTGTGAGAAACTGCAGGATACGCAAGCGAGCCGGGTGGGACAGCGCTTTCATGTATTCAGCCAGCAGGCCGATATCTTTCCGGAATTCTTTCGCTTTTGACTGCATACAGAATTCTCCACTTTTACGGCATATATCGTATATCGCAAATATACGATAAATATTTTAAAATACCGAGAGTGTTTAGAAAACAGTAAGTCTCGACACACTGTTGCGCCCGGCATCCCTTGTATGTTACCCCACATGATTCTTCGGGGCGAGGCGTTTTCTAAATAGACTCACTACCAGAAATTTCTTGAAGTCATGAATCTTTGCAGACAAGACTCCTCAGGGAAACAGGAAAATTCCGGCGGACGTCGTCAGAGCAGAAAAATTTCTCTCCAGTTGAGAAATACTTTCAAGTATGATGGGAATTGTTATATATTCAACAACTATCAGAGAAAAATTTGAGTGGGGTAGATTTCTCACTCTGGATACCAGTGTCCAGATATATTTATGGGGAGGAAGTACAGTATGCCGCATATTGAAATCAAGAATCCGCTGCCGGGCATTGCCGGACTGCTCCAGGATTTTCCGGAGACCGGTGAACCCATATCTGCATTGACGGAGGTCTTGCTCCGGGGACCATCACCGCTGTCTGCCGGGGAGCGCGAATTAATTGCCGCGTATACGTCCTCTAAAAATGATTGCTTTTACTGAACGCAAATCCATGGCGCCATAGCAGAACACCTGCTGGGCGACAGTTCCGCAGTTGTGGAACAAGTATTAACGGATGTGGACACTGCACAAATTAGTGACAAATTGCGAGCACTTTTACACATTGCTGCCGGGGTGACCAGGTCGGGTACTGAGGTTTCCGGACAGTTGATCCACCAGGCACGCGAGGCCGGGGCGACGGACCGGGAGATTCACGACACAGTTCTGGTGGCAGCAGCATTCAATATGTTTAATCGCTATGTTGACGGACTGGGAACGTATGCTCCCACTGATCCGGAAATGTACAAGAAGCGCGGGAAGATCATTGCGGAGCAGGGATATCTCCGTGGGAAAAATGGTGAATCGTAACCAGGAATTTTGAGTCTGTTCAAGAACCACATAGACTCAAATAAACACATTCTCTTGAATTATGAAGGATTTTTCCGAGAAATATCAACTCCCGATTAAACTTCTGGTGACGCTGTTCTTCGCAGGATTATTGATCGCACCACTAATTATCCAGCGGTATGCCGCCTCCGGCACTTTTTCTCCCGGGGAGGATTCCAAAGAATTCGCGCTGCAGCACTTCGGATTCTATCTGGAGGATGTCGCCCTGGCCAGTGGGCTGGATTTCACGCATCAATCCCCCAGGCTTGATCCGAAGCTGAATCATATCCTTCCGCAGATTGCTTCCATGGGAGCGTCGGTGTCGATTGTGGATTTCAACCGGGACGGATGGAATGACATCTATGTTACCAATAGTCGGTATGGGACAAAAAATGCCCTGTACCGCAATGAAGGTGATGGCACCTTCCGGGATGTCGCGGAGACGGTTGGCGTCGCGAACGTGAATCAGCCGGGCACCGGAGTATCCATGGGAGCCGTATGGGGCGACTACGATAATGACGGGTATGAAGATCTCTTTTTGTACAAGTGGGGAAAGCCGGAATTGTTTCATAATAATGGCGTGACCGGTTTCACCAGAGTAACGGAGCAGAGTGAATTTCCCGAGTGGGTGAATTCTAACACGGCGATCTGGTTGGATTACAATTCGGATGGCTATCTGGATATCTTCCTGGGCGGATATTATCCTGCAAAATTCGATCTCTGGAATCTGTCCACTACCAGGATTATGCCGGAAAGTTTTGAGTATGCGCAGAACGGCGGCCGTAACTATTTGTTCGAGAACCAGGGAGACGGCACATTTCGGGATGTCAGTGACCAGGCAGGATTGACCAGCACCCGCTGGACACTGGCTGCCGGAGCTGCTGACTTTCAGCGGGACGGCTACCCGGGTCTGTTCCTTGCCAACGATTTTGGAGTGGATGAATTCTATTCGAATGAAAAGGGGAAACGGTTTCGCGAGGTCGGGATTGAGATGAAAACCGGATTTACACCGAAAAGCGGGATGAACGTGGCGTTTGGAGATATCGCCAATCAGGGATTGTTTTCGATTTATGTAACCAATATCACCGAGGAAGGGGTTCTGATGCAGGGTAATAACCTGTGGATGCCCCGACAGAGCCGCGATAGGATTACGTACACCAATCTTGCGCGACAGATGGGAGTGGAGTTGGGAGGATGGAGTTACGGGGCGCAATTCGGTGATCTGAACAACGACGGGGCAGTGGATTTATATGTGGCGAACGGTTTTATCTCCGCACGGAAGGGGACCAGTTACTGGTACGATTATTCCAAGGTAACGGGGGGCAATTCGGCGATCATTTCCGATGCCCGTAACTGGCCTGACATGCGCGGACGAAGCCAGTCCGGATATCAGCGCAACCGGATCTGGCTGAATGATGGTGCCGGGCGGTTTCAGGAAGTTGCGGGATATGTAGGCGGAAATGATATCTTCGACAGCAGGGCAGTTGCGCTTGTCGATCTCTGGAACCGGGGAGTACTGGATGTGGTGGTCGCCAATCAGAATGACCGGTTGCTGGTATACAAAAATGAGGTGCTTCCCGGGAATAACTGGATTGGTTTTCAGCTGGAAGGCACCCGAAGCAACCGGAGTGCCGTTGGCGCTGCTGTTACCCTGCACTGGGACGGAAAGACGCAATCGCAGATTGTATCCGGAGGTATCGGGTATTGCTCGCAGAACCAGCGCCGGGTTCAGTTTGGACTGGGGAGCAGCGAGAGTGTCGAAAAAGCTGTTATTCACTGGCCTTCCGGGATCCGACAACAAGTTGAACTTCCCGAGGTTCGAAAAATGCATACGGTGCGAGAACCGGAATGAGTTCCACGGAAACGTCAGTATCTCAGACGAATTCGACCACCACGGAAGCGACATTTTTTTCCTGGTTGAAACGGCTGGATTTCAGGTATGCCCCTCCCCTTTTTATCACTTTAATTCTGCTGGTTGGTCATTGGTCCTTCGGAATACTGGAAAGCCATAAAACTGTGGTTCTGGCCGTCGCTGCCAGTATGCTGACCGACCTGGCACTCGCCAGGTTGATGTGGGGCAAATGGCGTAATCTTTCCAGTGCCTATATCTCCGGAATCAGTGTGAGCATCCTGATCAGGTCGCCGATGTATTGGCCGTATGTCTTGTGCGCGATGATCTCCATAGCCACCAAATACGTGCTGAGATATCGGGGGCGGCATCTCTGGAATCCATCCAATTTCGGGGTGTCCTGGATGCTGTTCACCGCTCCCTTCAGCGTGGCGGGTCTGAGCATCCAATGGGGAAATAATCTGTGGCCCATGCTGATTATCTGGCTCCTGGGATGTGTTATCGTGTGGCGAGCCCGCCGGTTTCATGTCACTTTCACCTATGTGGTCGGCTTTATCGCATTTTCCTTGCTTCGCAGTGTGATTACCGGCGCGTCGTTTTTAGCGGAAGTTGCACCACTCACCGGGCCGATGTACCAGCTGTTTGTCCTGTTTATGATTACTGATCCGGTCACCACGGTGAGTTCCCGAAAGGGTCGCATTCTGGTTGCATTCCTCATTGCACTGGTCGAGTTCGTACTGCGATTGAATGAATTCATCTACGCGCCATTTTATGCGCTCTTCCTGGTGGGGCCTGCGGCCATGATGATTGACCTGTGGCGGACAAAGTCTGCCGGAGCCTGATGCATACTATAACCAATCCGGGAGCCTGAATCAGTCGGGACAGATTTTCCTCCCTTCCGTCGGATACGGCTTTCTTTCCATCCGAGATGTTTCCATATTATTGCTGGTGAGTAGATCATCAATCAGGGGGAGAATCAGATGCCGGAGCCACATCTTCGACCATACGAAGAATACCGGGAATATCCGGTGGAGACCATGCGTGATCGTGCCCGGGCGTTCTGCGAAGATCTCCGCAGGCGCCGGTCGGTCCGGGAGTTCTCGGATCGCCCGGTTCCGCCCGAGATTATCGAGGACTGTCTGCGTGCGGCGGTGAGTGCGCCCAGCGGAGCGAATATGCAGCCATGGCATTTTGTGGTTGTTCGAAATCCAGCAGTAAAACACGAGATTCGTCTTGCCGCGGAAGAGGAGGAGCGGAAGTTCTATGGGCAGCGCGCACCGGATGAGTGGCTGAATGCCCTCTCGCCTCTGGGTACGGATCCGGAGAAACCATTTCTGGATACGGCGCCATGCCTCATTGCCGTCTTTGCGGAATCGTATGGGATCAGTGCCGGTGGAGCACATGTGAAGCATTACTATGTGAAGGAATCAGTGGGGATTGCCACTGGAATGCTTATTACCGCCATACATCATGCGGGATTGGTGTGTTTGACGCACACTCCGAGTCCCATGGGATTTTTAAATACGATTCTGAACCGTCCGGAAAATGAAAAACCGTTTCTTCTATTGGTGGTGGGCTATCCGGCTGATGATGCTGAGGTCCCTGGTATCGTGAAGAAGCCATTTGACGAAATGGTAACCTTTCAATAAGTGGTATGAGCTGGGAGGAAATTCGGGAATGAGACCTCCTTGATGGTTCTGAGCCGGAAAGGTTTTGGCATACAAGAGCACATCAAAGATTCATCTGTTCAGCATTGAAATGTTGCTATGCAGATAAGATTACAATAATTTGTATAATACAAGACATTGGTCTGGTTACAACCGGCATGCTGTTCTACTCTGTATAAAACCGGCCATTTATTGCGCCGGATTTCATAGAATGTAGACTATAAATTGTTATGGAGAAGGAGAGCATTATGTGCTGTCATTGTACCGGGCCATCCCACGAAATGAACAGACGAGAGTTTCTCAAAGTCTCAACAGCAAGTGTTGCCGCGGCTGGTATCGGAATGTCTTTGGGGCCGGGGTTGCTGGCCTCGATGAAAGATAATGGCTGGGATCCGAAGAAACCGTATCTGCAAATCGGTAAACCGCTTTCAGTCCAGCCGGTGTTAATGTACAGTCTGTCTGAACGCAGACCCCAAACCTCCTGGCGGCCCTGGGGCGGATTGCACACCGAACGGGATGTCGACGGGGAAGTCGAGCGGATCACTGCAGAGCTCCGCCAGATGGAAAAGGATGCTGAGTTCCCATTGAAATGTGCGCCGGTGGTAAAGATCCGGAGTGAAGAAGAGGCGGTCAGCCTGCAGAAACAGAGTCAGAGTGATGTGTTTATCATCTATGCCGCCTCCGGTGGAACAAATGTGTTTGAAGCCCTCGTCTCCGAAGAGCGGAATAAGCTGGTATTTCTGCGACATCGCTCCGGGCCTGTGTATCTCTGGTATGAGATTGTGCATAATCGATTCTTGCGAAAAGGGGGAGATGGTTACGATCTGGAGGAATTCCGGAATCCCGGTGGCGTTGATATTCATGATATCGTGGTGGATGAGCCCGGTGAATTACTCTGGAGGGTGCGCGCTCTGTATGGTTTAAAGAACACGATGGGTGCTCGTATCGTCACACTGGGCGGACCGGGAGGGTGGTGTGCGCCGTATGCTCCGGACAAGGCTCGGGAGCGGTTCGGCCTGGACTTCGTTGAGGTCAGTTATGATGAAATGGAGCGGCGCATTCAACAGGCAAAACATAACCGGGAAATGATATCCCTGGCCGAGGACTGGACGAATCGATATCTCTCGTTACCTCATATTTCTCTGGAAACAGACCGGGAATTTGTCCGGAACGCCTTTGTGTTATATGCCTTATTTAAGGAGTTGATGGAAGAAAATAACACTTACGCCTTTACCATCCGGCAGTGTATGAGCACCATCATACCCATGGCGGAAACCACCGCCTGTCTGCCGCTGATGTTGTTAAACGATGAGGGCTATCTGGCCTTTTGCGAATCCGATTTTAATGTGATCCCCTCCGGAATTTTACTGCATTATATTTCCGGGAAACCGGTATTTCTGAATGATCCCACCTATCCACACGGTAATGTGGTCACCTGTGCTCACTGTACCGGCCCCAGCCGGATGAACGGGGACGATTACGAAACCACCCGGGTGCTCACGCACTTCGAATCCGATTACGGAGCGGCACCCAAAGTGGAGATGCCCCTGGGCAGAGAGGTGACCATCATCGATCCGGATTCCTATCAGCGGGAGTGGGTGGGTTTTAAAGGAACCATTGCCGCCAATCCGTTTCTGGATATCTGTCGGACGCAGTGGGATATCCGGTTTGAGGGTGATGAGGAAAAGTTAAATCAGGTGACCAAAGGTTTTCACTGGATGATTGCGGAAGGTGATTATCTCCGTGAGACGGAGTATGCCGCGCGCAAAGCGGGAATCGAATGGCTTGATCTTGCCTGAGAGATCCCGGTGAGAAGAATCACCGGTATACAAACCGGATTTCCCTGAATTTCGGCGTTGCCTGTCTGGTTCAGTGCTAGATATTGTCAGCTACAATATGGGCTGTTTCCCATAATTAATTTCCCATGGAACAACTCGGATGCACCTCCGATTATGAGTAAATCAGGCTGCCAGTTGAAGTACGGGCATCAGACGGAAGGACCGCGGTGCCGTTATATCATTAGTACTTTTGTCGATGCGTTCATGCCTAACCGGTTGTTTTCAGAACAATGGTTTATTAATTTTCTGTAAAGAGGCAAGAACGAAAGCGAGTTCATGCTGATGCATTCCTGAAAGGTACCGGAAATCAGGTGTTCTGGCAGCGGGTACGGATTGCACACTACAGGAGGGGATAGAATGTTTTATAGTACAACTGCTGTGGGAATCTGTCTTACATAATAGAAGGAGTTCTCTTCATGAAGTTGCAACAGTACACCACTCGTCGCGAATTTTTAAAGGATACGGTACGAGCTGCATTCGGTCTGTCTCTTGTCCCCTCACTTCTCACCAAACGGGCCGGTGCCAGTCAACCATCCCTGGCAGCGAATGACCGGATTACTCTGGGCTTTATCGGGACCGGAGGACAGGGGACACACAATATGCGCGCATTCTTAAATAACCCGGAGGCGCAGGTGGTGGCGGTATGCGATGTGGATCGCAGCCATCGGGACCGCGCCAAACGGATTGTGGATGACCACTATGGCTCTGATGACTGTGATTCCTACAACGATTTTCGGGAGTTGAATGCCCGGAATGATATCGATGGTGTGGTGGTTGGTACCCCCGACCACTGGCATACCATCCCGGCATTGGATGCCGCCAGACAGGGGAAGGATATCTATCTCGAAAAACCTCTGACGCTCACCATTGATGAAGGAATTAAATTACGGGAGGTCATTCATCGCTATGAGCGTATTTTGCAGACTGGCAGCCAGCAGCGGTCCGACCGGGATTTTCGCTTTGCGTGCGAGTTAGTGCGCAACGGATATATCGGCGAGGTTCAGAAAGTGGAGGTGGTGATTCCGGGGAACAATCGGACGACCGGTCCCACCTGGGAACCGATGCCAGTGCCGGCCGGATTTGATTACGACTTCTGGCTGGGCCCCGCTCCCTGGAAACCCTATACCGAGCAGCGTTGCCACTATCAATTCCGGTTTATCCTGGATTACTCCGGTGGTCAGGTTACCAACTGGGGCGCTCACTTTCTGGATATTGCACAATGGGGGTTAGGCATGGATGACTCCGGACCTGTGGAGGTGTTTGGTGATGGGGAGTTTCCCGAAACAGGATTGTTCACCACAGCCACCCAGGTGGATTTTACGTGCATTTATGAGAACGGAGTGGAGATGACCTGTAAAACAGGTGGTACCGGTACCAAATTTATTGGCACGGAAGGGTCGGTTTTTGTGAGCAGAAGCAGGCTGGAGACCGAACCGGCTTCCTTGTTGGAAACCCGCATCAAGCCGGATGAGTTGCACTTATACGAAAGTAATGACCATCACCAGAACTTTCTGGACTCGATGCGTTCCCGCAGGAATCCGATTGCTGATGTCGAAATCGGTCATCGGTCTGCCACTATCTGTCACCTCGGAAATATTGCCATGCTCACAAAGCGGCGCCACAGATGGGATCCGGCCGCGGAGAAGTTTATCGGCGATGATGCGGCGAATCGGATGACCGGACGACCCTCCCGTGGTTCCTGGAGGATTGATTGAGGAGCGCAAAACGGCATTCATAGGGAGTGTAAGGTATATCCTGAAGAGAGAAATATAATTAATCGTTTGGAATTCGTTGCAGAACCTGATAATATAGCAGAAACCGGTCACGAATCCATTATAACGAAGGAGCAGGAAGTTAACAATCGGGCAGCCGACGGGGATTTCCGAAGCAACCGGATGCCTCAGTCGTCTGGAATTATGGAAGTATCTGCCGGTTGGTGCGGGCAGGCGCGGCTTTGGCTCCAGAGGGGCCGGATGTTTCTAGAAAGCGGACATTCAAAATCCCCTCCGCTTCAGCCTGCCCGGCTGCCGACGGGCGGAGCGGAACATTCAACTGAGTGAAGTTCATAGTCATATATAGAAATATGGAGTGAGTGGAATGTCGAATGAAACGCAGATATCTCGCCGCCAGTTTCTTCGAACCGCCGTTGGTCTGACCGTCGGGGCCGCAGTTGCTCCGGTGGTCGTACCCTCCTCGCTGGTTGGCAAGTCGGCCCAGGTTCCGCCCAGCGATCAGGTGGTGATGGGCTGCATCGGCGTGGGCTGGCAGGGCACCAGTAACATGGAGAGTTTCCTCAGAGAAGCAGATGTGCGGATCGTGGCGGTGTGCGATGTGGACGAGCATCATCTCCGGAACGCCAGGCAGATCGTCGATGAGCATTACGGCAACACTGATTGTGCTGTCTACCATGATTTCCGGGACGTACTCGCGCGAGCGGACATTGATGCCGTGTCGCTGGGCTTGCCGGACCACTGGCATGCGGTCCCGGCGATTCAGGCGGCGGAGCAGGGCAAAGACATCTATGGGGAAAAGCCGGTCTCTCATACGCTCAGGGAGGGCCGGGCCATAGTGGAGGCGGTGGAACGATACGGCCGGATCTGGCAGACCGGCAGCTGGCAGCGCTCGGAGTCGCAGTTTCGGGTTGCCGCCGAACTGGTGCGGAACGGCTACATTGGGAAAGTACACACCGTGGAGGTCGGGTTACCGGCCGGCCACACCGATTTTGCCGGTACCAAAGGACAGGATGACATCCAGCCGCCACCCCCGGAACTGGAGTATGATTTCTGGCTGGGGCCGGCCCCCTATTCCCCGTACATTAAATCCCGGGTGCATAAGAATTGGCGCTGGTACTATGATTTCGGCGGCGGGCAATTGATGGATTGGGTCGGCCACCACGTGGATATTGCGCATTGGGGGCTGGGCACAGAATACACCGGGCCGGTGGAAATCAAGGGCACCGGTGAATTCCCCGGGGACGGGGTCTGGGACACCGCCACCCGGTATCGGGTGGACACGGTGTATCCGAACGGCGTGCAATTGATTATGGCGGGCGGCCATGAGGAGGTCTGTTTCGGCAGAATGGGCACCAAATGGATTGGCGAGGACGGCTGGGTCTGGGTGGACCGGAGCGGTATCGATGCGGAGCCCAAGCGTCTCCTGCAGGAAACCATCAGAGCGGACGCAATTCAGCTCTATCGCTCCCCCGGACACTGGCGGAATTTCATCGACTGTGTGAAATCCCGGCAGCAGACCATCACCCCGTGCGAAGTGGCGCATCGATCGGCTTCGCCTGGTCATCTGGGATTGATATCTATGTTGTTAGGACGCAAAATCCGGTTCAATCCGGAGACGGAAGAAATCCCGGACGATCCGACTGCCGCCAGGATGCTGGGTAAATCCATGCGGAGCCCGTGGGCGGTATGAGCGGTGTGCCGGGGAATTGCCGAAAACAGAGTTTGTCACAGAATTGTCGATGGGGTATGATTAGAATACAGATAAGGACAATTCAGTGATATACTCCGTTGGGGAGCAGTTGCTATCCATATCCGATTCAAAAAAGCGAACGTTGCCTCAGATAATATAAGCTGTCAATGAGCAATAAAATGAGTAAGAGAGAAGTGTCAGATTTGGCATCAGGAAAGTGTAAGATATGAGCCATCTTCGAATGAGTCGACGGGAATTTTTATCCGGCACGCTCACCCTCCTCGGTGGCACCCTTGCCGTGCCTGCTCTAATACCACATTCTGTATTCGCAGCAGCTCCCGGCGATCAGATCACCATGGGATTTATTGGGACGGGAAAACAGGGCACCTATTTGCTCCGGGCGTTTCTTAACGAAACGGGAACCCGGGTACTCGCTGTCTGCGACGCGGATCGACTGAAACTTGAACGCGCGCAGCGGGTGACGAATGAATACTACGCCCGGGAACAGACCACTGGCAGCTATCAAGGCTGTGATATGTATCCGGATTTTCGGGAGCTCCTGGGACGGGAGGACATCGATACGGTGGTGATCGCCACGCCGGATCACTGGCATGCTGTCGCGGTCGACGAATCGGCCTGCGCAGGCAAAGATATCTACTGCGAAAAACCGCTTTCCCAGACCATCGAAGAGGGGAAATCCATGGTCCGGGCAGTACGTCGGTACGGGCGTATATTTCAGACCGGCAGCATGCAGCGTTCCTATCAGCAGTTCCGGTTTGCCTGTGAATTAGTGCGGAACGGCTATATCGGAGATATCCGGCATGTCACGGTCGACGTGGGCGGCCCGCCCGAACTGTGTACATTGCCTCCTGAACCGGTTCCGGAGTATCTGGATTGGGACATGTGGCTTGGCCCGGCACTCCGCAGACCCTATAATTCGGATCTGTCTCCGCACATCAGCAACGATATCTTTCCGCACTGGCGCAGCTATCGTGCGTTCGGTGGTGGCGGGATGACCGACTGGGGCGCGCATCATTTCGATATCGCCCAATGGGCCCTGGGGATGGATCACAGCGGACCTGCAGAGATCCATCCGCCGGATGAAAGGGGCTATGATGTGCTGACATACAGATATGCCAATGGCATAACCATGAGCCGCAACACCTTCGAAGAAGGACATGGCGTCCTCTTTGAGGGCAGTGATGGGAAAATTGTAGTGAACCGCAGCTATATCCAAACCTGGCCGGAAAAATTGGCAGAAGCGAAGATAAAGCCGAATGAAGTCCACCTGTACAGAAGCAATAATCATTACGCCGATTTTCTGCAAGCTGTCCGGGGTCGAAGTAAACCTATTTGCGATATCGAGATCGGCTACCGGTCCGTATCTGTCTGCCACCTCGGGAATATCGCGTATGAACTGAAGCGGCCGTTGCAGTGGGATCCTGCACAGGAAAACTTCGTGAACGATCCGGATGCCCATCGGCTGCTCAGCCGGGCCTATCGTAATCCGTGGAAGTTATAACATAATTGAGAGAAGAGAAGAAGAATCATCATGACCAGACGTGAGTTTCTCCGGCGATCCGCCGGAATATTCATTGCGGCAGTGAGTGCACCGGCAGTAGTGCCGTCAACGATCTTTGGAAAGGCCGGGCAGATCCCCCCAAGTGAACGGATTGTCATGGGGTGTATCGGTGTTGGGGGCCAGGGCACCTATAACACCAGAGCGTTTCTCAATATCCCGGATGTCCAGGTGGTGGCGGTTTGTGATGTCGAGCGGGAAAGTGATCTCTATTACGGAGACACCGTTGCAGGCAGAGAGCCGGCCAGACGACTTGTGAATGCGTTTTATTCCAGGAATCGGGGAGCAGTCAATTACCAGGGGTGCGAGGTGTATACTGATTTTCGGGAGCTGCTGGCCCGGGATGACATTGATGCAGTTACCGTGTGCACTCCTGATCACTGGCACGGGTTGATTTCAGTCGCGGCGGCGGAAGCCGGTAAGGATATCTACTGCGAGAAACCTCTGACAAACACCATTGCCGAAGGTCGGGCGGTTGTGGATGCAGCCCGGAAATACGGCCGGATTCTGCAGACCGGCAGCCATGAACGCTCCAATGATAGCGTGCGGTATGCCTGCGAACTGGTTCGGAACGGATACATGGGCGAACTGCAGCGAATCCGGGTAAATATGCCCAACAGCGATCCCCACCACGACCTGATTCGCCAATCGGACCAGCCGCAGCCGGAAATGCCAATCCCGGACGGATTCGATTATAATATGTGGCTGGGGCATACCCCCTGGAAACCTTACACGGAAAAGCGCTGCCATTTCTGGTGGCGGTTCATCCTGGATTACGGCGGTGGAGAAATGACGGACAGAGGTGCACATATTATCGATCTGGCACAGCTGGGCAACAACACCGACCATACCGGTCCGGTCCGCTTGCGAGCGAGGGGCAGTGCCCCGGATACCGGGCTTTATGATACGTTCCTCTCGTATGAGTTTGAATGTCAGTATGACAATGGTATTACCCTCCTTGGCAGCAGTCAGCAGCCGAGAGGGCTGAAATTCGAAGGGACCGACGGCTGGATATTTATCCACATCCACGGTGGACGACTGGAAGCCGAGCCAGCCTCCCTGCTGACGACACAGATCGGTCCCGGAGAAGTCCACCTGGGGCGCAGTCCCGGACATCATGAAAATTTTATCAATTCGGTAAAAATTAGGAAGCAGCCCGTGGCTCCGGCCGAAGTCGGGCATCATACCGCAACCATCTGTCATCTTTTGAATATAGCCATGTTAACCGGTACTGAAGTGCACTGGGATCCCGAAAACGAGCAGATAACAAATAGTCCGGAAGCCAATAAAATGCTCTCCCGACCCATGCGGAGTCCATGGCATTTGTGAGGTATTCGGATAAATGCACCACAAGGTAATCTGTAATTTCGTAAACACAACAAGCAAGAAAGGATAGGGGTTATGACTGATAAGAATCAATCTCCTTCCAAAGGAAAGCAAGACATGTCCCGTCGGCAGTTTTTAGGGGCATCGGCACTGGCCGCAGCCGGATTAACGGTTGCGCCTCGACACATACTCGGGGGCGCAGGATACCAGGCTCCCAGTGATACACTGAACATCGCCTGCATCGGTGTGGGTGGCATGGGAAGAAACAATACCCGGGAACTGGCGGAATTGGGCGAAAATATCTATGCCCTCTGTGATGTGGATTTCGATTATGCCAGCGGGGTATTCGAGCAGTATCCCCGGGCGAAGAAGTACACGGATTTCCGGAAGATGTTAGAGAATGAACCGGAAATTGATGCCGTGATGGTGGCGACACCGGATAATACCCATGCTGCTATCGCCATTACCGCCATGAAAAGGGGGAAGCACGCATTTGTTCAGAAACCACTGACTCGCACAATTTACGAGGCGCGTCGTTTGGCTGAGGTGGCGAAGGAAGAAGGCGTGGCCACCCAGATGGGGAATCAGGGGCATGGTATGGAAGGTACCTACCTGATACTGGAATGGATTCGCCAGGGAGCCATAGGGGACGTCACCAAAGTAGATACCTGGACCAACCGTCCCAGAGGATACTGGCCCCAGGGAGCTGACGTCCGTCGGCCGGCAGAAATTCCGGCGGTCCCCTCCACGCTGTCCTGGGATCTCTGGATCGGGCCGTCTCCGTATAGACCCTATCATCCCGCGTATCATCCCTTTGCATGGCGCGGATGGTGGGATTTCGGTTCCGGAGCACTGGGCGATATGGGCGCGCATATCATGGATCAGCCATACTGGGCGTTAGAACTCGGTATGCCTGAAACGGTCTATGCCAGTAACACACCGTATAACGATCAGTCCTTCCCGCTGGGATCCGTAGTTCACTATCAATTCCCGGCAAGAGGGAATAAGCCGCCGGTGAAGTTCACCTGGTACGATGGCGGATTACTGCCCCCGCGTCCCGACGATCTGGAACAGGGTCGTCAAATGGGCGCCAGCGGCGGCGGCATGATCTTCTATGGGACCGAAGGGAAACTGATGGCCAGCGTCTACGGAAACAATCCCCGGCTGATTCCGGAATCGTTCATGCGCGAAGTGGGCCCGCCGAAGAAAACCCTGGAACGCTCACCTGGTATCCATGAGGAATGGGTGAACGAAGCCAAGGGGGGACCCAAAGCCAAGTCCAACTTCGAATATGCCGCTGCATTGACGGAAACGATGCTGCTGGGTAATGTGGCGATTCAATTCAGCGACACCAATAAACGACTGGAATGGGATGCCGAAAATATGCAGGTCGCCAATCATCCGGAAGCAAACGAGTGGTTAGCGCAGGTCCACGATTTTCGTCCTGGCTGGGATGAGTTGATCGGATAAGTGATTCTGTCAGAGACACGGGCAGGTGGGTTCCATCTTTGCCTGCCCGTTTTCTGCTAACCAAGTACATTCGAAATCGCTGGACTACGCGATAGCGAAAAGGAGAAGATTTCCATGTTGAAAAACGGTATCGGAGTACCCGTGCTGATTCTCCTCTTCCTTACAGCGGTGATGATCGCCAGCTGTAGGAAGAAGCAGGAAGTTAGTTCGGTACCCTATAATCCGCAAACCGATGTATACAAAGGATGGCGGCTTGGCTGCCAGGCCTACTCATTCAACCGGTTTACCTTCTATGAAGCGGTGGATAAAACCGCGTCAGTGGGATTGGGATGGATTGAAGCATATCCCGGGCAGACACTGAGTCAGGAGCATCCGGACGTGCAATTCGGACCGGAGATGTCACCGGACATCCGGGCGGAAGTCAAACAGAAGCTGGCTGATGCCGGAATACAGCTGGTGAACTATGGAGTTACCCAGCTGCCCAATGACGAGGCCGAATGCCGGACAGTGTTCGATTTCGCCGAAGATATGGGTATCGAGACCATCGTCTCCGAGCCCCCGGAAGAAGCCTTCGATCTGATCGATCGATTGGCTCAGGAATACCAGATCAATGTCGCGATTCACAATCATCCGAGGCCGTCCCATTACTGGAATCCGGAAACAGTTCTGCGGGTGGTGGAAGGCCGGAGCAAGTATCTTGGTGCCTGCGCCGATACCGGCCACTGGATGCGGTCGGGTATCAATCCGCTGGAAGCCCTGCAGATGCTGGAAGGACGTATCATCTCTCTGCACTTCAAAGATCTGAACGAATTCGGAGTCCGGGAGGCCCATGACGTGCCCTGGGGCACCGGACAAGCAAATGTTGAAGCACTGCTCAAAGAGCTGGATCGCCAGAACTTCCGGGGCGTCTTTTCTATTGAGTACGAACATAACTGGGAAAATTCGGTCCCGGACATCCAAAAATGTGTGGAGTATTTTAATGAAGTGGCGGGTGAATTAAGTGAGGTATAAAACAAGACCCAAATTGAGCGATTTATTTCCATAAATCGCTCAATCGACAAAGAAAATGTAAGTTTTCACCTCACCCATTCGGTGAAAACAAACATTTTCTCAGTCGGGGTTATACCTAAGTACAGCGATACTTCGCTGCACTCGTATCGCTCAACTTAGGCAAGAATTATTTTCATGTATAGGGATGTTTGAATATTATCCCAGTAGTTAAAAAAAGGGGGGCTATATCGAGCCTCCCTTTTCTCTGCTGATAGAGGAGTTTATTAGGAAATTGGAAAACAGTTTTTGGGCAGTAAAATCAGGAACCTTAACACAGGTTGTTCAGTAAGGAATTGGACTTTCAACTGATATCTGCAGATACTCAGCAGATAAGTGAGTAGCATTAGCGATGGGAAGACATGTATATTTCTTGAGTCTATTTAAGAAAACGCTTCGCCCCGAAGGGATGCCTTCGGCAAAGAGGTCCCGTGACAACGGGACAAAGAAACTAGAACATATCCCTTGCCAAACCCTCGCAATACATGTTGAAGATGTGTTCTCTATAGAATAAAAATATATGGCTATTCAGCTTACTCAGTATTTGTGGAGATCAAGAGTTCCTGGAGACGCTCTGACCGAATGACCCCCTCTGGCTCCCCCTTAGTAAGGGGGAGAACGAGGAAAATGGGGTCAGGCCCGAAGGGCCCCCTATGGGGCAGCATTGAGGTAGGTGTTCATCTCCTGAGCCAAGTTAATAGTCATATTCATTAAAACTGAATTATCGAGGTAAATAACAGGAGTAAGTCATAATAGAACTAGTAGTTAGATTAATTAAAAAGGATTCTCTTAAGATAACTTCAGTACAGGATCGAGAAACTCCCGGGGAGTGTTCCTATGAAGCGTTAAGGAGTGAGTCTAGCCAGAGTGCTCAGCAGGCCGGATGTATCCACAAAGCCCTGATGCGCTGATTTTGGCCCCCAGGGGCTAGATATTTCTAGCAATGAGTCCCTCTCCCCCCTTCCGCGCCGGAGGAGCAGTACTGAGTTAAGCTGATAGTAAAATATGCATAATTAATATGATTAATCAGGAAAAAACATTGCTTTCATTAACAAACTACGTTATACTTATAGCAACATATGTATTTGACATCGCTTAGAACCTGACCCATAGATAAGAACTGTTTACTTTTGTTGTTCATGTCGGTTTACTTTAAGCTTGGTTAGCAGAGGATAGGAAGCAGTATTTTGAGGCACTGTAATAAGGGGTTAAGAGAAAAGATATGGCGATGCACACGTTTGCGAATACGTTTTCGCAAACGTGTGCAAATGGCATCATCGTTAATATAATTTGTTTAAGGAATCGCAGATCGTTTCTGGGCAAGGCAGCATAATTAAAAGGCGTTTCGAAGGCTCTTCACTAGGTGGCTGATATGTCTGAATTTTTATTAAAGAATTGAATCACCATTAATATAATATAAACAGAAAGGAGAATTACCATGCAGCGAACGTTACCATGGGATAGCCTGATCACAGGTATACTCGTGTGTTTGTTGATACCCTTTACCATCTTATTTGGCCAAACTAGTGGAAAGATTGCCGGTACAGTTACGGATGCTGAAACCGGTGAGCCTCTGCCAGGAGTTAATGTTATCCTAGAAGGGACTCAGCAGGGTGCAGCCACAGACCAAGAGGGATTCTATACGATTCTGAATGTAACACCCGGTAGTTACTCAGTGACTGCATCTATGATTGGATATCAGGAAGTTACAAAGACCGGTGTTGAAGTGACTATAGACCATACCTCAACCATTGATTTTGAACTCCAAACAGCTGCCATCGCCGGAGAGGCGATTACTGTGGAAGCAGAGCGGGAAGTCGTAAAACTGGATATGTCTTCAAGCAGTGTAAGCACCACTCCGGACGAAATTGAAGGGACGCCAACTGTCACCAATGTGGGAGAGATGATTAACCTTCAGGCAGGAATTGATGGCATGTCCGTCCGCGGAGGTAGTGCGGATGAGACTGCTTTCATGTTGGACGGATTGATGGTGGTCGATAACCGGGCCAGCGAACCACTCTCCAACCTGGTGAATTTGAGTGCGGTACAGAGTTTGGAAGTCATTAAAGGTGGATTTAATGCAGAATACGGGAATGTACGATCAGGGGTGATCACCGTTGTGACCAAGGATGGCCGACCAGAGCGATATAGTGGTTCGCTCGAATTGCGTTACAGTCCGCCCCGCTTGAAACATTCCGGTCCGTCGGTTTTCAATTGGCAAAATTATTATTTACGGCCGTATCTCGATCCCGATGTGAGGATGGATGGGACGAAAAGCGGTGCCTGGGATGAAGAGATGCGTGGGCAATATCCGGAATTCGAAGGATGGAAGGCGGTATCTGACCGAACACTGGCTGATGATTCCGATGCGAATGATCAGACACCAGAAGAAGCCATGCAATGGTTCATGTGGCAGCATCGGGCAGAAGGAAGCGCTGAACTTGGACAGAAAGAAGCCAACTATGGCAAGATTCCGGATTATTTGGCTGATGTCAGTCTTGGTGGACCGGTTCCCTTCGCGAGTTCCTACTTGGGAGATTTGACCTTCTTTCTCTCACATAAATCGGATAACAGTGCCTTTGCTTTACCAGTGGTTCGTGATTATTATCACGAGAACAATACCCAGTTGAAACTGACAACTCGTCCCACCGATAATCTGAGGGTAACGGCTCAGGGAATCTATGGGATAATTAATTCGGTCGCCTCTCATGTCCGGGGTGCAGCCTGGAGCATGAATGATTATCTGAGAAGCGGCGACGACTTCTATAACCCGGATACGGAAAGTCATAGCCTCTATTGGCCGGGTGGATGGAATCCCTTTGACGCCTATCGTTCTGTGGGAGGACTGAATATTGAACATACTTTAAGTTCCAGAACGTTCTATGAAGCGAATATCTCCTACACTCACACCCAGAATGATATGGATGGGCCGCAGAAGATTCGGGATACCACTCCCATTCGCTATTTTGGCAGCGTTCCTGCGGATGAACAGCCCTATGGTTGGATCTGGGCGACCGGGGAACCGGGAAGAAAGCGGAAAACGATTGATGGATTCGGCATTGCAGATGAAGGTGCTGAGCCGCGAGACACCTCGTATGCCAGTACAGTGAACGCCTCGTTCGATATTACCAGTCAGGTACATAGGAATCATATGGTGAAAGGTGGTATCGTATTCAATTACGATGAATTTCATGTATTTCGTGGCAGTCATCGTCCCAGAAGTTCAACAGAAGATACGAAAATCATCTGGCATCAGTATCCCATCCGCCTGGGAGCTTACATTCAGGACAAATTTGAATTCGAAGGAATGATAGCAAATATAGGAGTGCGGCTGGACTATAATGATCCCAAGACTGAATGGTATACCGTTGATCAATATTCGAAATATTTTACTGCCAAATATGAAGATCAGTTGACCACTGAAGCACCGACCGAGCCAGCGGAAGCCCATTTGCGGATCAGTCCCCGAGTGGGTATTTCTCACCCGGTCAGCGCGAACAGTAAATTCTATTTCAATTACGGCCACTTTTATTCCATGGTTCCCGCACAGCAGATGTTTGAAATTAATTACGGCAATGTGCCCTCAGGTGTGCAGTTCATTGGGAATCCGTCTGCTGATCCGGCTCGGACCGTCGCTTATGAACTGGGGGCGGAATACAGTCTGTTGAATCAATTTTTACTCCATGCATCCGGATATTACAAAAATGTGACCGGTGAGGCTGCCAGTGTTGGTTATACCGATTTTACCGGGAGCGTTGATTACAACACGATTGAAAATAATGAATATTCGGATGTTAGGGGTTTCGAGTTCAAGATCGAAAAGCGATATGGCTGGATAACCGGCTGGCTGAATTATGACTACCGGGTCCGGACCCAGGGATATGTCGGTCGTCAGCACTATTTCGAAGATATCCGGCAGATGCGGACTTACGGTTTGCAGAATCCTTATCAGGAACGACCACTCGCTCGTCCGGTGGCTCGTGCGCAATTACGATTCAGATCCCCGCAGGATTTTGGCCCCAGCTATGGCGGGTTTAGGCCACTGGGCGGCTGGTCGTTATCCTTCCTGTATACCCATCAGGCAGGCCATTATGAAACCTGGGATCCCTTAACTACTTATGAGTTACAGGATAATATTCAGTGGGCCGATTACAATCGAGTGGATGCGAAAATCTCCTATGATGTTCTCGGCAGCAGCAGCCGAAGTATCAGGCTCTATCTGGATATCACCAATGTGTTCGATATCAAGAACCTGACCACCATGGCCTTTTCTGACGCGAATGATCGCCGGGCCTATCTGGAATCCTTACACTTACCAATGTACGAAGGAAAAAAATATCAGGATGCAGGATATACTGCGGGGAGTGACGAGCCGGGGGATCTCAGCAGCGAAGATAAACCCTATATTAACGATCCGAACCGCCGGTTCCTCTACTATACAGATCCACGGTATGTGACATTCGGATTACGAGTGAATTTCTAGCGGCAGATAAAAGATAAGGACTGATAAAAAAAAAGACTGTCGGTACTGAAGTTATATACAAGGAGAAGACGAAATGAATCGACATAAGCTAATAATAAGTGTTGTATTGCTGGCCACTACCGTGTTGTGGGGGGCTGCCTTGGATGCCGGCAACACAAGACAGATGCGGGTTGGAAATATTCAGGATGCGGTTGACGCTGCGTTCTCTCAAACATTCCAGCATGATCCACACGCGTTTTACTATTTTGACGCATTTAGTCAATGGAACATAAATAGACGTGCCACCCATATCCTTGCCAGAGATTGGGTGGCTCCGGATGGTACGGAACTGTTGGTGAAAAAAACGTCGAATGCCATGTATTCGGATGAAACAGCCATCACAATGCCAGTCCCGGATGAAAATGACATCGATATACGTAAGTATTATCGCGACAAACCTCCGGAAATCTATGTGGATGGGATTCAGCTGCACCGGGAGTTCCCCTTGGATGGCGAGCACCTTGCGCCGGAAAAAATTCCTGGGACAGCGGATCGGATGATTGAATCGACTATTAACACGGATATGGGATTAACTCTCACTAAAAGAGTGTTGGCATGGAGTCAGAAAAATCATGATGATTATTTGATCTATGATATTACGTTCACCAATACCGGCAATGTGGACTTGGATGACGAAATCGAACTGCCGGATCAAACTCTTAAAGATGTATATGTGGCTCGAATGTCGGTAGACGGTTGGTACGGAACCTGGCCCAAATGGCATGGTTACTATGGTCAGTATCCCGATGATTCCTTACGTATAGGCTATTCTTATCACAACTGGGTGACCGGTGATACCTGGGGAAGTGTAGGCACCGAATACGATCGATACGGGAATCCTCACCGGGAGATTGGCTTTATTCAGGATCCGGAATGGGTTGGCGAAGCCCTCTTGCATGTCGACAAATCCACTACTGATAATACCGATAATTGGGACAATCAACCTTGGGTCACCGGCATATTCTCTGCAGAAGATCCCATTTTTAAACAGGCGCAACCGATCACTCCGGAGAGGTTGTATGGGATTATGAAGAATGGTTTTTCGCAGGATGATGGTTCACCAGAGCTTACGGGAACCAAGCCGGGACACCATAAAGTGCCCATGGAACTGATGGACATCACTTATGGCTATGAAATTGATATGCCATATGACGAACCCGGAAATACATATGTTGTGGGGCCTTATACGGTGGGTCCAGGTGAGTCCTTCCGGATTGTGTTTGCCACAGTAATCGGTTCTATTTCTCCCCGGGTTGCCTGGGATGTTGGGAAGGATTGGCTGAATGGAACAGCGAGCTGGGATGGTCCGGATAAACTGCCGCCGCCGGCTGAGGATATTTATGCTGACCGGCCAGAATTTACAGAGAATGATATTGCTAAGGATCAATGGGTATCCACTGGCAAAGACTCTCTCTTTCGGAATGCGTCTGCGGCACAATGGGCAGTGCAGCACGATTACAATGTTCCTGTCCCTCCACCTGCTCCGTCGATAGAAGTACAGTCACTTCCGGATCGCATTCAAATCTCTTGGGGTGATGAATCAGAAGCAGCTTCGGATTTTGCGGGTTACCGAGTTTATCGAGCACTCGGGAATCCTGATCCGATTGTGCGCGAAAATAGACTGATTGGCGAATGGGAAATGATTTTCGAATGCGGAGAAGGAACAGAAAATGATCTGGCGTACACCTATGGTGACGACGAAGCCCAACGAGGAGAAGAATACTATTACTATGTTGCGGCATTTGATAATGGAGTTGATAATGCCCCAGGCGTTTTCGGTAAAAAAGAACAGCTTGAAAGCGGTCGCTACATGAACATGACGCAACGTGCAGCGTCTCTTACAAGACCTCCGGGTGATGAGTTGAGTGATATTCGGGTGGTACCGAATCCCTTTAATGTCAATGCCAGCGCGGTGCAGTTCCAGGGTGCACCAAACAAGATCGTTTTTATGGAATTGCCGCCGGAATGTACCATTTCCGTCTATACTGAAAGTGGTGATCTGGTAAAGGTGTTGGAACATACCGATGGCTCTGGGGACGAACCATGGGGAGAAAACTGGCAGACATTTCAGGTATCCGAGACCGGACAGGTCGTTGTGAGCGGATTGTATATCGCACATATTGAAACTCCTGACGGCCGCAGCAAGAATGTCAAATTCGTCATTGTGCGGTGATAAAAGGACACACTGATTCTGAGAATAGTAGACAGTATTTGAAAATATAAATTTGGAGACTATGATGAAGAAAATAACTCAGCGATTGATTGTCATCTGCCTGATAGGGCTCCTGGGATTCCGAATGGGTGAAGCGAAGACAATTAAGAAAGTTGCCCAGACCGGTTTGCAGTTTTTGAAGGTGGATATGGTCTCCCGGGCGGCCGGAATGGGTGGGGCGTTTACTATGGCCGGACAGGGGACAGAGGCAATATTCTATAATCCGGCATCTGTTTCGGAAATGCAGAACGATATTGAATTCTTTGCAACCCGGGTGAATTGGATTGCAGATATTGCCTATAATGCGGCCGCTGTTGCCAAAGATTTAGGGAATGCAGGCGCACTCGGGCTCCATATCATCAGCAGCGATTATGGGGAGGTGTATGGTACTCGTGTAGCCTCCACCGAGAAAGGCTATATCAATACCGGGGAGGTGAATGTTAATGGATATGCCGCGGGCCTCTCCTATTCCCGGACCTTAACCAATAAGTTCCGGGTTGGCGGAACAGTGAAATATGCCGAACAACACCTGGGAGCTAATATTCATGAGGTTGATGGACCCGAAATCGAAAATAAAGTATCGGGACTGGCTTATGATTTCGGAACCATATTCTATCCTGGGTTAAAAAGCCTCCGGTTGGGGATCAGCTTCCGGAATTTTTCCCCGCAGTTTAAATATGAAGAAACCGCATTCGAATTGCCCCTGACATTTCGTCTTGGCATCGCTGCTGATGTCCTTGACTTTATTGGAGGGTTTGAACAACACTCCCTGCTGGTGGATGTTGACGCACTTCACCCTCGTGATTACACAGAGCGAGTACATGTGGGTGCAGAATATCTTTATAATAACTTGCTAGCTCTCCGTGCTGGATATAAGACCAATTACGATGAAGAATCACTAAGTCTGGGGTTTGGTCTCAATTATGATATAGGTGGAATCGGTCTCCGGGTTGATTATGCTTATTCACCGATGAATGTGTTTAATAATGTCCAGCGAATTACAATCGGTGGATCATTTTGATCACATTAGAAGGATGAAGGAAGAGCCGGGTTTGGCAAATAAAGAAAACAAGTTAATGCTTTCCAATTTTCCAATTGTGGGAGGGAGGTGCTTTGTGCCCTCTCTTCCACACTGCTTTTTACCTGTACATGGCAATCTCTTGTATCCATCCTAAATATACCTGCAGATAGTAAATGGATTATCATTGACATTTTTATCTGAAGAATTTTTAAGGAGGTATTATGAAATTATTTTCAATACGTATGGTGTTGCTGACTTTACTTTTAGTAGGAGTTGTGTTTGCTATATCACCGGTTGGCACGGCAAAGGCAGCAGATTTTCGCACAGAAACCGATCAAGAGCGCCGGGAACGAATGGAGTGGTGGCGGGAAGCGCGGTTCGGCATGTTCATTCACTGGGGACTTTATTCCCTGCCGGCCCGGCATGAATGGGTGAAAATGCGGGAGCGGATGACCAATGATGAATATCGGAAGTATTTTGAGTTATTCAACCCGGATCTGTATAACCCGAAGGAATGGGCAAAAGCTGCGAAGATGGCCGGAATGAAATATGTAGTGATCACGTCTAAACACCATGAAGGGTTCTGTCTCTGGGATTCGGATTATACGGAGTATAAGGCAACCAATACCCCGTATGGAAAAGATTTGCTGAAACCGTTTGTCAAAGCGTTTCGTGAGGAGGGTTTGCGCGTTGGATTCTATTACTCCCTCATCGATTGGCACCATCCCGAATTTCCTATCGACCGGATTCATCCCTTGCGGGATAACGAAGAAATGCGCAAGACGAACAAAGATCGGGACATGGAAGAATATGCGGAGTATCTGCATAATCAGGTGCGCGAATTAATGACCGAGTTCGGTCAGATTGACCACTTCTTCCCGGATTTTTCCTATCCCGGCCCGGACGGGAAAGGGGCCGAAGACTGGCACTCGGAGGAACTCCTGGAAATGGTCCGGGAACTGCAGCCGCAGGTGATCATAAATGACCGGCTCGATTTGCTGGATCATCGCTGGGGCTGGGATTTTCGTACTCCGGAACAGTTCATGCCCCGGGAGTGGGTGACCATGGACGGTGAACGGGTGCCCTGGGAGACCTGCCAGACCTTTTCCGGTTCCTGGGGCTATCACCGGGACGAAAAAACCTGGAAAAGCGACCGGCAGCTGATCACGATGCTCATCGAAACTGTGAGTAAGGGTGGCAATTTACTGCTGAATGTCGGGCCGACTGCCCGGGGGACTTTCGATTATCGTTCCATGGAGAAATTACGCGCAATCGGAGAGTGGATGGATTTAAACAGCCGTTCCATCTATAATTGTACCGCAGCGCCGGAAGAATTCAAAAGTCCGGACAACTGCCTGTTGACCTTTAATCCCGAGAAGAACCGGATCTATGTTCATGTACTGGAGTGGCCCATGGGTCAGCTGCATCTGGACGGATTCGGTGGCAAAGTAAAATATGCACAGTTACTGCATGATGCCTCGGAGATACAGTTTGAAGGCTCCCGGGGTGCCTGGATGTCAGGAGAGGGAGCCGGAGGCGAAGAGACGTTAAACCTGAACTTACCTATCGTGAAACCGGAGGTGGAGGTGCCGGTGATTGAACTCTTTTTAACCGAGTAGTTACATCCACAGGCGGGAGTTGTCCGGAATCAATAGTCCGGAAGGATTGCCGGATGTATAAAAGCAATTCAGAACATATGTATCCGCCCAGGGATGCAGACAGGGTTTCAGAGAATGGTTAACCCAATCTGAAGTGAACATCGAAGAGCGAGGCTTACCATGACAATGAACAGACGAAAATTTTTGGGAACAATGGCAGGATCTGCAGCAGGCTTCACCATATTGGGGTGCTCATCCGGAGGTCATTCCAATAAAAGTGTCAGCGGTTTACCGGCGGCTCAGCAGCGGAGGGCCATGCAGGAATGGTTTCAGGATGCGAAATTCGGGATGTTCATTCACTGGGGTGTGTATAGTGTGCTGGGCAGAGGAGAGTGGGTGATGCACAACGAAGAGATGACGGTGGATGAATACGAACAGCTGCCGTCACAGTTTAATCCCACCGGATACGATCCTGCTGAGTGGGTGGGCCTGGCGAAGGAAGCGGGGATGGAATATATGACCATCACCTCCAAGCATCATGACGGCTTTGCCATGTGGGATTCGGAGGCCAGCGATTATGATATCGTGGATCGAACCCCGTACGGAAAGGACGTGTTGAAAATGCTGGCCGATGAATGCCAGCGGCAAGGCGTAAAACTGTTCTTCTACCATTCTCACCTTGACTGGCATCACCCCGACTATTACCCCCGGGGCCGAACCGGTCAGCATTCAAACCGGCCGGATGAAGGGGACTTCGACAGCTATCTGGAGTATATGAATACCCAGATTCATGAGCTGGCTGACGGACGGTATGGTCAATTGGGCGGCTTCTGGTTTGACGGCTGGTGGGATCAGCGGATACGGGAGGAGGATGTGCCCGATAAAGCCTGCCATGTGAACTGGCAACTGCAGGAGACGTATGATTTAATCCAGCAGCTGCAGCCCCAGGCCCTCATTGGGAACAATCACCATGTTGCGCCCTTCCCGGGCGAAGGGTTCCAGATGTTTGAAAAAGACCTTCCGGGGCAGAATACCACTGGTTTCAGCGGAGATGCGGTCATCGGTCGTTTACCGCTGGAAACCTGTGATACCATCAACCGTTCCTGGGGATATAATAAGAATGATACCAATTTTAAAAGCACACCGGAACTCATTGGCTATCTGGTGCGGGCAGCGGGACACAACGCGAATTTCCTATTGAATGTCGGGCCGACACCCCGGGGCACTATTCAGCCGGAATTTGTGGATCGCCTGCGCGACATCGGAGCCTGGATGTCCACGTACGCTCAAACGATCAAGGGCACCAGGGGCGGGCCCATGCCACCGCAGGATTGGGGCGTCACTACTCAAAAGGAATGGAAGATATTTGTGCATATCCTAGATCCAGACTCCCCGGAACAATTGCCTATATTCAATACTTCGGATATCATTCTGGACGGCGCCCATTTGTATGGAAGTGATACCCCTGTAAATATTGCCCGTGATGCAGATTTAAATGTAGTAATTAATCTTCAGCACGTGCAGCGGAATCCGGTGGACACCATTGTGGTTCTGGAATTAACGAGTTAAAGAGCAAAAAAGAACGTTGTTTGAGGAACAGAAGAAGAGGAATGGAAAAAGCCTGGATGTTCCCAACATGGGCAGTTACGGCCGAATGGATCTATTCCCACTTGAAGAAATCTGCGCTCTGATACGTTATTTGTAGCTCCAGACTTTCATTGGCATCAACTGGGAGCCGAAAGTGATCAAGATTATAGTGCATCGGAGCGTACGCATAGAGCACAAATCTAGACAACAATAAGGCCGAAAGAGGTCCGGGGAAATTCTGTTAACAACAAAATGATAAAAAAAGGAAGGAATATACAGTGATGCAATTAAGAAGCATTCTGGTAGCTCTTATATGCGCGTGGATGATACTCTATACACTGCAGGGAACAGTCAGTCCGGTTTATGGGCAGGAGGATGCAGAGAGACATTTCGAACCCACCATCAGATCCCTCAGCAGCCATGAGCTCCCGGCATGGTATGACGATGCCAAACTGGGCATCTTTATCCATTGGGGGATCTACTCCGTCCCCGCCTGGGCCCCTACCACCGGAGAGCTGGGGTCGGTGGAGCGGGAACGATGGTTCAAGTATAACCCGTACGCCGAGTGGTATCTGAATTCCCTGCGCATCCCCGGATCGCCCACCCAGGAACACCATTATCAAACCTACGGCAGTGACTTCAATTATTATGACTTTGCCGAGACCTTAAACCAAGAGGTGCAGCAGTGGGATCCAGATGAAATGGCCGGCCTGTTCCAGGATGTGCATGCCCGCTACGTCGTCCTGACGTCCAAACATCATGACGGATTCGTGCTCTGGCCCAGTAATTTCAGGAATCCGTATCTCCCGTTCGACAAACAGCGGGCTACCAGGGATATCGTGGGAGAACTGACGGCGGCGGTCAGGGAGCAAGGCATGCGTATGGGACTATACTACAGCGGTGGCATCGACTGGAGCTTTCATCCGGTGGTTATCACCGGCAATCTGGACTGGAGCAAGATCACCCCCCGGAGTGATGAGTATAGAAGTTACGCCCGGAACCACTGGGAAGAACTTATCGAGAAGTACCGGCCCGCTATTCTCTGGAATGATATCGCCTATCCTGACCGACAGGACGCCATGGAAATAATCGCCGACTATTATAATGAGTATTCTAATGGCGTCATTAACAATCGGTGGAGTCTGTCCTTCCAGGACTTTACCACACCGGAATACGCCCAGTACGACCGATTGACTCCTCAGAAGTGGGAAGCGACTCGCGGAATCGCCTATTCATTCGGGTACAACCAGAATTCCGGTCCCGAGCAGATGCTCTCCGTGGATGAGCTGGTTGATATGTTCGTGGATATCGTCAGCAAGAACGGGAATCTGCTCCTGAATGTGGGCCCCAAACCCGACGGCACCATCCCCGAACTGCAGGTAGAGCGCCTCCGGAGACTCGGCCGCTGGCTGGATGTGAACGGGGAGGCCATCTTCGAGACTCGTCCCTGGGTGGTTGCGGAAGGTGCCCTGGTGAACGATGACGCCGAGATCCGATTCACCCATAAACCCGGCGTGTTGTACGCCATTCTGCTGGACAGCCCGGACGAATATTCTATCGCTCTCAGAAATCTGGAGCTGGAGGAAGGAACTGCCGTGACGTTGCTTGGGCATAGCGAAGCGCTCCAATGGCGGCAGGAAGGTAACATGGTACGTATTAATCTGCCTAAAAAATTACCGGATAATCCGGCATATACCATCAAAATCACACCTGAACCCTGGCGGTTGATTCGGAAAGGTGAGACTGCAAATTGAGATTTCTCCATATTTATTTTTGGTTTTGGGTGAAAATTAATCTAATTAGAGTTAAAACTATCTATAGGGCAATTTAACTCGTTACTTTTTTAACAGGAATTTAATAAACTAACAATCTAATATACAGGAGAAGACTTCTTTGGATTTTAAATAATTTAGCATTGAGTGAGTATGCCAGCTAAGAAGATTACGATTAAAGATCTGGCACGTATTCTGGGCCTTCACCATAGTACAGTATCCCGGGCCTTGCATGATCATCCGGATATCAGCCAGGAAACTAAAAATCTTGTTTTCTCTCTTGCTGAGGAACTCGATTACCAACCTGATGCCATTGCCCAGACATTTCGCAGCAGAAAAAGTAAGACGCTGGGGGTATTGGTGCCATCGGTCAATGACTTTTTTGCGGCGGTTATTCGGGGTATTGAGGATATCGCCTATTATAATGGATATACAATATTGGTGTGCCAATCCAATGAGAGCTATGAACGCGAGGTGATTAATATCCGCAGTCTGATATCGAATCAGGTAGCCGGCGTGCTGGTATCAATATCGGAGCATACTACGAGCAGTGAACATTTCCAGATCTTCAAAAATCGTGAGATCCCCTTGGTTCTCTTTGATCGTGTATTTAAAGGACAGGATTTTAATACTGTGGTTGTTGATGATTTCAATGGCGCCTATAAAATAGTGAATCATATTATTCGCCGAGGATATAGAAGGGTTGCTCATTTTGCCGGTCCCAGAAAAGTGTCTGTAAGTAAAGATAGACTTGAAGGATATTTACAAGCTCTAAGTGATAATAATATTCCGATTAATCCAAAATGGATTATTTATGGAGGATTTTCACCACAAGATGGCCAACGAGCATTTCGGGAGATGCAGACCTGGCAAGCCTATCCTGAGGCTATTTTTGCGGTAAATGATCCTGTAGCGATAGGGGTATATACCCAACTGCGGAAGGCCGGAATAAAAATTCCAAGCGATATCGCATTGGCTGGTTTTGGGAACATAAGCGAGTCGGGAATAACCACACCTCCCATTACCACGGTGAATCAGAATCCATATGAAATTGGGAAGCTGGCTGCACTGTTCATCTTTGATCAGATCAAGAAGCCGGACCAGATTTCGAAGCCGCGTGAAGAAATTTTGCAGACGGAACTGATTATCAGACCTTCGACGGCCCCTAAAAAATTGAGTGATAGCCGGTCGTTTCATAGACACGCTGAGTAGTGGGGGAATTCGTTCTGACAGGAGGAGTTCTGGATTATTGTTGTGATTTCTTCCTCCTGTATGTATGGATAGAGGCTACATTTATGTGAATATTTTGAATATATTGAAGTGGAAATAATGAATACCTTCCCTGATAGATGGTTTTCTTTATATTCTGAGACGAGGATAATAAAAATCGGTTTGATCTATGCATAGAATTTAAAGGAAAGGTCTCATTATTAGATGCACACATGTGCAATGCTGGTTGTGAACGGAGGATCCGGAAGGGATTTATATGAACTGGAGCCGGCTGTATTTTAAAAGATTTATAAGGAAGCTGCAATGAGACTGGTAGAGTGACAACGAGTCACAACCATATATGGCGCAGGGGGCTACCTCCTCCTCCACCCCTTGTGCCATATAAAAATTCGTGGTGAATGAGGGAGGGCTGGTTCTAATCTTATATTCACCTAAGTTGAGCGATACGAGTGCCCCACTGGGGTCCCTCTGGGACAGCGAAGTATCGCTGTACTTAGGGAAATTTGGGATTCATATTCTGCAGAAATGATAATAATTTAGCATTCATGAGAGTGTTTAGAAAACATGGTTCTGATGCAAGTTGGTGAACTTGGCTTCTGTTTAGTATGGAGAGAAGATATAAGCACAATGTATTACGCTATTTGGACGGATATATTCTATATTTTCTTTGTCCCAGAGGGATCTCTTCGAGGCGTTCTTTGCGGCCTCTGCGAACTTTGTCCCGTCCTGACGGGATCTCTTTGCCGAAGGCATCCCTTCGGGCGAGGCGTTTTCTAAATAGACTCATTCATAATTCATCCGGAAGGGATCTGCTATGGAATTGAGCCGACGAAAATTTCTTGGAGCATTAGCCGGTACGATATCAGCTGCCGGAATATATCAAATCGCTCAACCCAGCCCTGCCTATATACAGCATGTTCCATCGTATTTGAGTGAATATAATAAGACTTATTCACAGGAACCCCGGGAAGCAGCGCTCCAATGGTTCCAGGACGCGAAATTCGGACTCTTTATGCATTACGGAATTTATAGCATCGTGGGCTTGGGGGAATGGGTGCAGCTCCGCCAAAAAATCCCGGTAGCTGAATACGCCAAACTTAAAGATCGGTTTACCGCCCAGAGTTTTGATCCCGATTTTATCACGGACCTGGCCCTGGCTGCCGGTATGAAATATGTAAATATCACCTCCCGGCATCATGATAGTTTCTGCCTGTTTAGTACGAAGCAGACCGATTTTAATAGCGTCAACTCTCCGGCCGAGAGAGATTTGGTGGGAGAACTGGTAGAAGCCTGTCAGAAGAAGGGTTTGGGCCTGTTCCTGTATTACTCCTATGCACTGGATTGGCGGCATCCATACTTTTATTCCAGAGAAGCCACCACACAGGGAGAGGTGCAATGGGGAGCGGCCCGGCCCGACTATGACCATCCGCAACCGGAATATAAGTTCGAGAAGGACGCCGATTTTCAGCACTATATCGAATTCGTCCATGCTCAGTTGAAGGAATTATTGACCCAATATGGACCTCTTGCCGGTATCTGGCTGGATCCGATTATGGGGTATTACAGCCGGCCCGACCTGTTCCCGATTGATGAGACCTATGCCTTAATTCGTTCGCTCCAACCGCAGGTGTTAATCTGTTTCAAGCAGGGCGCCAACGGTGACGAGGATTTCGTTGCTCCCGAAAGAGATCCCCGGGCGCATCCACGGGGTGGGACTGTGGCCCGGATGGCCTGGGAGCGCAATAAAGGGAAGCCCATTGAAATCTGCAATACGTTACAACCACGTACCTGGGGCTACGATATGCGTAACGCCCAGGAGCACCGCACTGCGGATGACGTGATGCAGATGCTGGCCCATGCGAATAAGGTAAACGCCAACCTGGTGTTGAATACCGGTCCGTACTATGACGGGTCGATTCATCCGGAGGATGCTCAGACGCTGCGGAATGTTGGTCAGAGGTTGGAAAAGAAGAAATGATAATTCCCTTGCAGAGAAAATAGAACTGAGAACTACTGCTCTATGATGGAAGCAAGAAAGGAGACAGAATGCTCATCGGGATATCCCCTTTGTTCAGCCCGGAGTTGCTGGCGGCAATTTACCGGATGGGCCACGGAGATGAACTGGTGCTGGCGGATGCGCATTTTCCGGGGGAATCAACAAATGATTATATTATCAGGGCGGATGGCCATCGAATCACAGATTTGCTGGACGCAATCCTCCCGCTGTTTGCGCTGGATACCTACGTTGACTCTCCGATCCTCATGATGGAGGCGGTCCCGGGCGATACGCTTGATCCTGCAGTGGAAGAGAGCTATCGTGCGGTTATCGAAAGCCACTGGCCAAATGTCCCGGCAGTGAAGCGTCTCGAACGCTATGCCTTTTATGAAAGAGCCAGCGACGCATTTGCAGTGGTGATGACCGGGGAAACAGCAAAATACGGGAATATCATTCTCAAAAAGGGTGTTACTCCCATCGAATAGCGCAAAGTGCAAAGAATAATCTCCGGAGATGTACAAATTCTGTTTGTTCATGCAGATAACAGGAAAATATATGGAATACAAACACAAAAGGAGCTCGTGAATGGCTACTACTGATGATTTGACGATGAATGAACCGCAGAAGCGTTTACACGGTACACTGCCCAAGATTGGTATCCGTCCGGCCATCGATGGAAGGCGGGGCGGAGTACGGGAGTCATTGGAAGATCAGACCATGGACATGGCAAAATCTGCAGCGCGTTTTCTGGAGGACAACTTACGACATCCCAATGGGATGCCGGTGGAATGCGTGATCGCCGATACCTGCATCGGCGGGGTTGCGGAGGCTGCCATGGCTGCTGAGAAATTCGAACGCGAAGGGGTCGGCGTCTCACTAACAGTCACTCCCTGCTGGTGCTATGGCTCTGAGACCATGGATATGAATCCGTTACTGCCGAAAGCTGTCTGGGGATTTAACGGGACCGAACGTCCCGGAGCTGTGTATCTGGCGGCGGTACTGGCTGCGCATAATCAGAAGGGATTACCTGCGTTCAGTATTTACGGAAGGGATGTTCAGGATGCCGGGGATACCTCCATTCCGGAAGATGTCCGGGAAAAATTACTGCACTTTGCGAAAGCCGGGTTAGCGGTCGCGGAAATGCGCGGGAAATCCTATCTCTCCATGGGATCCGTCTCTATGGGGATTGCAGGCTCCATGGTGAATGAGGACTTCTTTGAGGATTATCTGGGTATGCGAAATGAATATGTGGATATGTCCGAGCTGACCCGCAGGATTGAGGAAGAAATTTACGATAAGGACGAATTTGAAAAGGCACTGGAATGGGTGAAGGCAAACTGCAAAGAGTTCCAGGATCCGAATCCTCGGGAGAAACAGTTCTCCAGAGAAGAAAAGGATGACATCTGGGAAACGGTGGTGAAAATGGCGCTGATTGCCCGGGATCTCATGGTGGGGAATCCGCGGTTGACTGAATTGGGATACCAGGAAGAGGCGCTGGGGCATAACGCTCTAATTGCCGGATTCCAGGGACAGCGACAGTGGACGGATTATTTTCCCAATGGTGATTTCATGGAAACCATTCTGAATACCTCTTTTGACTGGAACGGGATTCGGGAACCCTACTTGCTGGCCACTGAAAATGATACCTTGAACGGCGTTTCCATGATGTTCGGCCATCTGCTGACCGATACCGCGCAGATATTTGCAGATGTCAGAACATTCTGGAGTCCGGAAGCGGTGAAACGGGTGACCGGGAAAAAGTTGAAAGGGCAGGCGGAACACGGGATTATTCATTTAATCAATTCCGGATCCGCCACGCTGGATGGAACCGGGAAGCAAGCCAGAAACGGAGATCCGGTAATGAAACCCTGGTGGGAGATCACCCCGGAAGAGGCCAGAAAATGTCTGAATGCCACCGAATGGGCGCCGGCCATCAATGAATATTTTCGCGGGGGCGGGTTCTCGTCGTTGTTTCTTACTGAAGGCGGGATGCCGGTGACCATGTTCCGGATTAATCTGATTAAAGGGCTGGGACCTGCATTGCAGCTGGCGGAAGGATACACTGTGGCATTACCTGAGGAAGTCCATGATACGTTAAACCAGCGCACTGATCCGACGTGGCCTACCACCTGGTTCGCACCGGTTCTCACAGACCAGGAGCCATTTAAAGACGTCTATTCGGTCATGTACAATTGGGGTGCAAATCATGGGGCCATCAGCTACGGCCATATTGGCGACCAGCTGATTACATTGGCATCTATGCTCCGGATTCCTGTGAATATGCATAATGTACCTGAAGACCGGATCTTCAGACCAAGTGCCTGGGGTATGTTCGGGGCGATGGATCATCAGGGCGCCGATTACCGGGCCTGTGAGAATTTTGGCCCCCTTTATGGGAAACAATAAGCGGGCGAATTGGTGTGGCACCGGGAGATATACTCGGGGCGGCGCTCGTCGCATAGATTAAAATCAGGGAGAATTTCTCTTCGGGTGTTGAGCGGGGGTGTAGCCTGCCCGCGAAAGAACATGTATTTTCAGCCGGAGCACCTGAATATGATTGAAAACCCACGGGGAGCAATTTATGAAAATCAAATTTGTCTCTAAGATGGCCGGGATGTTGTTTCTGAGCCTCTCATTGCTTTTGTGTCCCCTGCTGGCGCAGGAGGGTAATAAACCTGAACGCCTGGAATGGTTTCAGGATCTGGGCCTCGGGCTGTTCATTCATTGGAGTGTAGACAGCCAGATTGGATCCGTCATCAGCCATTCTCTGGTCGGCGCTTCGGATCAGTACGTGAAAAAGTTCATAAATGAATTGCCCGGCAGCTTTAATCCCACTGAATTTCATCCGGATGAATGGGCCCGGCTGGCGAAACTGGCCGGGATGAAATATGTGGTGTTTACCGCCAAGCACCATTCGGGGTTCTGTATGTTCGATACCGAGACCACGGATTTCAATATCATGCATACGCCCTATGGCAAAGATATTACTGCGGAATTGGTTAAGGCGTTTCGAGCCCGGGGAATTGCCATAGGGTTCTACTTTTCACCGGATGATTTTCATTTCCTCTACAAACAGGGCACCACCATCAGCAGGCGTCGTCCGGAAGTATTTCCTGTGAACAATCCGGAGCTCATGCAGCATGATAAAGCCCAGATAAAAGAGTTACTTACCAACTATGGCCCGGTGGATATTATATTTATTGACGGGCCGGCCGAAGGGTTGCGCGAATGGTGCTGGGAACTCACTCCCGATATTGTGGTCACGCGTGGTGCGATGGAAACGCCGGAAATCAGCGCATCCACGGGACAACAGCTGCCCGGGGAAACGAGTATTGATCCGTGGGAGGCGTGCTACACCATGGGCACTTCCTGGCAGTGGAAACCCACCAATGAACGGTATCGCAGCGGCACGGATTTAATTGAACAACTGATTGAAGCCCGGGCAAAGGGGGGTAATATGCTGCTGAACATCGGGCCCAAACCAAACGGAGAAATACCGATGGAGCAGGAAGAACGGCTCCGGGAGATGACGCTCTGGAATCTGGTGAACGGAGAGGCTATTTATAATGTTCGTCCATGGATACTGACCAATGAAAAAAATATCTGGTTTACCAGAAGCAAAGAGGATAATACAGTCTATGCTATCATTACCCAACCGGATTGGGAGTGGGGTGAAGAAAAAACGGTAACGCTGAAATCAGTGGGGGTGCATGATAATTCCAATATCACTGTCCTTGGACAGAGCGGAAAAGTCCTGGAATATAATCCTGATGTGACACCCGAAACCACATGGATTGCCGGTGAGGCCGGATTATATATTACCGCGACTCGCGCCCAGCGGCTGTATAATGATCGCACCTGGCCGAATCCGGTGGTGTTGAAAATCACGAATGCGGAGCCAGCTGAGCGATATAAATGATATGTCTGAGTTATATCAATGGATGACCGGTGACCGGAAAATATGCCATTACCTTACGACTACCGAAAGAGACTGTCAATAAGCAATTAGATTCAGGAGAAGAGATTCTGCTATGACATCAAAAAAGTTGACTGCGTTCAAAGCACCGTTGGTTCCGTTTGCGCTCATCACAAGTTTGTTCTTCATGTGGGGACTGGCCAACAATATGACTGATACCCTGCTGGCGGCTTTTAAGCGGATTATGAGTTTAACCGATTTTCAGACGTCATGGATTCAGATGGCATTCTATGGGGCGTACTTCTGTCTTGCGCTTCCCGCTGCGATTTTCATCAAGCGATTTACGTACAAAGCAGGAGTATTACTTGGGCTCGGCCTCTTCATTATTGGGGCATTGTTGTTTTACCCATCAAGCCTGACCATGACTTATTTCCATTTTCTGGCTGCGCTGTATATTCTCGCGGGTGGCTTATCCATTCTTGAAACCACCTCGAATCCGTATATTATCGCTATGGGGCCGGCCGAGACCGGGACGCAACGGTTAAACCTGGCACAATCATTCAACCCCATCGGTTCGATTACCGGAGTGATCCTCAGTAAGTATTTCATTCTCTCCCACCTGAATACGGCTTCAGCTGAAGAACGGGCGATGATGAGCCCTGAACAGTTACAATCTGTGCAGGCCCAGGAATTAAATGCGGTCATGGG
This sequence comes from uncultured bacterium, assembly GCA_964413425.1. Lineage (GTDB taxonomy): Bacteria > Fidelibacterota > JAANXI01 > JAANXI01 > JAANXI01 > DATFLS01. The sequence continues at coordinate 68,057 of CAYPST010000003.1, forward strand.
ACCGTATGTGGGTGTAGCGCTTCTGCTGGTGGTGCTCTGGATGATTATTGCCGTTCGGGATATGCCGGCAGTTTCGGAGAAAAAAGTAAAAATCGATCTCCTGCCGACTCTCAAACGGCTGCTCAAGCGAAAACAATATGTATGGGGAGTGGTGTCGCAATTTTTCTATGTGGGCGCACAGATTGGTGTCTGGTCGTTCACTATTCGCTACGTTATGCAGGAGTTGCACATTCTGGAAGCAGCAGCGTCCAGTTACTATCTGGCTGCTCTGGTTCTGTTCGCCCTTTTCCGGTTTGTGAACACCGCGCTGATGAAATTCATTACCCCGGGTATTCTTCTCACGAGTTCGGCGCTCCTCGGAGGTGTGGCTACTCTGATTGTGATATTCGGAGGTGGCATGGCGGGCGTGATAGCACTGGTTTCCGTCTCCGCATTCATGTCGCTGATGTTCCCGACAATCTATGGTCTGGCAGTAGAGGGATTGGATTATGGCGACACGAAAATTGCCGGCTCGGGTCTGATAATGGCGATTCTCGGCGGGGCAGTGTTGACGGCCATCCAGGGGAAAATCTCGGATGCCACCGGCAGTATTCATCTGGCATATTTTGTCCCGTTCGTGTGCTTTGTGATTATTTCGTTCTATGGAAGGTTGGGGTTTAAAAAATCCTGATATAACCAGGCTATGTGTGGAAATTTCGTGGTTACAGTAACATCAAAATAAAAGCATCTTGAACCAACAGAAGGAGTGAGAGCTATGCGAAGATATTTTTCAAAGAACAGAGGAGGAAGACATTTGTTAATATTGCTGCTGGTGGGGTTGATGATTACAGGTTCGGGGGTGAGGAACTCAGTCTCGGCCGAACAACCTGCCCAGCAGAATTATCTCGATGAAACCAAACTGGAACGCGATATGCGCATGGACTGGTGGCGGGACGCCCGGTTCGGCATGTTTATTCACTGGGGGTTGTATGCAGTTCCGGCCGGCGTCTGGAAGGGCGAACAAATTTCCGGCATCGGCGAATGGATTATGGCCAGTGCGAATATCCCGGTGAACGAATACGAGAAACTGGCTGATAAATTCAACCCGGTCAAATTCAATGCTGCCGAGTGGGTCAGGCTGGCCAAAGAAGCAGGGATGAAGTATATCGTCATCACATCAAAACACCATGACGGATTTGCTCTCTGGGATTCCGGGGTGTCGGATTATGATGTGGTGGATCTCAGCCCCTATCAAAAGGATATCCTGGCGGAGTTAACCAGGGAGTGCGAACAGCAGGGTATCGAGATGTGCTTCTATCATTCCATTCTGGACTGGCATCATCGGGCCCAGTATGTGGATCCGGACGCGGAGAATCCCCGTGCAGGGCACGCGAGTAACAAGATCCACGCCGACCGGAAGCACGAATACGTGCGGTATATGAAGGAGCAGCTGAAAGAGTTGATTACCCGGTTTGACCCCGGCGTGCTCTGGTTTGATGGTGAATGGACCGATTGGTGGACCCGGGAAGACGGGATCGAACTGTATAATTATATTCGAACGCTGAAAGAGGATCTCATTGTGAATAACCGGATTGGATCCGGACGACAGGGTATGCAGGGCATGGATCGCGGCGAAGGCTATGCCGGCGATTTCGGGACACCCGAACAGGAAATACCCGATACCGGTCTGCCGGGCGTGGACTGGGAAACCTGCATGACCATGAACGATACCTGGGGATACAAATCCTGGGATGAGAACTGGAAATCCACCGAAACCCTGATTCGGAACCTGGTGGATATCGCTTCCAAAGGCGGTAATTATCTGCTGAATGTTGGTCCGAAAGCCGATGGCACCATCCCGGCTGAGAGTGTGCAGCGACTGAAAGAAATTGGCGAATGGATGAACGTGAATGCCGAATCTATCTACGAAACCACAGCCAGCCCGTTCGAACAGCCGGACTGGGGACGGTATACCAAGAAAGCCGATGTCTTATATGCGCATGTCTTTGAATGGCCGGGAAGCGGACAGTTACGGATTCCCGCCATACAGCAGGAAATTGCCGCAGTGTCACTGCTCACTGGAGATGGCGAGAAAGCACTACAGTTTAACCAGTCCGGGTCCGGTGTGACCGTTTCATTACCCCGGATAGCACCGGATAATATCGATTCGGTGGTGAAGTTGCAAATGGAAGAATTATGGTAAAATAGATTCCCGGGCTTTCCAGTTGAAAAATACAGCGGATCGGGGGTATCTGAAGCTAACCGGGTCCGCTATATTCCTTCATATGGTGATAACACTCATATCCTGATAATACAAAGGATTAGGTGGAGTGAGAATTCCTCCTTTTTGTTTAGCTATTCCGAATAATTAAGCGCAGATAAAAGCCAGCAGAAAAGTATTGCGCCAAAGTATCAATAGAAAAAGGGTCGTGAGAAAATGTTTGATAAGCACTGCCGCTTCATAAAATATATTCTCTTACTCAGCATTGTGTTTTCTTCTACAATTATGTCCGTATCGTATGGGCAGGAAATTCATATTGATCGGAACAAGCCGGAGCGTAAAGAATGGTTCCAGTCTCTGGGATTTGGGATGTTTATCCACTGGAGTCTCGATGTCCAGCTGGGAGCTATTATCAGCCATAATGTTGCCGTGGCATCGGATGAGTACATGGATCGATATTTTCAGGAGCTGCCGAAATCTTTTAATCCGAAACAGTTTGATCCCGAGGAGTGGGCATCCCTGGCAAAGCTTGCCGGGATGAAATATGTTGTATTTACTGCCAAACATCACAATGGATTCTGTATGTGGGATTCAAAGACCACGGATTTCGATGTTATGGAGTCCGGGTATGGAAAGGATATACTGAACCAGGTCATTTCAGCGTTCCGTGACCAGGGGTTGGGTATAGGGTTGTATTATTCCCCGGATGATTTTCACGTGCTCTATAAGCAGGGATATCCTCCAAGCAGAAGGACACCTGAGTCAGCCCCGGCTAATAACCAAAAGCTGTGGGAAACTATTCAGGCACAGCTGAAAGAGTTGCTTGTGGAATACGGTCCCATAGACATTTTATTTCTGGACGAAAAATCCGACTGGGTGAATACCATGGTGGCTGACTACTGCTGGGATCTTGATCCGAATGTTGTAATCACAAGAGGCGGAATGGAGACTCCGGAGCAACGCCTGCCGAATCAGCCAATTTCCGGTCCCTGGGAGGCATGTTTTACTATCGGATGGCACTGGCAGTATGTTGCAGGGGAACCCTATAAAGATCCTGCTGAAATTATCAATATGCTCATCGAAACCCGGGCCAAAGGGGGGAATTTACTTCTGAATGTCGGCCCGAACGCCCAGGGGGTGATCCCGAAAAGACAGGAAGCCACCTTAAGAGAAATCGCTTTATGGTATTTTACCAATCATGAGGCGGTTGATAATATTCAACCATGGGAAGTCATCAGAGAAACCAAAACGCCGGATACGCGTGCTTCCCGACAGGTGAAGGAAATCGAGCGGATCTGGTTTACCAAAGATTCTGACAGGGAGGTGGTATATGCGTTTATCCCGGGAAAGAATTGGGCCTGGAGGGAACGGAAGGAATTCTTAATCCGATCGGTTACAGGCGGACCTGATACTGAGGTATCGGTGCTCGGACAGAATCAACAAGTGCTGGAATATGAGATTCAGAAGGATCCTGAAATTCACGCGGTACCCACGGATGAAGGGTTATATGTCAGTATCATTAAAGCACAGCGTTTGAATAAAACCTGGGACAATCCTCTGGTGCTCAAAATGGAGAATGTATCTTATCGAAAGCAAAGCCAATCCCGGGATTAGCCATAATATTGCCTCAGGATTTGTAGCAATCCATAATTACACCGGCGCATATATGCAAAGAAAAATATCGCAAATACCATAGGTTTTACATAAGTGGGAGGGAAAAAATGAACCTATCGACAGGACGTGATATAACTTTTTCTCTATTGATGCTTTTTTATCTGATTACTGTTATGGGTTGTGGTGTGCCTGAGCAACAGACAGAATACGAGTCATCCTGGGAATCCTTGACGCAGCACCGGGTACCGGACTGGTTTGACGATGCCAAATTCGGGATTTTTATCCACTGGGGAGTATATTCGGTCCCGGCGTACGATACTGAATGGTATCCCAGACATATGTACAGGAAAGGCTCGGATATTTTCCAATACCATGTGGAGAATTACGGTCACCCCTCCGAATTCGGATACAAGGATTTCATTCCCGAGTTCACCGCTGAAAACTGGGATCCGGAGGAGTGGGCGGAGTTGTTTCAGCAGGCCGGCGCCCGGTATGTGGTGCCGACGGCCGAGCATCACGACGGCTTCGCCATGTGGGACAGCGATCTGACCGAGTGGGATGCCATGGACAAAGGCCCGCACCGCGACATCATCGGAGAGCTGGAGCAGGCCGTGCGGGCAAGGGGCATGAAATACGCTCCTTCTTACCACCGGGCATTTAACTGGTATTACTACACCTGTGCGGATGACTATGATACCTGTGATCCGCAGTATTCCGGCCTCTATTCCACGCCACATCCGGACCAGGAACATCCCACTGACGAGTGGCTCCGGAACTGGAAAGCGCGATGGGAGGAAATCCGTGATCGATACCAGCCTGATTTTCTGTGGTTCGATTTCGGATGGGGGGAAACGGCATTCCATCCATACGCGAAAGAGATCATTGCCGAGTATTACAACCTTGCGCAGGAATGGGGCAAGGAGGTTGCAGTGGTGAATAAAACCATCCGGCGTCCGCCGATGATTCCAGAAGAGGTGGGCGATTTCATCGAACTGGACCATATGCGCATGGATACTATCAGCCTGCGAAAATGGGAATCTCCCACCTATATCGGCGGCGGATCCTGGGCGTATAATCAGGCGGCTTCTCCCGAAGAATACAAGAGCACCAATGAACTCGTCGATATGCTGGTGGATATTGTGAGTAAAAACGGGAACCTGCTCCTGGATGTCGGCCCCAAAGCAGATGGCACCATTATTGACATCGAAAGAGACCGGCTCCTAAAAATCGGACAATGGCTGGATGTCAACGGCGAGGCCATCTTTGACACCGATTACTGGACAACCTATGGCGAGGAGAATGTCCGGTTCACCAGAAAAGGAAGAGACGTCTTATACGCTATTGCGCTGGAGTGGCCTGGGGAATCGCTTACACTCTCCACTCTGAAATCCTTGGCAGCTGAAGATGTGCGGTCAGTGGAGCTGCTGGGGAACGATGAATTACTGGAGTGGTCCATGACATCTGATGGGATACAAATTATGGTACCGGAGGAAAAACCCTGCAACCATGCTTTCAGCTTTAAGATCACACTCGAGATACCGGTTCTGGATATTGAATTATAGCATGGGATTGGGGGAGAAGGTGTAATAGACTAATTTAAAATTATATATTTTTAGTAGATAGTCCGCGAATGCTAGTAAACTACCGGAGAGTACTATGGCTGCCAAAAAACGATTTATCGCTTTTGATCTGGGTGCGGAAAGCGGTCGATGTGTGGTCGGCGAACTGAGTGACCGAAAACTCCGGTTGCACGAAGTCCACCGGTTTACCACCCCTTCCATTGAGTGTATGGGGCATTTTTACTGGAATGTGTTAGGCATTTACCAGGAGCTGGAGAAGGGATTAAGTAATGCGGTCAGTGAATTCGGAGATACATTTGACGGCGTGAGCCTCGACACCTGGGGAGTCGACTATGTGTTACTGGATCCCGATGGGCGTCTGCTGGGCTACCCCTACCATTATCGCGACAGCAGAACAGATGATATGATCCGGAAGGCCTCTGAAACCCTGCCCAGAGCAGAAATCTATCACCATACCGGGATCCAGTTTATGCAGTTTAATACCCTGTTTCAATTTGTGGCGGAGCAACAGCAGCAGTTGAATCTTCTGGAAATTGCAGATCGGTTCCTGCCGGTTCCGAATTATCTGTTATACCTGTTGTCCGGGGAGATGAAGGCGGAATATACGCATGCGTCCACCTCCCAGATGTGCAATCCGCGCACCCGGGATTGGTCCTGGGAGTTGATTGAGGCATTCGGGTTTCCGGGCGCAATTTTCCCGGAGATGGTTGAGCCGGGAACTCAGATTGGTACCATTCATCCCCCGCTTGCGGAGAAAACCGGCATCTCCCCTGACACGCCCGTGATAGCCACTGCCACGCATGATACGGCCGCAGCGGTGGTGTCAATGCCGGCCCCAGGTGATCACTGGGCGTATTTGAGCTCCGGTACCTGGTCGTTAATGGGAGTGGAACTGGAGGCGCCGTTGATCACTGAGAATTCATTGCAATATAATTATACCAATGAAGGCGGAGCGGAAGGAACCACCCGGTTCCTGAAAAATATTATGGGATTATGGCCCCTCCAGGAAACTAAACGGTATTGGGAGGAACAGGGGAAAGAGTATACCTACGACGAATTACAATCTCTGGCCGCTGAAACCGATCCCGCTGAGGCCTGGGTTGACGTGAATGATAATCGCTTTTTGAAACCGGGAAATATGCCGGAGAAAATCCTCACCTTTCTCGAAGAAACCGGCCAGAGTTATCGGGAGGAAGACGATTGGATTGTCCGGTGTATTCTGGAAAGTCTGGCAATCAAATATCGTCAGACGGTGAAGGAATTGGAAGAGCTGACCGGCCACACCATTCAGCGGCTGCATGCTGTGGGAGGCGGGATTCAGAACGAATTGCTCAATCAGTTGACCGCGGATGCCATTGGTCGGCCTGTGATTGCGGGACCGGTGGAAGGAACGGCGGCGGGGAATATCGGAGTGCAGGCTATCGCATCGGGCGCCATCGAGGATCTGGCCGCATTCAGAGAGGTGGTCGCACACTCCTTTCCCACCAGTACATATCGTCCGAAAAATGCCGAGTACTGGGACAGGCAGGAGGAGAATTTTTTCGCCCTCCTGCAGAAGAACGCATGAAAACCGGGAAGGGAGCTGAACTCGGAGACCTTCTCTGATATAGCCCTGAAGTTGGTTGTGGTGACATCCGGAAGTACATTAAATCAATGCGGATAACCAATGGAGTTGCCAGAATGAACCGGATTACATCAATTTCTCATCTGGGATGGTTGCTGCTGGTAGGGGTAATTCTGTGGCCGCATCCCTTTGCGGGTGCGTCAGAATCTCTGAAATTATGGTACGATGAGCCGGCGGAGGAGTGGGTGGAAGCCCTGCCGCTCGGGAATGGCCGCATCGGTGCCATGGTGTTCGGCGGCGTCCGGCAGGAGTGCATCCGCTTGAACGAGGAAAGTTTGTGGGCGGGAGTGCCGGTCGATACCCATCCGCCCGAGTTTCGGGAACACCTTCCGGAGATACAACAGGCGCTGCTTCAGGGGGAGTATCAGCGAGCCTATACTTTGCTGGAACGATATGGAACACAAAGGCCTACCTCCTACCGTTCGTATGAACCACTGGGCGATTTACTCTTTTCCACAGATGACATCGAAGAAATAGACCGATACCGGCGTGCGCTGGATTTAAACACCGGCATTGCCCGAGTGTCCTTCGCATCAGAGGGAGTCACTCATCAGCGCGAAATATTTATCTCTGCCACCGATGACGTGCTCGCTGCCCGGTTGTGGACATCCGAACCCCGGGCGCTCTCGGTCGGGATTGGATTGAAACGCTCTGAAGATGCTCGAACCATCGTTGAAGATTCTCGCACGGTGATTTTACGTGGACAGGTCATCGATGAAGCGCCGCCAACAGACCCCGAACCGAACCCCGGGGGATCGGGTCCGCTGGGAGCACATATGCGGTTCGCGGCGGCACTGCGCATCATTCCGGAGGGGGGCACCGTTACTGTCGGTGACTCGATGCTCTATGTTGAAGATGCAGATGCTGTGACCCTCCTTCTGTCCGCGGCAACCGATTATGATCTCACTACCATGGATTTTGACCGTCAGAGGGAGCCGGAGCGGGCGGCGAAGAGATTAGTCAGCAAGGCAGCGAGGAAGCCATATTCGGTATTGCGGCGCCATCATATCGCCGAGCATCAGGAGATGTTTCAACGGGTCCGGCTGGATTTGGGCGGAGATGATCGATCACACCTCACCACGGATGATCGACTGGAGGCTGTGAAGAATGGTCTGGAGGATCACGGACTCGTATCGCTGTATTTTGACTACGGCCGGTACCTGCTGATGGGTAGTTCCCGGTACCCGGCCCGTCTCCCGGCCAATTTGCAGGGGATCTGGAATGGCGAAATGTGGGCGCCCTGGGAGTCCGATTATCACCTGAATATCAATCTTCAGATGAATTACTGGCCGGAGAGTGCGGGGAATCTGCCCGAAACGATCATTCCGTATGTAAACTTTGTTGCCGCCCTGGCGGAACACGGGAAGGAAACCGCCCGCAGAATGTATGGAGCAGATGGGTGGGTAGCGCATCACTGCACCAACATCTTCGGACGAACCACGCCCGGCGGTTCCACGCTGGAATCACAAATAAACAATGGATATTTTCCCCTCGCCGGCGCCTGGACGGTCCTGCCACTCTGGCGGCATTACCAGTTCTATGGAGATCGGGCCTTACTGGCAGAACGGATATACCCCTTGATGTGCGGTGCAGCGGAATTTGTGCTCAATTTTCTCATCGAAGATCCACAGGGCAGACTGGTCACCGCACCGTCGCACTCCCCGGAAAATATGTTTCTCGATCCCGAAACCGGCGAACCGCAGCGACTCACTGTGGCAGCGGCCATGGATATCGAAATTATCCATGAATTATTCACCGCCTGTATTGAAGCGGCAGACATCCTCGAAGTTGATCAGCAATTTCAGGATCAGCTGAGATCGGCACTTCGGAAATTGCCACCGCTTCAGATAAGCGCTGATGGAACCCTGCAAGAATGGATAGAAGATTATAAAGAAGAAGATCCCGGCCATCGGCATATTTCACACCTGTTCGGATTGTATCCCGGCGCCATGATTACGCCGGAGAAACCGGAGTTGATTGAAGCGGCAGGGAAAACACTTGAAAGACGGCTGGCACACGGCGGGGGACACACCGGCTGGAGCCGGGCCTGGATTATCAGCCTGTTTGCACGCCTCCACCAATCCGAACGCGCTTATGAGAATGTACTGGCGCTTCTGCGTCAATCAACACTGCCAAATTTATTTGATACCCACCCCCCGTTTCAGATCGATGGGAATTTCGGCGGGACGGCCGGAATAGCGGAAATGCTGCTGCAAAGCCATCGAGGAGAACTACAATTTCTCCCTGCACTGCCACAGGCCTGGGCAGACGGCGAAGTCACCGGTTTACGGGCACGGGGCGGATTCGAGGTGGATCTTCTCTGGGAAGATGGCCGACTGACAGAGGCCATACTGCAATCCCATAACGGCGGTTCATGCCGTGTTCGTTCTCCGGTCATACTCCGGGTGGTTTCGAACGGACGGGTCGTAGAGTCTGCCACTCCGGAATCCGGGCTATATCAGTTCCCCACAAGGAAGGGCGAAAAATATATCCTTCGTCCTGCAGGTCAATGATTTTTTTGCGGAGGATTGATTCACTCAGCAGTGTTTCGTTTATTTACAGTCTGATGCTGTTGCGCTATAACCGCTGGGATTTCTCCCAAGGTTCGATTTCGTGATGCACGCAGAATCCTGTGCACTACTCGAGGACAGAAACCCTGCTACTCTGTCTGCTGAGGTCCGGCTCCCGTATCCACTCTCCCCCATGTCATCCCGAATCCCTGTTCTTCAGGGGTGAGGGATCTCTGTCGGTGATAGGAAGGAACGGTTCCCCGACTCCCAGGGGAGATGCAATGACGGTTCACGTCATTCCCTGTTCTGGCGTTCTTTGTCCCGTCGTCACGGCATCTCTTCGAGGTAAATCTGTGGCTTTTATCCTCGTCTCAAAGAATCATCTTGCATTCGTACATATAAGGAAATACATTCTAAGTACATTCGAAAGAACATCGAAATTATAATGACAATAATTGATAACCTCTCCGAAAGGCGCCGTCAAGTTCTCAGCATGTTAGCCGAGGATATTGGGATTTCGGTTGCCGAGATGAGTAACCGGCTGGATGTTTCCGAAGTCACCATTCGCAATGATTTGAAGAGCCTGGAAGAACGCGGGTATGTGATGCGGACCGGTGGCGGAGTCCTCCCGACCCTGCATCAGAATGTATTCGAACGGCTGAAGACACAAACCGACCAAAAAAACCGGATCGCGAAAGCTGCTGCTGGATTGGTGGAGGACGGGGATACCATTATGATTGAGGCCGGGACGACCACGGCTCTGGTGGCGAAATATCTGCTGGGGAAACGGGATGTCCATGTGGTGACGACGTCCACCCTGATCATTCCGTATGCCCGGATTAATCCGGGATTGCATCTCACCGTAACGGGGGGTGATTTTCGTCCACTGACGGAATCGTTTGTCGGTCCTATTGCTCTGAGTCAACTGGAGCAATTTCATGTCAGAATGGCGTTTGTGGGGACTGATGGCTTCACAATCGAAAAAGGTCTCACCACCCATTTGATTGAAGGCGCCGAAATTGTGCGGAAAATGGCGGTGCAGGCCCGGGAAACCATTCTGGTTGCCGATTCCGGCAAATATGGGAAAACCGGTTTTGTGAAAGTCCTCCCCGTTGATGGAGTCTCCCGGATGATAACTGATACCGAGCTGGACAGCGATCAAATTGAACGCATCCGGGCACTGGGTGTGGCTGTCCAGGTGACATAAACAGGAGGAACACGAATTATGGCGGAAGAAATACTCATGCCTCGTCAGGGGAATACGGTGGAATCCTGTATTCTCCTGGAGTGGAGAATAAAAGAAGGGGAAGAGGTAAGCGCCGGTGATATAGTGTGCGAGGTTGAGACCGATAAAGCGGCCTTCGAGGTCGAATCGGATTTCAGCGGGACCGTGCTGAAATTGTTGCATGAGGAAGGTGAGGATGTCCCGGTGTTGGAACCTATCGCGGTCATTGGTGAACCGGGTGAAGATATCAGCGAGTATGATGTTAAGAGTACAGCCACTTCCCCTGAAGCAGCGGAAGCAGCACCCGTAAAAGAACCGGAGGAGGAACCAGCGGCCCCTGCACCCCGGCAACCGGAAGTTACAAGGGCTACCGGGGGAGATGGTGGCATTCTGGCGATATCTCCCCGGGCGAAAAATCTGGCGGAAGTCAAGGGAGTGGATTTTTCAGCCATTCAGGGAAGCGGGCCTGGCGGCAGAATCATTGAGAGAGATATACAGCGGGTATTGGGAGAAAGCGAACCGTTGACGCCGGCAGCCATCGAAGAGAGAATAAAACGCGGGAAGGCAGCACCGCCTGCCGGCACCGGAATCGGGGGACGGGTAACTGCGGAAGATGTACGGGGATATCAGCCAACCGCAGTACGCGGACCTGCTGCGGAGATGGAATTCCCGGGGCCAACAGCAGAAAAGCCCGTGAAAGGGGTCCGAAAGCTGATTGCCGAACGGATGCACAGTTCTCTGCAGTCCACTGCGCAGCTGACCCTGGATTCATCTGCGGATGCCAGAAGCCTTCTCTCCTACAGGAAAAAATTGAAACAGAGCCCTGAGGATCTGGAATTGCATGACATTACGATTAATGATATCCTCATGTACACGACGGTGAAAACACTGCTCCGTTATCCCCCGATGAACGCGCACTTCCTTGGAGAGAAAATTGTGGAATTCAGGCATGTCCACCTCGGGTTTGCTGTAGACACCCCCCGGGGGTTGATGGTGCCGGTGATCCGGTTTGCCGACCGGTTATCTCTCAGGGAACTCTCAGCCGAATCCAAACGGCTCAGTGAGGTATGCCAGGCCGGAAATATCAATCCTGATGAACTGCAGGGAGGTACATTCACGGTGACGAATCTGGGGGCCCTGGGTATCGAAAGTTTCACTCCGGTGCTGAATCCCCCGCAGGTGGGCATCCTTGGAGTGAATGCTATTCAGCCGAAACCGGTGATGCAGGATGAGGATGTGAACTTTATCCCTCATATCGGTTTCTCGTTGACCATTAACCACCAGGGGGTGGATGGTGCGCCGGCTGCCCGATTTCTGAAAGATCTCTGCAGGGATGTGGCGAATTTCGAATTGATGCTGGCCGGCTAACAGGAACAGAAAACTATGTATGACATCGTTATCCTTGGTGGCGGACCGGGCGGATATATGGCTGCCGAACGGGCAGGTGCCCGCGGGCACTCGGTCCTGTTGATTGAGAAAGAGGAACTGGGCGGCGTCTGTCTGAACCATGGTTGTATTCCAACCAAGTCGCTCCTGCATTCAGCAAAACTCTATTTGCATGCCAGAGACGGAGATCAGTTGGGAGTTAAATTCGAAAACGGTCAGTACGATCTCCCGGCAGCCATGCAGTGGAAGCAGAAAACCGTGAACCAGCTGGTCAAAGGCGTCGAATATCTTATGGATAAATACGACGTGGAAGTGGTGAAGGGGGAAGGGCGTATAGTGGATCGGAATACACTCGCCGTGGGAGAGAAAACGTATCAGGGCGAACATATTATCATTGCCACGGGATCGCGTCCGGCGGTGCCCCCGATTCCCGGAATCGAGTCCGAAACTGTCATGACCAGCCGGGAGATTTTACAGATCGACAAACTCCCGGAGAAAGTCGTTATCATCGGGGGCGGCGTTGTCGGAATGGAATTCGCCTCGTTTTTTTCCTGCCTTGATATTGAAGTCCATGTAGTGGAAATGCTGGATGAGATCCTTCCGGTCATGGAACCGGATATTGCCCGGGCCTTGCGGAAGGAGATGGAATCTGTTCAATTCCATGTTGGGGCGAAGGTTGAGGAAATCAAAAAGAACAAAGTAACCTATTCCAGAGATGGCGACACTGCTGCCGTAAACGGAGATATTATTCTGATGGCGACCGGCAGACGGGCCAATGTCGAAAATCTGGGTTTTCAACAAGCGGGGATGGACATCGGACCGGAAGGGATCCGGGTGAATGAACAGATGCAGACCAATTTACCAGATGTGTATGCTGTGGGTGATGTCACCGGAAAATCCATGCTGGCTCACAGTGCGTATCGCATGGGAGAAGTGGTGGTAAACGTCATTTCCGGTGAACGCGATCGGATGCGCTACGGAGCGGTTCCGTGGGTGGTTTATACACTGCCGGAAGCTGCCGGATGTGGGCTGGGTGAGCAAAGTGCAGAGGAGGCCGGTCTGCAGGTGAAAACCGCAAAGGTTCCCATGCGCATTAACGGCCGGTTCTTATCGGAATACGGGAATGCCGGTGGATTCTGTAAAGTTGTCGTGGATGAGGACACCGAACGGCTGGTAGGTGTGCATATGCTGGGCGGCGGATGTTCCGAATTAATCTTCGGAGCCGCCACCATGATTGAGTCCGAACTGCGGGTGAAGGATATCAGAGAGATTATCTTCCCGCATCCCACGCTTTCGGAAATTTTGAAGGACGCTATCTGGCAGGTGTAGGACAATAATTCAAAAACCCAAGAATGCAAGAAATCAAAAAATACAAGAATACAAAAGATGCAAAATTCGAGAAGACAAGAAATTGAGAAGGCGGGAATTCAAGAATTCAAAAACTCACAGAGGGCTAAAAAAGCCACAGATTTGACAAAAGGTATCACAGAGGATACCTCGATCTCTCATCTCCGGTCTCCGGCTTCTGATCACCGTTCCCCTTACCGTGCGGTCTTTGAGCATCTGCCGTCTGCCCTTTGCCTTCTTTATCTCTTTTTTATCTGTGTACATCAGTAGTTTCTGTGTTCATCTGTGTGCTATTTTTTAGGAGTATTCAGGCTAGTAAATAAGGAGTAAAATTATGCCAAAAGAGTTAGTCATCGATCCGAAAGACGTCCGGAAATCCCAGGTGCTGGAGATCCCCGATATTCCTATTAACCAGTACGAGCCTGACTTCGGGAAGGAATTGAAAACGTTCGGCGAAGAAGGGCTCAAACGGATCTACTATGACATGCTGGTGATCCGGGAATTTGAAACCATGCTGGATAACATTAAGACGAAAGGGGCCCATAAGGGGATGGAATATGAGCACCGTGGGCCCGCTCATTTGTCTATTGGCCAGGAATCGTCTTCCGTGGGCCAGGCGGTGTACCTCAGCACGGACGATTTCATTTTCGGGTCGCACCGCAGTCACGGGGAAATTATCTCCAAATGTCTCTCTGCCATTGATAAACTGGATGACGATGATTTAATGGAGGTGATGAAATCTTACCACGATGGGGCAATTCTGAACATAGTGGAGGGTGGTGAACACGAATCTGTCCAGGATCTGGCAGAAGATTTTATTTTGTATGGCACCCTGGCGGAAATCTTCGCCCGGGAAAATGGTTTTAACCGGGGATTGGGCGGCTCCATGCATGCCTTCTTTGCCCCGTTCGGAAGCATGCCCAATAATGCGATTGTCGGCGGGAGTGCGGATATTGCAGCGGGATCAGCCCTGTTCAAACGGGTGAATCGACAGGCTGGTATTGTCATCGCCAACATCGGCGATGCTTCCACCGGTTGCGGTCCCGTGTGGGAGGCCATGGTGTTTTCGTCTATGGCACAGTACCGGGAACTCTGGCCTGAAGAAAGCGGCGGAGCGCCTCCGGTTATTTTCAATTTCATGAATAATTTCTATGGAATGGGAGGCCAGACATTTGGGGAGACCATGGGCTATAAAGTGCTGGCCCGGGTCGGTGCCGGGTTGAATCCGGAGAATATGCATGCGGAGCGGGTGGATGGCTATAATCCCCTGGCCGTGGCAGATGCGGTGCAGCGAAAGCGGGAAATCCTGGAAGAGGGGAAAGGCCCCGTACTCCTGGACACGATCACCTACCGGATGTCGGGGCACAGCCCGTCCGACGCTTCTTCGTATCGGTCCAGGGAAGAAATCAAACTGTGGGAAGAATCCGATTGTCTGGCCACGTATCGCGATTATCTCAAGTCCAATAAAGTGATTACAAAGAAAGAGCTCGAATCATATCAGGAGAAGGTCAGTGATAAAATTGTTAAGGCATTGAAATTAGCTTCCGATCTTGATCTTTCACCGCGGGTCGATGGGTCATTTATCGAACGGGTCATGTTCTCAGACCAGCAGGTCGACCGATTTGCTGACCGGAAGCCGGAAGTCCTGATTCCCATGGAAGAAAATCCCCGGGTGAAATCTTTGAAGAAAAAAGCACGCTATGCCTATGATAAAAACGGGAAAGCACTCCCCAAAACCCGGGTGCTCGCCTTGCGGGATGCACTGTTTGAAGCGATGCTCTACCGTTTCTATGAAGATCCCACTATGGTAGCCTACGGGGAGGAAAACCGTGACTGGGGCGGAGCGTTTGCCGTCTACCGCGGCTTAACCGAGGCGCTCCCGTACCATCGGCTATTCAATGCGCCCATTTCTGAAGGGGCAATCGCCGGCTCCGGCGTCGGATATGCGCTCAGTGGCGGCAGAGCAGTGGTGGAACTCATGTACTGCGATTTTCTGGGCCGGGCGGGCGATGAAATCTTTAACCAGGCGGCCAAGTGGCAGTCCATGTCTGCCGGAGTGCTGAAAATGCCGCTGGTCGTTCGGGTCTCGGTGGGAAATAAATACGGCGCCCAACATTCCCAGGACTGGACCTCCCTGGTTGCCCATATTCCGGGACTGAAGGTCATGTTTCCTGCTACGCCGTACGATGCCAAGGGTATGCTGAATCTGGCGCTCCGGGGGACCGATCCGGTGATCTTCTTTGAAAGCCAGCGATTATACGGTATCGGTGAGCAGTTCGAAGAAGAGGGGGTCCCGGAAGGGTATTACGAGGTGCCGGAGGGTGAACCCGTGGTTCGTCGTACCGGGACGGATATTACAATATGTACCATCGGAGCCACGCTGTATGTGGCGCTTGAGGCCGCCGAAGAACTGGAGAAAATGGGAATTTCAGCAGAAGTTATTGATCTGCGGTTTATTAATCCTTTAAATATGGACTCCATTGTTGAGTCAGTCAAGAAAACCGGTAAACTGGTGCTCTCGTCCGACGCCTGTGAGCGGAATTCCTTTCTGCACACGGTGGCTTCTACTATCAGTCAGGTGGCGTTTGATTATCTGGATGGACCGGCCGCTGTAGTCGGATCCAGAAACTGGATTACTCCTGCGGCAGAGATGGAGGAATTGTTCTTTCCGCAGAAAGAATGGCTCCTGGATACCATTCACGAACGGATTTTTCCACTGCCGGATTATAAGGTCACAACCGTGGAAACCACCGGGGAAATCCTGCGCCGGTATCGGAAGGGGGTATGACAAAAAAGCAGTGTACGATTTTTTTTCTATGAGTTATCTTTTACCAGTATGGTAATGTTGAAACAATGAAAGTTCCCGATGGTTCGTATGAAAACTGATAGCGAAATAGTGAAAAAATGCAAATCGGTCCTTCAGCAGCATTATGGCAGGCAGTTCAGAGGATTAATCCTGCACGGTTCTTTTGCACGGAATCAGGCTGAAGATACAAGTGATATTGATTTGTTGGTATTGCTAAGCACACCGTTTGATTATTTCGAAGAACTCCGGCGGATCGTGGACTTACTGTATCCGATCCAGCTGGAATCAGAACGGTTGATATCTGTAAAGCCGGCCCCAGTCGATGAGTTTGAGCGGGGAAGTATACAACTTTACCGAAATGCAAAAAGAGATGGAGTAGTGGTTTAATGGTGCAGCATGAGGAAGAAGTTGCAGCGAATATGGAGCGAGCGGATCGGTCTGTTACTGCTGCCAGAGATAGAATTGTCAGATAAGCACATGTAAAAATTACATGAATACATACGAAAACACAATTCACGAACATATCACACAGTTGAATCACCGGGATCGGGAGGTACGGTTATCAGCAGCCGGAAGTGTCTCCGACTTTATGGAGTCCGGTGAACTAGCCCGGACTGTGACCGAAGAAGTGAATAATCACGTGCATACTGTTTATTCTTTCAGCCCCTATTCACCGACTATGGCTGCCTATAAAGCATGGGAAGCGGGATTGCAGACCGTCGGTATTATGGATCACGATTCGGTTGCCGGATGTGAAGAGATGCTGGAGGCGGGAAAATTCTTTGATATTGCTGCCACGGTGGGCTTCGAGATGCGGGTGAACTTTTCGGAGACCAGGATGGAAGGCCGGCGGCTGAATAACCCGGATTCGGAGAATCTGGCGTATATGGCTGTCCATGGCATTCCGAGACAGCGGTTGAACGATGCCCGGGAATTTTTGCAGCCTGTCCAGGCGGCTCGGAATCAGCGAAACCGGGCCATGGTGGACGCACTCAACCGGCTGCTTCCTCAGTGGGGGATTGACCAGGTGGATTATGAACAGGATGTCTACGAAGAATCCACGGCCAGAGAGAGAGGCAGCATTACCGAGCGGCATTTGATGTGGGCGCTTTCGAAGAAGGTGGTGCAGCACACCGGAAAAGGCCCGCAGTTAGTTTCATTTGTGCAGGAAGTTATGGGTATATCGATCCCGGGAAGAGTTGTGGAATATCTCCGGGATAAAGAGAATTCCCACTACCTGTATGATCTATTGGGCATATTCAAAAGCACTCTGCTGGAAGAGATTTATCTCCAACCGGATTACGAGGAATGTATTTCCGTCTGGGAAGCAGTGGATTTCGCCCGGCAAATCGGTGCGATTCCGGCGTATGCGTATCTTGGGGACGTCACCGAATCGCCAACCGGCGATAAAAAAGCGCAGAAATTCGAAGACGATTACCTGGATGAGCTGATGCCGGAATTAAAGCGAATTGGATTTCAGGCCGTGACTTACATGCCTCCCAGAAATACCCGTGAACAATTGCTTCGGCTTCAGAAATTGTGTCAGAAACATAATCTCATGGAAATCAGCGGCGTTGATATCAACAGCTCCCGGCAGTCGTTTAACTGTCCGGAAATCCTGGAACCGGAGTTTCATCATCTTGTAGAAAACACCTGGACGCTCATTGCGCATGAAAAGTTGGCTTCTCATGACGAAACGTTCGGTTTCTTCCAGAAGAAAAATCCGTTCTCCCGGTTTCCACTCGAGAAACGGATCGAGATATACACCGAGGTCGGGAAGCAAATCGATTACTCAGATCCGGAAAGCATCTGGCAACAGGTAGAACCGATCATAAAGGAGTATGCATGAGCGGGATGACCCTGCACAACCTGGCGCCCCTTCTGAGAGGCCTCACCTTCGATGGAGCCAGGGGGAATATTGTGCATTTTCAGGACAACCAGGACATCGACCGGGATACATACAGTCTGTTAAAAAACGCCAATCCGGACAGTCCGCCTCCCCTCTATCTGGAAGAGACTTCGGATGAAGCACTGGTGGAATACGCGCGGACAACTTTTCAACTCTATACTGATAATCATGAGGTTTTCCCTGCGGTGGTGCTGGCGGAGAAAACAGGTCTGTTTTTCCTTGGTGAGACCTACGATAAGGCCCTTGCTGTCAAAAAATTATCCGGGGAGAACAAGCTGCCTGGTCAGGGTGAACACCTGCGTGTATCAAGACAATCCCCCGATGATGGATTTGACCGGAACCGGGTGGTAAAGAACAAAGTGGCTGTCGTTACCGGCTCTGCCCAGGGATTCGGTGAGAGCATCGCCCGGCATCTCGCAGAAGCAGGCAGTCTGGTGTTTCTTGCTGATATCAATCTGGAGGGCGCGGAAGCGCTGGCCGGGGAGTTGAATAAAAAGCACAGTCGTACCACCGCGCTTCCCGTGGAAGTGGATGTGTCTGAAGAGGGCGCCGTTGCCGCTATGATGGAGGAGATTCTTTGGCAGACAGGAGGGATGGACCTGTTTATCAGTAATGCGGGTGTGCTCCGGGCAGACAGCGTCAAAGAGATGACGTTGAAGACTTTCCAATTTGTTACGGACGTGAATTACATCGGATATTTCCTGTGTGCAAAGTATGCTTCTCCGGTGATGGCGCGGCAGAATGAACCCACTGGAAAGTATTTTACCGATATTATCCAGATTAATTCGAAATCCGGTCTGGAAGGATCCAATAAGAATGCCGCCTATGCCGGCGGGAAATTCGGCGGTATCGGGTTGACGCAAAGTTTTGCCAAAGAGCTGGTGGAAGATAACATCAAAGTGAACAGTATCTGTCCCGGGAATTTCTTCGAAGGCCCGCTCTGGTCGGATCCGAAAGAGGGGCTGTTTGTACAGTACCTCAATGCGGGAAAGGTTCCCGGGGCAAAAACCATTGAAGACGTACGCGAGCACTACGAATCGCAGGTCCCGATGAGACGGGGTTGCCGGGGGGAAGACGTGATGAAAGCCATCTATTATCTCATCGATCAGAAGTACGAAACCGGCCAGGCCGTCCCGGTGACCGGCGGCCAGGTTATGTTACACTAAATACGAAACCACGAATTGCACGAATTGACACGAATGGATAGGGATAGTTAAGAGTAAAGAGTAAAGAGTTAATAGAAAAGAGTTGTTGTTTTATGGAAAGTTTCCTTAGAAAACGCAGAGCTAGCAAAGATCGCAAAGAAATAATAAGGATTTATACGGTAGAACCGAAAAAAATCTTTGGATATCTCCAATATGTTTAATAAACAGTTGCCTATTCAAAAAATCTATCTCTTTTACCTGTTATTAAACACTCTTAATATAATAAACAACTCTCTTTCCGAATCACTCTTAACTCTTTCCTCTTTTCTATTTGTATTCGTGGTTTCAAAATAATACAAGCTTGAAATAATAGGAGCATACAATGAAAACGAAAGCCATTCGCCTGTACGGGAAACAGGATCTCAGACTGGAAGAATTTGAGTTGCCGGAGATGAAAGAGGATGAAATTCTGGCGCATATTGTCTCCGACAGTCTCTGTATGTCCTCCTATAAGGCAGCGAAGCAGGGAGAAGATCACAAGCGTATTCCGGATGAGGTGAGTGAGAATCCCGTCATCGTCGGACATGAATTTTGCGGGGAGATTCTGGAGGTCGGTACCAGATGGCGTGATCAATTCAAACCCGGCCAGCGATTCTCCATCCAGCCCGCCCTGAATTATAAAGGCAGTCTGGATGCTCCCGGATACTCGTTTCAATATATCGGGGGAGATGCTACCAACATTCTCATCCCCAGTGAAGTGATGGAGATGGACTGCCTGCTGAATTATGATGGCCAGGCCTATTTCCTCGGGTCTCTGGCTGAACCGATGTCCTGTATTGTGGGCACCTTTCACGCCATGTATCACCGGGCCCCCGGCAGTTACGATCACGAGATGGGCATTGTGGAAGGCGGAAATATGGCGATTCTGGCAGGTGCCGGTCCTATGGGGCTCGGGACTATTGACTTTGTGTTACATGCGGATCGCAAGCCGGGCAGGGTGGTGGTGACGGATATTGATGATGATCGGCTCAATCGAGCGAGAGATATTTACACCGTCGAACATGCCAGAGAACAAGGAATTGAGCTCCAGTACGTGAATACCAGAGATATTGAGGCCGTCCCGGAGTATCTCATTTCACTCACAGGCGGCGACGGGTACGACGACGTGCTGGTGTTCGCTCCGGTGCGTCCCCTGGTCGAAGAGGCAGATCGAATTTTGGCCAGAGATGGCTGCCTGAACTTCTTTGCCGGACCCACGGATCCTGAATTCTCGGCGGAATTGAATTTCTATAATGTGCACTATAATCAAACCCACGTGGTCGGCACCAGCGGCGGCAATACGGAGGATATGCGCGAATCCCTGGAGCTTATGTCCAGAGGCGTGATCAATCCCGCTCCGATGATTACCCATGTGGGAGGCCTGGATGCGGTAGTGGATACCACCTTGCATCTGCCGGACATTCCGGGCGGAAAGAAGCTGATCTACACCAACATCTCTCTGCCGCTCACTGCCATAGAGGAATTCGAGGCCAAAGGCGAATCCGATCCGCTGTTCGCGGAACTGGCGGAGATCGTGGCGCGCAATAATGGTCTGTGGTGCCTGAAGGCCGAGCAATATCTGCTGGAGTATGCGAAGAAGATTTGAGGGATTGAAGAAAAGAAAAATGAAAAAATGGAAAAAAGTCATTGACTGAGGCGATATAATATATTATACTTTCAACAACGCATAATTGCATAGCATTATAAAAAACATACTACCAGGGAAGAGAGTTCCCAGCGGGCTTTACTTTTCTTTTCCGTTTAGAATGAAAGCGGTTACATCCCTGTTGGATTGACCCGGCCAGTTATATTCTTTATTTCTTCCGTTAGTATGAGGTTTCTCGGCTGTGTTAAATTGTTACGACATGGATGTAAGCGCTTACATAAACTTAATGTGAGTAATGTATGGCCTTATTACGGGATGTGGCCCGGTATACCGGTGTTTCGACAGCGACCGTCTCGCGAGTGTTAAACTCCCCCGAAAAAGTCAGCGTACCCACCCGGGCGAAAGTCAATGCAGCGATTGCGGAATTGGGGTATAAGCCCAACCGGGTGGCGCGCAGATTGTCAGGGCGCAGAGATGCCGCCCGGATGATCAGTTTGATTATTCCTGATATCCAGAATCCTTTTTATAGTTTTGTGGCACGCGGAGTGGAAGATGTGGCCAATAGACATAATTGCACCCTCATTTTAGGCAACGCTGATGGCAATGCCGCCAAAGAAGAGACCTACTTAAATGTGGTCCGGGCGGAATCTGTGGATGGCATCATTGCCCCGCCCATCGATCAGGGAAAGGATTCGATCGTGGTGCGGTTGGTGCAGGAGGGTATTCCGGTGGTCTCGATTGATGGCCCGCTGCATCACGTGGAAGTGGATAGTGTCTACGTTGATAATACGAAAGGCACTACGGAGGCGGTGCAGCATCTCATTCAGCTGGGGCATCGGCGCATCGCGATTCTCTGCGGCCCGTTGAACTATCTGGGATTTCAGGAACGCTTTGAAGGATACAAGCAAGCGCTGGAGGCGAACCGGATTCCGCTGGTGAAGCACTATCTGAAATTTGGGCAGTCCAGCCAGGAGATAGGCCGAATATTAGCTGAGGAGTTATTGGCTCTGGAAACACCGCCAACGGCCATATTTGCCTGCGATAACCTGTTTACGACAGGTGCAATGGAAGCTATGTATACCCTTGGATTAAATATCCCAGACCAAGTGTCTATCATTGGCTTTGATGATATTCCGGTGATGCGGTCGTACACTCCCCCGTTAACTGCGGTCCGCCAGTCTGCGTATACACTGGGAGAGACAGCGGCAACTCTTTTATTCCGGAGAATTGAACAGCCCGGCAGGGATTCGGAAAGGGTGATATTGGAACCGGAACTGATTGTCCGGGGGTCCTGTGGGCCGGTGCCCGAAGATAATATGCAACCAACGAACAGGTATGACGGCGGTAAAAAAGAGGAGTATAAAAAGAATTACACTAACCGCGTGTAATCGAGTGATATTCAGCCCGGGAAGACACTATGCCAGGAAGTAAGACCAGAGATCAGAGATCTTTGTGAGCTGAAATACTTGTCCCTTTCCGGCAAGACTCATTTATTTCGTACAGAGCGTAAATTCAAACAAGGAGGCGTATATGACAGGAAGGATTGTTTGTGACCCCGCATTATATGGGGAGTACAGGTGGAAAAAAAATGGAAAACAAACGACTGAAGGAGGGGAATGAAATGTCCCGAATGAATGGAATTTTTCGGTTTTTCATGCTTATAATGCTGATCATGGTACTTCCGATGACTATAGCATTGGCCCAGACGGGGAAAATTGCCGGGACGGTCACAGACGCCGAAACCGGACAGCCGTTGCCAGGCGCAAATGTAGTAGTTGAGGGTACGCAATCAGGCGCGGCTGCTGATCAGGATGGCCACTACTTCATTATTAATCTGGATCCGGAAACCTATGCGGTCACGGCTTCTGTGATTGGCTATCAACAGGTGACTAAGACAGATGTGGAGGTTTCTACCGGACATACGACGACCCTGAACTTCCGTCTGGAATCGACAGCGATTGCCGGTGAAGCGATTACCGTGGAGGCGGAAGTCGAAGTTGTGAGGATGGATGAATCCGCCAGCACTGTGTCGGTTAAGAGCGAAGAAATCACTGAAACGGCGACTATCAGGAGTGTGGAGGAGTACATCAACACCCAGGCCGGTGTAGAAGGGATGAACATCCGGGGAGGCGGTTTGGATGAAACCCGGTTTATGGTAGACGGACTCTCGGTAGTTGATAACCGGACCAATCAGCCGGTGATGATGGTTAATCTCAGTGCCATCGAAGAATTGAATATAATCAAAGGGGGATTTCAGCCGGAATATGGCAACCTGCGCTCCGGATTGATCAATGTGGTAACCAAATCCGCTTCGCCGTCCCGGTATAACGGATCCCTGGATTATCGGTATACACCGCCTCACCTGAAGCACAGTGGTGCCTCAGTGTTAAACCGGAATAATTTCTGGCTCCGGCCTTATCTGGATCCCGGAGTGGCCATGGTCGGCACTCAAAACGGTACCTGGAGCGAAGAAGAGCAGGCCCAAAACCTGCAGTTCCGGGGGTGGGAAGCGGTGTCGGAGGATCTCATGTCTGACGCAGATCCCTCGAACGATATGACCCCCGAAGAGGCGCAGCAGCAGTTCATCTGGCGGCACGCCATGGAAGGGTCGGATTCCCTGGGGCAGAAAGCCCGGAATTATGGACACAAGCCGGACTGGCTGGCCGATGTCAGCTTCGGAGGACCGGTGCCGCTGGTATCGGATTATCTGGGAAATCTGGCCTTTTTCTTCTCCCACAAGGATGACTGGGAGATGTTCGGGATGCTGACCAGCAGGGACTATTTTATTCAGCAGAACAGCCAGTTGAAACTGACTTCGCGGATCAGTGATGCCATTAAGTTGTCGGTGGAAGGGATTTACGGGGAAGTGCATACTGTCGCCCAGAATCCCGAAAATCCCATTATGAATCCGACAGATTGGGATTTAATGGGTGATGCCGGACACATCTATTCTCCCCAGGCCAGTTCACCGTGGGATATTCATCGGTCAATGCAGGGGATTTCCCTGGATCATGTGTTGAGCAACAAAACCTTCTATAACCTCCGGATCTCCCGGGTGTTTATCAATCACTGGGCAAATGGCCCCACGGCCTATCGCGACACCACCACCCTCCGGTATTTCGGATCCTTTGCACAAGATGAGACCCCGTGGGGATACGGTATTGAGTATGATAAGCTCCGGGATGACAAGCAGATCGGAGGAGGGGGATTATCGGATGAGTACAACTGGTCGGAAAATGAAACCTATAATGTGAAGTTCGATATGACCAGTCAGTTTGACCGGTACAATCAGGTCAAGTTCGGGTTCGAAGTGAATTATGATGATATTCACACCAACTGGATGCGGTATACCGAGAGCCAGAAACCGTTAACCCGCTCCGGGGATTGGCGGGTGTTTCCGTATATGATCAGCGGATATATGCAGGATAAGCTCGAGTTCGAGGGGATGATCGCCAACTTCGGAGTCCGGGTGGACTACAGTACCGCGAACACAGACTGGTATTTAACCGATGATAAATATTCCGAGTATTATACGGATGAATACCGGGAAAATTTCACTGATGTAGCACCGACTGCTCCCACGAAGGATCATCTCAAAGTCAGTCCTCGGTTGGGGATTTCCCATCCCATATCAGAACGGTCGAAGCTGTATTTTAACTACGGGCATTTCTACTCCCGGGCTCCGTCCAGGGAGCTGTTCAGGATATATAAAGCCCCGAATTACCAGGGGATCGGTTTCCTCGGCAATCCCAGTGCGGATCTGCCCCGGACGGTGTCCTATGAATTGGGCGTGGACACCGACATCGGGTACAACATGCTCCTGCATGTCGCGGGCTATTATAAAGATGTCAACAGCCAGACCGGTACAGTCACATATACGAATTATACGGGATTGGTCGATTACAGTACGGTTGAAAATAATAATTACGAGGACATCCGCGGTTTTGAAGTGCGTCTGGAAAGGCGGTTCGGACGCTGGATTAGCGGCTGGCTCAATTACACTTACAGGGTCAGCACGTCCGGTTATGTCGGGCGGGAACATTACTATGAAGATCCCCGGCAGCAGATGCTGTATGGGCTGCAGAATCCCAGGCAGTTTCGTCCGCTGGCGCGTCCGGTGGCCCGGGCGAATGTGCGGTTGACCACTCCACCGGATTTTGGGCCCCGGTTTGGCGGAATGCGGCTCCTGGCGAATTGGCGATTCGGTCTGTTGTTCAACTATAGGGCCGGGCAGTATTACACCTGGGATCCGCTGAATACCTATGAATTAACTAACAACATCCAGTGGCGTCCCAGCTATAATTTTGACGCACGGATCAGTAAAACCCTCGCGGTGAGCGGTGTGCAGGTTCAGCTGTTTGCTGATATCCAGAATGTCTTCGATATCAAAAATCTGACATCCCTGGCGTTTGAGGATGGGGTGGATCGGGAAAATTATTTTAAGTCCTTGCATCTTCCCATGTATGAAGGAGAAGAATACCAGAACCTGGGAATGGAACCAGGTGATGACGCTCCGGGCGATATCAAGAGCGAAGACAAACCGTACATTGATATGCCGAACATCAACTACTTGAGGTATCTGAATCCACGGGTGGCGACATTTGGAATAAAGGTTAATTTTTAATGTACCGTCGGTGCGGAATGCAAGAGATTTTCATAAGCAGGAGATGCAGGATTGAGAGCAAGTGCAGCAGGATGGAGTAATGAAAATGAGGGCGCTGATATTCGAATTCCCGGCTAATGGTAACGCTGAATTTCAGCACTCTCACCATCCTGCAGGATAAACTCAAAAGGAGAAGATCGGATGAAACGGCTTTATAAAATATTGATAGTATGTGGAGTTCTGCTGATAGCGCTGACCGCATACTCCAAGACCAGACGTTGGCTGGAGGTGGGCTCTTTTCAAGGGCGTATTGCGGATTCAGGCAATCAGACGGTGGAAGGAAAGGGCGGAGGCGGATCGGGTTACTATTATTTCAACAATTTTTTACAGCGGGTGTTTTATACTTCCGGCTGGCATATGGCTGCTACCAACTGGGTGGATGAGAACGGGGAGACCTGGCAGATACGCATGGCAGGTGCCGGCCACGTTGGCGCTGATGAAACAGTGAATATCTATCCGCTCCCGGACGAGGAGGGAATTACCATCAGGAGGGTGTTCAGGTATCAACCGCCCACCATAGTGGTCGACGGGATGCCCCTTCATGACCGTTTTCCACTGGAAGGCGACATTGTGGACCCGGCCCAGATTCCGGGCACTGCTGATGTTATGGTGGAATCCCGCTTCAATACTCGGCTCGGGATTACCGTGCATCAGCGGGTGCTGGGCTGGAGCCAGAAACACCATGACGATTACCACCTCTATGAATGGACGTTCACGAATACCGGCAATATCGATTACGATGAGGAGGTGGAGCTGCCGGATCAAACGATTACGGACTTCTATTTTGCCCATGAACCGCATTATGGATGGCATAACAGTCCGGCCTTCTGGTCAAGTTATTACGGGGTATTTCCCGAGGATTCCCTGCGGATGAGTTATTTCTATTCTGCCAGGACCCCGGGCTCGGATATCGATAACATGGGAGATCCGGACTTACAGGACGGATTCCTTCACGAGGCCAAATCCGGGAGCCATGCCTTCCTGTATGTGCAGTCATCCCCGGATGATGAATCGAATGATCCTGCGCAGCCCCAGATGACCGGATATCTTATGCAGGGCCATACCTGGCTGAAACGGAGTGTGCAGGATTACACCGCTGATGAGCGGCAAACCCTATACAATGTTATGACGGGTGGCACAGATGAATTTTATTCCACCTCCACTATGCACCCGAGCCCGCCGGCGTTAACACCTAACCATGAGATCCCGCCGGATCAGAAGGGCTTGGAATTCGTCCCGGAAATCCCTTGGTTCAATGCGCGCATTACCAATATGCGTACGATTGGACCATATGACCTGGAACCCGGTGAGTCTATTACAATCGCCTGGGCGAAAACCATGGGTTCCCTGTCACCGCAACAAGCGTTTTCGGTTGGAAAGGCCTGGTTGGACGGCAATGCGGCCGCCACATGGACTGGAGACTACAAATTGCCTCCAATGTATGATGACTATCCTGAATTGGCCCCCGCCGATAATGATAAGGCCAAAGATAGCTGGGTCTATTCCAGTGTGGACACCTTGTTCCGGAACGTGAGCAATGCGCAGTGGAATTTTGATCACAATTATAACGTCCCGATTCCGCCGCCGCCGCCTTCCATAGAAGTCACCTCGTTCCCCAACCGGATCAACATTCAATGGGATTCCAGGGCTGAAGATGCGGATGATTTCGCTGGATACAGGGTCTACCGCGCGCAAGGAAATGCCGGTCCGACCATCAGTGAGGGGAAGTTGATCGGAGAATGGGAACGCATTTTCGAGTGTGGGGAAGGGACCGGGAATCCGGTCACGAATTCCTATGATGATGCAGCCGCTGAGCGTGGACAGGCGTATTATTATTACGTCACCGCCTTCGATAACGCAGATGGAAATTCGGTCGGAGTGACCGGTCAAAAAGAAAGCCTGGAAAGCGGGCGATATTTGAATATGACTTCCCAGGCAGCCCATCTGACCCGGCCTCCCGGCGAAACTCTGTCTGATGTGCGGGTGGTTCCCAATCCGTTTAATATCAATGCGGCAGAACTGCAGTTCGTGGGCGAACCCTATAAAATCATATTCATGAATCTCCCTCCCGAATGCACCATCACTATTTATTCAGAGAGCGGAGATATCGTGAAGACCATTGAACACACTGATGGCTCGGGTGATGAACCATGGGGCGATCTGGAGAATGAACATATGATTTCTTCCTCAGGGCAACGGGTGGTCAGTGGACTCTATTTTGCGAAAGTTGAGACGCCTGACGGCGAGACCACTATCGTGAAATTCGTGATTGTGCGATAGGAATCGGTGACCATGAGGAAAATGAGTATGCAGGACAATATTACTCCAGAATATGATTCCCTTGTGAGTTTCAAGGAAAAATCAGAAAGGACTGGGCAGCAATGAAATATATTAAATACGGTATAATATATCTTGCCCTTATACTGCTGAATCTCTCTCTGGTGAGCCAGGCAGACGCGAAGATCATAAAGAAGGTTGCTCAAACCGGCTTACAATTTCTCAAAGTCGATATGGCAGCCCGGCCGGCCGCGATGGGAGGCGCTGTTACTGTCGCGATCAATGGGGCCGATGCCATGTTTTACAATCCGGCCGGATTGACGGAAATGGATGCGGCCACTGACTTCTTCGTCACCAGGACTAATTGGTTAGCCGATATCGAATATACCGCCGGGGCACTGGCGAGAGATCTGGGCAATTGGGGGGTGATCGGGGTCAATTTTATTTCTAGTGATTACGGGCGGGTCATCGGGACCAGAGTGACGGATACGGAGCAGGGATTTGAGGAAACCGGTGATCTGGAAGTCGGAGCGTACGCCATCGGGCTCTCCTATGCGCGGGCATTAACCAATAAGTTCCAGGTAGGCGGGCAGGTGAAATTCGCCGCTCAGCAGTTGGGCTCCAACCTGATGCCCAACGGCACGACCAGGACGAACAAGGTGTCTGGCCTGGCATATGACTTCGGTACTATCTTCTACCCGGGATTTCGAAGCTTCCGCCTTGGTATGAGCGTCCGGAATTTTTCCCCGCAGTTCAAATATGAAGACGATCCTTTTCAGCTTCCGCTGACGTTTCGAATCGGGTTCGCCATGGATGTCCTGGATTTGGTCGGCGGGATGTCGGATCATGCCCTGATTGTAGATGTGGACGCACTCCATCCCCGGGATTTCTATGAGAGGTTACACCTGGGAGCCGAATATTGGTACGCCGATATGATTGCACTCCGTGCGGGCTATAAAACTAATTACGATGAAGAAGGGTTGGCCCTGGGGTTCGGTCTTGATTATGATATCCTGGGCATGGGACTGCAGATTGATTACTCGTACTCTCATATGGGGAGTCTGAGTAACGTCAATCGCTTCACCATCGGAGGTACCTTTTAAGTCAGTTACATATATTATTTCTCCAACAAAAGAGGATGTGCTGGCTTCGCAGCGGAGAACAAACTGAGGATACTACAGGATTTTACTCACCAGAACCACAGCCATTTTGTTGAGGGGAAAAAATCTTTATTTCCTGCTGTTCCCTCAGTTGGAAGGGACTGATCCGGTAGTGGAATCTAACCTGCTGCAAATTTTCTGCAACTCGTCAGAACGCACCGTGAATCTAAACACTCTGGGAAGGTGATAAACATAATGCACCGACGGAATTTCCTGAGGATAACCGGACTTGCAATGGGCAGTCTGTTCTTCGCCAGCAGAGGATTCGGGCAGACGCCGCTCTCATGGAAACCAAATATTCTGTTCATATTGATTGATGACCTCGGCTGGGCGGATCTCCCGGTGTATGGCAATTCGTTCCATGAGACTCCCAACCTGGATCAATTCACCCGGGAGGGCATGAAATTCACAGACGCCTATGCGGCAGGCCCGACCTGTTCGCCAACCAGAGGCAGCATTCTCACAGGACGATACACACCCCGTACCGGAATCACCCAGCATATTATCGGGCACTGGCGGCCTTTTGCGAAACTTGCGGACCCGGATAATCGGCAGGAATACCTACCACCGGAAGAAGTGACCATTGCAGAACTGCTGAAGTCCGCAGGATATCGAACGGCTCACTTTGGCAAGTGGCATCTGGGAGGTTCGGAACACCATCCGGGGCTCCAGGGATTCGATGACTGGATCATCCAGCATGGGGCACATTATGAGTATCGTCTGGATTCCAGCCGTGATTTCGGGTTGAATACAGACCAGTACTTAACAAACACGTTGACCCATGCCACTATTCAATTCATGCGTGAAAATAAGAACCTGCCCTTCTTTGTCCATCTCTCGCATAAATCGGTGCATGTGCCTTTGGATGCGCGTGAGGATCTGATAGACAAATACCGGCAGAAAGAGGGACCACCCAACCGACCTAATAATCCGGTATATGCAGCAATGATTGAACAGTTGGATGCCAGTATCGGACACTTGCTCACGGCTCTGGATGACCTGAGGCTTCGAGAGAACACCCTGGTGGTCTTTTATTCTGACAACGGTGGGTTGCGCATGCGGTTTGATAAAAAACCGGTAGCGCCCAAACACTCAGAAAACAATGTGGCAACCACCAATTTGCCACTGCGGGATGAAAAGGGAAGTCTCTATGAGGGCGGGATCCGGGTACCGCTTATGGTCCGATTTCCCGGTGTGGTTGAGGCAGGGACTGAATGCCACACGCCAGTGAACAGTATTGATTTCTTGCCGACATTCCTGGAAATCGCAGGCACCAGTGCGCCATCGACGGTGAGTATAGATGGTGAAAGCCTGTTGCCGTTATTCCGTCAATCCGATTCACTGTGTCGGGAAGCCCTGTACTGGCATTTTCCACACTACCATCATACCAGCCCTGCTGGGGCGATTCGTGCAGGTGATTGGAAGCTGATAGAATATTTCAATGGGGATCCGGTCGAGTTATACAATTTGAATGGCGACCTTGGAGAACAGAACAATCTCGCGAAGGAACATCCCGAGCAGGTTACCAGATTGCTGCGCATGCTGACGGCATGGCGTGATTCGGTGGGGGCAAAGATGCCGGAAGAGAATTTCTATTATGATCCCAGTCGGGAACATGAGTGGGCTCCCAGACACCAAAAACCTTTTTTCCATAGTTAATACTTGAGACCTCAAGGTATGAAAAAGAATGCATGATTTTCATGAAGGATTCGTGAATAGGATTTATAAATATAGATGATCAAAGTAAGTGGATGCCAGAGTGCCACAAATAAGTGTTTATAACCCGAGCGAATGCCCAAACCGATCCCGCCGGATCTGGGAAAACCGTATAAAGGAAACCGGAAATCTCCTCAAACTGCGGTAACTGCATGTTCACAGGAGGTTTGCTCTCTACGCACCTGGTTTCGTGGTGTCAGAAAGATATGAATTTCTA
The DNA here is from genome assembly GCA_964413425.1 of uncultured bacterium. Lineage (GTDB taxonomy): Bacteria > Fidelibacterota > JAANXI01 > JAANXI01 > JAANXI01 > DATFLS01. The sequence goes on from CAYPST010000003.1 coordinate 99,081, forward strand.
TCAGGATAAAAGAGTTTTTTCGCAGAAATCTATTGCGATGAAGAGGGTTCATAATTTTTCATAGTGAAGAACGACCCGAAAATCCAGTAAGACATCCTGCGGAAGAAATACACACATCACAATTGGGAACGAGCGAGGTGGTTCCAGCTCTTAAATCGACTAATTTTATAAACAGAGTTGGGAGTGAGAGGGCGAAGCCATATAAGAGAATTACAGGATAGTTTCACCGGATATTTTAAACCATAGCAGTTCGGGAAACCATGGACACTGATATGAGACAATTATTCCACTCATAAAACATTTGGTTACTACAGGCAAATGAAAAGCGAAAAGTGAAAGGGAATTTCTCCATGGAACGACGAGAGTTTTTGCGATATCTGATGATTGGAGCAGCCGGCAGTACGATTTATCCGGCGGGACTCACCGCCCGGTCCTCCCGGCAACAGTCATCCCGACCGAATATTATCGTAGTGTTTGCCGATCAGATGCGGTCTCAGGTATTAGGATGCTATGGCAGTCAACAGGTGCGGACACCTCATTTCGATCATCTGGCGTCGGAAGGGGTTCGGTTTACCAATGCGCTCAGCTCTTACCCCGTGTGTTCACCTTTTCGGGCCATGTTGATGACGGGACAATATCCCATGGCCAATGGGACCGTTTATAATGATGTAGCCCTGAAAGATGGTCTACCGACGATCGCGAAGGTGTGCAAGGAAAATGGATATGCAACCGGCTATATCGGTAAGTGGCATCTGGAATGGCATCGGAATCCATTTGTTCCTAAAACCCGCCGACAGGGATTCGACTATTGGGCGGTTCGGAATTGCAGCCATGATCATTTCGATTCATTTTACTGCAGTGACTCCCCACAGCGCACACCTCTGCAGGGTTATGAACCTGAGGCTCAAACCCAACTGGCTGCGGAATATATCCAGCACAATCGGAATGAACCCTTCTGCCTCTTTATGTCCTGGGGACCACCTCATCCTCCGTACAAGGCGCCGGAATCCTATGCACAGAAGTATCCTAAGTCTGAGATTTCATTTCGGTCAAACGTCTGGGAGCGCCGGATCGTGGATGAGTTAATCATGGACGATTCTGTTCGAGTCTCGGCTGATGAGGCAGCGCAACGAGCGCATCGTCGGGAGATTGTCGAAGATGAGCATCGCCTGCGAACAGTCATAAGGGAGTATTATGCTGCCACTGAAGCTCTCGATGATAGTATGGGTCGACTGATGGAAGCCATCGACCAGGCGGGAATCCGGGAGAATACCATCTTACTGTTCACTTCGGATCATGGGGACATGCTGGGTTCCCATCGGATGATTTCCAAACAAGCTCCACATGAAGAATCGATCTCAATTCCATTTCTCCTGCGTTTTCCAAAACGGATTCCGGCGGGAATCACCACAGATGCCCTGCTCTCACCAATCGATATTATGCCGACACTCTTGGATTTAGCAGGCTTGCCTTGCCCGGATTCAGTGGATGGCAAGGCATTCACTGAAGCAGCGCTGGGGGAGCGGTCCGATCAACGGGATGCGGTCCTGTTGATGAAGATGTATCCGGGCGGGAATCCCTATAAAGTGAACGCCATCCGGGAATGGCGGGGAGTTCGCACCAAGCGGTATACCTATGCCAGACTGGTACACAGCGGCCCCTGGATTCTGTATGACAATGCCGCAGATCCATATCAGATGCGTAATTTGATAGACCACCCCCTATATGCAGAGGTTCGGTTAAGACTGGAACATACCATGAAACGCCTTCTCGAAGAAGCGAATGATCCGGTGGATCCTGAGAAAATCATCGAATATAAGGAGAGGCGCAAATCCAATCATAACAAAGGGTAATTGATTCCTTTATATTATCGGGACAGCATCTATTATTAATTTCACCAGACGATTACGTAAAAAAATAAACCGGCAAGATGGATACCAGGACAAGTATGGTACAGATATCATACTCAAAACGGAAATACCATTATTACTTCTGAATTATACCTGGCTTGCTGAATGGCTGAGGGCAGTATGTGCCAAGCTTCATCGGTAGAGAAAACGGCAGGAGCAACAGAAAGTGAAAAAGATTTTTACAATAGTCAGTATCGCGATGTTGTTGATTGGTTTAGTAGTCGTATCCTGCACAGAGAATGGGTGGGATCGCCGAACGGGTGGTCGGGATGGGACCGGTAACAAAGAATATTTAATCGCCGCTCTGGTCTGGCCTGCCTATCACCAGGAGCCGCTGATGAAGGAGTTTTACCGGGGAGATATCGGTGAGTGGGAGCGGATCCGGGATGCCAGACCGAAGTTTGAAGGGCATATACAACCAAGATATCCATTGTGGGGATATGTGATGGAGGACAACCCGGAGGTGATGGAGATGAAGATTGACGTCGCAGCAAAGTATGGAGTCGATATCTTTATCTATGATTGGTATTGGTACAATGAGGGCCCATATCTGGAAGAAGCATTAGATGATGGCTATCTGAAGGCCGAGAACAACGATAAGGTAAAATTCTACATCATGTGGGCCAATCATGACGCCCGCACGGTATGGGATATCGACCGGTCTGATAGCATCAGGACCGTATGGCCCGGCACGGTCGACCGGAAAAATTTTGAAACGGTGGTGGCGCGAGTCATTAATAAGTATTTTCACCATTCTTCGTATTTTAAGATCCACGGGGAACCGGTATTCAATATTTACGATCTGGCCAACTTGATCAAGGGTTTGGGTGGCATTGATCAGACGGAAGATGCCCTGAACTATTTCAGATCTGAGGTAAAAAAATCCGGATTCCCGGGACTGCACCTCCAGTTGATGCTGAGAAATTCCATGATGCAGGATGAATCCGTGGACAGCGGGGGAAGCGTAACCCACACAGAGGTGAAGCGTCTTGGGTTTTCCAGCTTGACCCATTACCAGTGGGTACACGTGGCCGGTAGCGGTAAAGACTATGTGGACTGGGGTATGGAAGCGATTAAACAGTGGCCACAATATGAGAAAACCTTCGGAATCCCTTACCTTCCCCATGTGTCTATCGGCTGGGATAATAACCCCCGTTTTAAAGAACGGAGACCGATTGTCCGGAACAGCATTCCGGAAGCATTTAAGTCCTTTTTAATCAAGGCGAAACAGTACCTGGATCACCGCCAGAACCAGCCCCAGATCATTACGGTGAACGCCTGGAACGAATGGGTGGAAGGGAGCTACCTGGAACCGGATATGCGACATGGATTTGGTTATCTGGAAACCCTGCAGAGTGCGATGTCGACAGATTACATAAGACCATGAGTTTCTGCATATGGTTACAAGGTCACTACAGCGAAAAGGGAACGCCCGTTAGACATGCCCGGAGATACCGTTATCTGGAGGAGAAGAACCTGAGTAAAAAATATGTAAGTAATTTGGCTGTAAATAACGAAAGAGAATCTATGAACATTCACATTCTTCTCAATACCCTCCTTCTGGCTTTTCATAGTCTGTGCAGACCACATAAGCATGTACCGGTTCAATGCAAATATCCGGGAATGACGGAAGTTTCCGCATTTTTTCATGAATATATCAAGCAACTGTTATCGGTGAATTTCTTTCGGATATGTAGAGGCTCTTGATCTACAATTAGGAAATATGCAACAGGCGATAAAGGAGAATACTTTTATGGACTCCAAGGAATCCGCAGGAATAAGTCAAAATGGATCACCCCAGTCAAGACGTCATTTTCTCAAAATTATGGCAGCCGGACTATCCACATCGGCCTTGTCCGGCATCGGCTCCTTCTTAGGTATAAAAACTGTTTCTGGGCGAACCAGACCTAATATCCTGTTTATCTTTTCGGATCAGCAGCACTGGGAAGCTGCCGGATATCAGGCCCCTTTCTTTACAACTCCGCATCTGGATCAACTGGCAGAAGAGAGTGTGGTGTTTGACCGTATGTTCTGTCCCACTCCCCAGTGTTCGCCAACCCGGTCATCGATTTTGACCGGGCTCTATCCGTCGAAAACCGGTGTGATGGGGAATGTGGGGGCTTCTGGCGGTGAACCGCTGGCAATGGAGACTATAGGGCGGGAACTGCAGCAGGGTGGCTACCAGACCGGATATTTTGGAAAGTGGCACCTGGGAGGGAATACGCTGGCGAATACAGGATGGGATGAGGAGTGGAAACAGGTGGGTGATCCGGAGGTGACTGAGCGTGGCACAGATTTTTTAACCAGGCATGCTCGGGATGATCAGCCGTTTGCTCTTTTCCTGTCCTATCACAATCCACATGACGTGTATCACATCACGCCGGATTCATTCTACCTGCGCCCACCGGATGTGCGCGAAAAGATCAGGGAGACTCCGCTGCCGCCCTGCTGGGAGAAAGAGTCCTTTGAGGGGAAGCCCCCCGTGCAGAAAGAATATATGACGGATAATCAGGGCCGGCGGTTATATCGACAACCGGAAAAATTGTGGCAGTATTACCGATCGTTCTATCGGGAGAAAACGCGGTTGTATGATCAGGAGGTGGGCAAGGTGCTGCAGATCGTCCGAACGCTGGATCTCCTGGAGAATACTCTGCTCATTGTCACCTCGGATCACGGCGACATGGATACGCACCACCGGATGGTGTTCAAGGGGCCGTTCATGTATGAACATATGGTGCGCATACCGCTGATGATTCGGGTGCCCTCGGCTTTCGGAGGTGAAGGGCCTCGTCGGATTCGACAGTATGATGCGATCTCCACGGATCTCGCGCCGACCATTCGTGATTTTGCGGGGCTGGAGCAGAAGGCGGCTGATGGGTATTCGCTGCGACCATTTCTGACCGGCGGTGCTCCTCGAAATGTGCGGAAATATGTCATTGGTCAGTATTATAGCAAGCAGCAATGGGTAAGCCCCATTCGCATGATTCGAACGGATCGTTATAAGTATAATGTCTACATTCATTACGGTGAGGAGCTGTATGATTTGCAGCGCGATCCATACGAATTGATCAATCAGGCAGAGAATGCTGACTATCAGAAGGTAAAAAAGGATCTCCGGGTTACGCTGGATACCTGGATAGAGCGAAACTATGATCCGTTTTACTCGCTACATGCCACCAATCAGGATGGGAAAGTAATTGGGTGAAAAATAAATAATAACGCTAACGAAACCACAACCAAGATCTTAGTTATTACGAATGAAGCGAGTTTATAAACAATATGAAATAAGGGTCTGTGAAATTTTATTGGTTATGCGTTAATACTTTATTACTAACTAAAATAGATAAAATAGTAGGTCAAAAATGATTCCGAGAATACGATAGAGGAGACAGGTTATGAACAGACGAGTCATATCAAGGCGGGAATTTTTACAATCTCTAGGGGCTGGTATCGGGATGTTGTCACTGGGCCCATTTATTCGTTCGGGTCTGGCTGCCGGACAGCAGTCCGATCGGCCGAATATCATATTTTTGTTCACCGATGACCAGCGCTGGGATGCCATGGGATGTACCGGGAATCCGATTATCCAAACCCCTCAGATGGATCAGCTGGCAGCCGAGGGTGTGCGGTTCGAATACGCGTTTGTCACCACGCCGATCTGTGCGGCGAGCCGGGCCAGTGTGTTCACCGGCATGTATGAAAGAACCCACGGCAATACCTTCGGAACGCCCCCGCTGGCGAGGCCTTATATTGATGTCAGTTACCCGCTGCTGCTTCGCGAGGCAGGATATCGAACCGGTTTTGTAGGGAAATTCGGCGTCCAGGTGGTTGAGGGATCCCAGAGTCGGATGTTCGACTGGTACCAGCGAATATTCCGAAATCCGTATTTTAAATCGGTCAACGGGAAAGAACGGCATTTGACCGATCTCATTGCCGATGAAGCGATCGGATTTATCCGGGATTCCGGTGATATGCAGCCTTTTTGCCTGTCAGTCAGTTATAACGCACCTCACGCAGAGGACAGCGATCCCCGCCAGTATATTCCCCCAAAAGCCTGTGATGATCTGTATCAGGATGTGGTGATTCACGATCCGCTCACCGGGGGCGGTGAATTTTTTGAGTCCCAGCCCTTGTTTCTCAAGGAGTCGTTGAACCGCATCCGGTGGTACTGGAAGTTTGACACCCCGGCGAAATATCAGGAAATGGTCAAGGACTATTACCGGATGGTGACCGGTATCGACCGAACCATCGGACGCATCCGGGATGCACTGGAAGCCCAGGGACTGGCGGACAATACTGTCATCATATTCATGGGGGATAACGGTTATTTCCTGGGTGAGCGAGGATTTGCGGGCAAATGGTATATGTACGATCTCTCCATCCGGGTCCCCCTGATCGTCTATGATCCCAGGTTGACAGAATCGAAGCGGGGGCGGGTGCTGGATGCCTTCGCTCTGAATATCGATATCTCGCCGACCATGCTGGATTTCGCCGGCGTGCGAATTCCGGACAGCCTTCAGGGACGAAGTCTGGTGCCGCTGGTGAACGATGAGCGCGTGAACTGGCGGGACTATGTGTTCTGTGAGCATCTGTTCGAGCGGCATGACATCCCACAGAGCGAAGGGATTCGCACCGATCGCTGGAAATACCTACGCTACAGACATCAGACCAACTCGGAAGAACTCTACGATCTGCACGTTGATCCTCATGAGACAGTAAATCTGGCCTGGCGGGATGCGTACTTTGACGTGCTGGTTGACCTCAGGAATGAATGCGACCGGATAATCAAGCGATTGAACAGCGAAAAATTGACGGGGTAGAAAGTCGAAATGACACATGGAAAACGAGGAGTGACTGATCAGTTGATTGGGTGATTGGATGATTGGAGGATTGACTGAATGGCTGCACGACTGGCTGAATGCAATTGGAGGGCATTTCCAAAGCCCGGGGCTGATAGCTCTTGAGATTGAAGATCAAGATCAGGAAAAAAACAAAGAATTCCCATGACGAACCATATTTTCGGGAGGATTAAGAGGGGTGCTCAACATTTTCTCTGAAAACCGGTCTTGGAGATAAACCGTATGAAATTCCAAATCAGGAAACGCTGGGAATTCCTGAAGCTGGCACAGCCAGGCTATTGCAGAGCGTCGGAGGCATGGAAGGCATGGAGGCTAAGATTGCGAATTCCCGGTCAGGTATTTTTTTCTCATTCGTTTGGTAGGAAAAGAGTTGAGAGATATTCACCGTAGTTTGAACAATGAAATTTACAGAAGGGAATGATCTATGAACAGACGTGAGTTTTTAAAAACTATGGCTGCAGGTTATGTTATTACGGTACTTCCGTTACCCCAGAGTGCACTTTCAAAGCAACCGACCGCCGGGCTGGAATCCAGGTTCCGTAATCCCCCGGATTCTGCAAAACCCCACACCTGGTGGCACTGGATGAATGGAAATGTCACCGAAGACGGCATAACTCGGGATCTGGAAGCAATGAAAGAAGTAGGTTTGGGAGGTTTTCAGGCGTTCCATGTAACGGATCGCATTCCCCGTGGTCCGGTCGGGTACGACAGCGACAGATGGCATGAACTGATGGCCCACACCATCCAGAAAGCGGATTCACTGGGATTGGAAATGTGTTTCCACAACTGTGCAGGATGGTCATCCAGCGGCGGTCCCTGGATCACACCCGAGACATCGATGAAAACCGTGGTGTGGAGTGAGGTGCAAATTAAGGGACCCCAGGAGGAGTTTGACGTATGGTTGGAGGAACCGGAGTCAAACCACAATTACTACCACGATATCGCTGTGCTGGCTTTCCCGACCCCAGCTGGCGAGCGGCAGGGAGGAGACGGTTTCCGGCTCAATAACTGGCGAACCAAAGCCGGGTATCAGCGAGAGGATCGCCCGGAGCCGGATACCAGGAGTATCTCTCCGGAAGAGGTGATCCCAATCCGGCAGGTCGTTGATCTGACAGATCGGATGCAGGTGGACGGACGGCTGAACTGGGAGGTGCCGGAAGGGCACTGGACCGTGGTTCGGTTCGGGTATACCACGACCGGTGTTACCAACCATCCGGCACCACCGGAAGGTTTGGGGCTGGAATGTGACAAGCTCAGCAAAGAAGGGGCAGAAGCCCACTGGGATGGGATCGTCACAAAAGTGATCCAGGATGCCGGTCCCCGGGCTGGTGGAACGTTGAACAGTGTGCTTATTGACAGTTACGAAGTTCGTGCTCAGAACTGGACCCAACAGTTTGCTGAGGAATTCCGCAGACGGCGCGCGCATAATCTCCTGGCGTATTTGCCGTGTATCACAGGTCGGGTGATCGAAAGTATAGAAGTGAGTGAGCGATTTCTGTGGGATTTTCGCCGGACGATTGCCGATATGTTTGCTGAGAATTACTACGGCCACTTTGCTGAGTTATGCGAGCAAAACGGATTGCAATTATACGTGGAACCCTATGGAAGGAGCGGGAATTTCGATGATTTTATAAACGCCAGCCAGGCGCACATCCCCATGGGAGAATTCTGGGTTAACCGGTACGATGCCTGGCATTGGTGGTCCAGCAAATTGTCTGCCTCGTCAGCACATGCGCACGGAAAGAAATATGTGGGGTCGGAAACCTTTACAGCCGGAGGAAAAAACGCTGCCTGGATCAACCATCCGTATTCGCTCAAAGCATTGGGTGATTATTTCTACTGCCAGGGAATCAACCGGTTTATCTTCCACGACTATGCGCATCATCCGTGGCCGGATTTCAAGCCGGGCATGACCATGGGGCCCCATGGATTTCAGATGAACCGGGGAAACACCTGGTGGAGCCAGTCCACTGGGTGGTTAACCTATCTGTCCCGGACGCAGTATATGCTGCAGGAAGGTCGGTTCGTGGCCGATCTCTGCTACTATTTCGGTGAAAATGCGCCGAATACCCTGGTACGAGAGCACCAACTCCAGCCGGTTCCACCACAGGGGTATGATTATGACGTCTTTGTTACCGATATTCTGATGCAGCTGGAAGTAGAAAATGGTGAGTTAGTGCTGCCCAGTGGCATGCGGTACAGCGTCCTGGTTCTGCCGCACTTTGATCGCACATTGCGTCCCGAAGTTGTCCGCAAGATTCGTGACCTGGTGCGGAGTGGCGCCACGATAGTCGGTCCGAAGCCAACCAGATCCCCGAGTTTATCAAATCATCCGGATTGCGATAAGCAGGTCCAGGCGCTGGTTGAGGAGATGTGGGGTGATACCAATGGCAGAACTTCTACCAGGCATGTTTATGGGAAAGGCCGGGTGTATTGGGGTGCGGATCTTGAACAGGTTCTCGCTGATTTGGGCAGACAGCCGGATTTCGAATATACGGGCGGTGATGATCCCGACATTGAATATATCCATCGAAAGATTGACAATGCAGAGGTGTATTTTATTTCAAACCAGGAGCACCGTTTTGTGAACGTGGAATGCTCCTTCCGGGTGACAGCCAGCGCACCGGAGCTGTGGCATCCTGAAACAGGAAGTATCCGCAAAATAGCCATGTACCAAGAACAGGAAGGCAGAACCCGGATGCCGCTCCTCCTGAAACCGGCAGAATCAGTGTTCGTGGTGTTCCGGGAGTCGGAATTTGGACGGAATGCAGTAGTTAACGCCCGGCATAATGGACGGCACATTCTTGATGTGAGCAACCAGAACCAGCCACCCCTGGAGATTATTCAGGCGACGTTTGGGGTACTGAGTGATTCCTCAAGGAAGATTGATGTCACTCAGCAGCTGGCCAGTCGCATTAAAGATAATATGCTCCAGATTGTTCCTGGCCAGCATATTCCCAGCGATCCTGCCCCCAACAGCGGCAAGCAGCTGTATGTGAAGTATAGTGTCGGGGAGCAGACGCATACCGTCACCGTGAATGAAGACACCCGGCTGGTCCTTCCGGACCAACCCTGGGTCACTGTCTTTCCGGCGGCCGAGGTGATTGAAGCCGAGGCTGGCTCAATCCAGCTGCATGCCTGGGAAACCGGGGAATATCAGCTGCGAATGGCCGATGGATCCCGGCAGACGGTGCGGGTGGAAGCTGTTCCTGACCCGGTTGAGATCACCGATCCCTGGACTGTGCGGTTTCCCGCCAGATTGGGCGCCCCCGAGCGAACGACTTTTCAGAGCCTGATCTCCTGGATTGACCATCCCTACACCGACATTCAGCACTTTTCGGGGACGGCTACTTACCAAAAGACAATACAAATCTCGTCGGAACTCATAGCAGACGGGCGTTTGCTCTTGCTGGACCTGGGACGGGTTTATAATATTGCCGAGGTGACTCTCAACGGACACAACCTGGGAATCATCTGGAAACCGCCCTTCCGTGTGAATGTGTCCGATGCCATTCAATCAGGAAAGAACCAGTTGGAGGTTCAGGTGACCAATCTCTGGCCGAACCGGTTAATAGGGGATGAGGCCAAACCTGATCTGAGACCGTTCGAGGATCACGAGAGATGGGGCGCGATTCCCATCAATTGGGATATCTGGCTTCAACTGGCTGAACAGGAACTGCAGACCGGTCGCTATCGCAGGCAAACCGGTCGCTACACCTGGACTACTTGGCGGCACTACGATGAAGATGACCCGCTGATGGAGTCCGGACTGCTCGGGCCCGTTCGGATATACACACAGATTATCCAGAATATTGCCTGATTTGACGATTCTGAAGATCCACTTCCGACCGGAGGCTCGATAGTAAATAGTGGATGTTAAAAGACGAACCGCAGCAATGTATGGATTTCTCTCAGCCTCCTCCTCCAAAATCCGTCATTCTGCGGTTCGTTATTCTGAGGTTCAGATACTATCGCTGGAAAAGGTTTACGGTGTGGTTACCATTTGGATAAAGGGGTTGAGATCATTCTTTCTCTGAGGTTATTCATTCATGAGTCTGTTTAGAAAATTTCTTGCCCCGTTTCAAGAGAGTCTCTGCGCTAAAGGGCCACTTTCGGCATGAGATCCTTTGCAGGAGTCCGTTGGATCTTCGGCCACGAGAACTTGTTTGGATGGGGCAAAGAAAGAAAAAATGAATGAACAATGCTTCCCTGTACTCAAACAAGTCCGGTATGTATATTCGATATAAAGTTAATGTATGTTGAGTTCAACTATTGTGTACATGAATGATTTCCCCGAAATGGAGCCCTTTGGGACTGTTTTTAGACACTCTCATTAGTAAAAAAGGAGTACTGCAAATGTCAGATAACAGAAAAAACGATATCAGCCACAAGTTGTCTTGGTCAACCATGAATAGACGTCACTTTTTGAAACAGGTGGGTTTGATGTCCGGCGGAATAGCCCTGGCTTCATGTGGACTTGTTCAAACTGGCAGTCGAAACGCTCCAAATGTGGTCTACATCATTTCTGATGATCAGGCATGGGGTGATTACGGCTTCATGGGGCATGAAGCGATCCAGACGCCGAATCTCGATCAACTGGCTTCGGAAAGTGTGCTATATCCGCGGGGATACTCGACGGTCCCTCTCTGCTGTCCATCTCTGGCATCCATTGTCACCGGATTGCATCCGCATCAACATAAAATCACCAGTAATGATCCGCCCGCTGTTGGGGAAGGACCCAGCTATAGTCCCCAAAAATGGCCCGAAGAGCGAAAGGAACTGCGGCGGAAGATGATCGGGCACATCGACGAAGTACCCACCATCCCCCGGATGTTAAAGCAGCGGGGGTATGTCAGTTTTCAGAGCGGTAAGTGGTGGCTGGGGCATTACAGCCGGGGCGGATTCACCGCTGGAATGACCCATGGAGATATGGAACGGGGCGGACGCCACGGCGACGAAGGTCTGAAAATCGGCCGGGAAACCATGCAGTCCATGTACGATTTCATCGACACTGCCGGCGAGGATCCGTTCTTCATCTGGTATGCGCCTTTTCTGCCTCATCGGCCGCATAATCCACCGGAACGGCTGTTGAAAAAATACCGTGATAAAACCGATTCAATTCATATCGCCAGATACTGGGCCATGTGTGAGTGGTTCGACGAAACCTGCGGAGACCTGCTCTCCTTTCTGGATGACCGGGGATTAACAGAGGAGACTCTGGTGCTCTACGTCTGTGATAATGGGTGGATTCAGCAGCTGGATGCAGCGGGTTACGCGCCCCGATCTAAGCGGTCCCCATACGAAGGAGGGGTACGTACGCCGATTATGGCCCGATGGCCGGGGCACATGACCTCGAGGCGGGATGACATCAACCTGGCGAGCAGCATTGATCTGGCGGTTACCACGTTACATGCCTGCGGATTAGCGCCCACCCGGGCCATGCAGGGTGTGGACCTTCTGGATCGGAATGCTGTGCAGGAGCGCGAGGCGGTTTTCGGGGCAGCCTACACGCACGATGCCGTGGATATTGATGATCCCAGGGCCAGCCTTCGATACTCTTTTACAGTGGCCGGTTCCTGGAAATTAATCCTTCCGGCAGAACCGAACACACCTGACAGCAGTCCGGAATTGTATAACCTCGGCAGCGATCCTTACGAACAGCGGAATCTTGCTGAGGCGAATCCGGATCAGGTCCGGCAGCTTCGACAGCGAATCAGGGAGTGGTGGCCTGAAGCGGTGGAATCGTGATCGAACAGAACTGGTGTATCAGGCGACCTGGACGTCGATACACATACGACATCCATTGCAAAGATGATGAACGATGAACTACGGATGCTTCAATATGCAACATGTTTCCAAGGTGAAATTCCGGCTAATTTTGCTGTGCAGCATTACCTTATCGCTCCTGCTATTAGGATGTGCCGGAGAATCAGATCAGCTGTATTCCATCTTTCAGCATCCTCCGACGGAGGCCCGGCCGTTTGTGCGCTGGTGGTGGAATGGTGACCGGGTCAATGAGAAGGAAATTCTGCGGGAGCTGGATGTGCTGCGTGAAGCGGGTATCGGCGGGGTGGAGATCAATCCCATTGCCATGCCGCCGTCCGCAGTGGACATCGGTGCCGAACCACTGGAATGGCTGAGCCCGGAATGGAATCGGATGGTCAAAGTGGCTGCGGATGGCGCGCATCAGCGGGGAAT